>JAEWED010000132.1 GCA_023389745.1 Actinomycetes bacterium
GAGATGCGGGGCCGCTACCCGAAGCATCCGTGGCCAGAGCGACCGTGGGAGCCCCTGTGACAGCGACCCTGGGAGCCCCTGTGACAGCGACCGTGGGAGCCCCTGTGACGCTCAATTCCGACTCGGATTCGGTGCGGTGGCACCGAATCCGAGTCGGAAGTGCCCCTGCGAGGCGTCCCGAGGGGTCCCGAGACGCGAGACGGCGCTGAGGGTGACGGCCGCGGCGATGCACAGCATTGGTTCGATCGGGAACCGGTAGCGGGCGAGTGCCCAGAAGATCACGGTGAAGCAGAGCCAGTTGGCGGCGACCATCGCCGTGAGCACGGCCGCGGCGCGGTGGCGTCGCACGACGAGCGCCGCCCAGCCGACCACGGCGAGCGCAGCGATCGAGTACCAACCGAGCAGGTTGTAGGTCCGGACCGCGGTGATCGTGCCGGCGCGCACGCCGAGCGGGTACGGCCCCTTTTCGGCGAAGTCCCTGCTGCTGAAGTACGGCGCGTAGCGGGGCGGGCCGTACAGCTCCTGGGTACCGGTGACGATGTCGTCGAGCAGCCGGCTCGGCTGCTCGCGCAGCGAGGCCGTGCCGAGCTCGTAGCCGCGCCGGCTCATCTCGACCTCGTCGAGTCCGGCCAGGTCGGTCGTGTCGTAGTGGGCGAAGCCGTAGCCGTCGTCGCGATGGGCCAGGTAGAAGTTGACGCCACCGACCGAGGACAGTCCGACCGGTCCGACCTGCAGCTGGTTGCGCACCACCCACGGCACGCACACCGCAGCGGCGACCAGGCCGACCACGGCGGTCCGTCGCACGACGACCGCGAACGGTGCGGGCAGCGCGGCGAGCGCCACGACCGGCAGGTAGACCAGGCTCTCGGGCCGCACGAGCACGGCGAGGCCGAACACCAGGCCGCACAAGATCGCGCTGCGACGCGAACGGCTCGGATCGGCGGCCAGTGCGAGACCGCCGAGCAGCAACGGTGTCTGCAGGTTCTCGGGGCCGAGCACCGGCGCCCAGAGCACCATCGGCGGCATCACCGCCGCGAGGCCCCCGGCGATCAGCGCCGTGCGCGACGACAGTCCCAGCCGCCGCGCGAGCACGGCGGTCAGGGGCACGACGGTCGCCGCGACGAGCACGTTCAGGAAGCTCAGCCAGAGCTCCGAGCTCGACACGACGATCCCGAGTCCGAGGAACCCGATGTAGCCGGGGCTGCGCCAGGCGGTCGGTTCACCGAAGCGCTCGTAGAGCCCCTCGGTCACCCATCGGTTCGCCAGGCTCTTGTAGCCCAGCGCGTCCGACACCGCTGCGGGCTGTGCCACCAGGAGCCAACCGAGTCGCAGCATCAGTCCCATCAGCGCGAGGGCGACGAGCCACCGCCACGCCCGCCGGGACCACATCGGCCCACGCCCGGCGACGGGTGACCCCGCACCGTCGGAGTGGTCGACCTGCGCGGACACGCCCGCGCTCTTCACCGCAGCACCCATCGACATTGATGGGACCCCTTCCCCCGAGAACGACCCCTCAACCTAAGTGGGGGCCACCTCGCGCCGGCGGCTCACGGTCTGCGCCCCTGATCGTTCTCTCAGCAACCACCGGCCCCCAGGTCGCCGACCCACGCCCGCGGGACCGGTTTCAACCCTAGAAATGACAGCTGCTTTCGAAGTGATCACTTCGAAAACAGGTGTCATTTCAGGGGCGGACGCCTCAGGCGGACTTGAGCCACTTGCGGCCGACGACCAAGCGACGCTCGAGCTGCTCGAGCGTGGCCTCGGAGATCTTTCGGATCCCGGCGAGCCGGTTGAGCTCGGCGTTGACCTGCGGGTGGCTCCACCCCGTCACACGCACCAGGTCACGTGCCAGATCCGCGTTCGAGTCGCGCAGCGCCACCTTGCGCTGACGCAGGTTGACGGTGTCGCCACCGGAGTGGGTGCCGTCGTCGCCGGCCAGGCCACGTGGCATGCCACCACCCGGCAAGGGCGGCGGCAGCAGGATCAGGTCGACACCCGGGGCGTCGCGCAGGTCGTGCAGATCACCGTCGGGGTCCTCACCGAAGACACCCTCGTCGACGTCCTCGTCGGGACCGCTGCGCCCCGACTCCCCGAGCGACACCGAGCCGATGACCGCGAACAGGCTCATCTGCTCCTCGGGGTCGTCGATCGCGTCGAGCTCCGGTTCGCCCTCGGGCTGCACCAGGCCCTCATCCGCGTCGGCCTTCTTGCGCAGGCTGTGGCGGCGCTGCTCGGACAGGTGCGTCGCGAAGTGGCGCAGGCGGGCGTCGTCGGGCAGGAAGAAGTACGCCTTCTGTCGGGGCACCCCGCGGGTCCAGCGCACGACGCGACCGACGGCCTGGCGGAAGAAGAGCTCGGTGGTCGTGGTCGTGGCGAACACCGCGATGCGCAGCCGCGGGATGTCGACGCCCTCGGACACCATGCGCACCGCGATGATCCACGGCTGCTCCCCCGCCGCGAAGCGGGCGATCTTCGCCGAGGCGTCAGGGTCGTCGGACACCGCCACGACCGCCTCGACACGGTGCCGGCTCCGCAACAGCTCGGCGATCGCCTGCGCGTGGGCCTGGTCCATCGCGATGACCAGCCCGCCCGCCGCCGGATGCACCTTGCGCAGCTCGACGAGGCGCTCGTGGGCCTGGTCGAGCACCGTCGGCAGCCACTCCCCCTCGAGCGACAGCGCCGTGCGCAGCCGCTGGTTGGCCAGCTCACGGGGCAGCTCGTCCTCGAACGTTGCGGCGACGACCTCGCCGTCGGGCGCGATCCACTCCATGAAGCCGTTGATGCGCGGGAAGTACACCGGACGCACGACGCCGCCGTCGGCCAGCGCCTCGCCGTAGCCGTACTCGTAGTCGGCCCGGGCCTCGTCGAGGTGGTAGTCGACGAACGGGATCGCCGAGGTGTCGGAGCGGAACGGCGTGCCCGACAGGCTGAGGCGCTGCGCGGCCGCGCCGAAGGCGTGCAGCACCGACGTGCCCCACGAGCGGTCGTCCGCGGCGTGGTGGATCTCGTCGAAGATCACGAACGAGCCCCGCGCCAGCGGGGCGAGTGCCGGCGCGGCGGTCGCGACCTGCTGGTAGGTCGTCACGATGCCGTGCATGTCGGCCGGCAGGGCCCCGTCACGGGCCGACCACTCCGGGTCGAGGTGCAGCCCGAAGTTCAGCGCGGCGTCGGCCCACTGGTGCTTCAGGTGCTGGGTCGGGGCCACCACGACGAGGCGTCGACCGGGGTGTTCGGCCAGGTCCTGCACCGCCGCGGTGAGCGCGAAGGTCGTCTTGCCCGCGCCCGGGGTCGCCACCGCGAGGAAGTCGGTGCCGTCCTTGGTCACGAAGCGGTCGAGCGCCTCTGACTGCCAGGGGCGCAGGCGGATGCGGGTCGGACGCAGCGATCCGGTAGCAGTGGGGGTCACTCGTGTACGGGTCCTCGATCGCAGGAAGTCACGGTTCGGGCCACCTCGGCGCCCGGGGAGATCGATAGTTTAGGGATGTCCGCCGGGGGGTCCGGACGGATCTGTCCGGGGGGACGAACATGACCACCACCGAGTCGAACCTGTCGGTCGACCCTCAGCTGCTGAACGACGAGCTGCTCTGGGCCAACGGCGCCGAGGCCCGGGCGGACGTCTTCACGACGCTGCGCGACGAGGCGCCCGTGGTGTTCCTGGCCGAGCCCGAGATCCCCGACATGCCCACCGGGCCCGGCTACTGGCTGCTGACCCGCTATGCGGACGTGATGCACGTCTCTCGCCACCCGGACCTGTTCTGCTCGGGCAACGGCACGAACATCCCGGACCTGCCCGTCGAGATCTCCGAGTTCATGGGCTCGATGATCAACATGGACGACCCGCGCCACACCCGGCTGCGCCGCATCGTGAACCGTGCGTTCACCCCGCGGCGCGTCGCGGCGATCGAGCGCGACGTGCACGTCAAGGCCCGCGAGATCGTGCGCGACGTCGCCGAGCGCGGCAGCTGCGACTTCGTGCACGACGTCGCCGCCCAGCTGCCGCTGCAGATCATCTGCGAGATGATGGGCATCCC
>JAEWED010000167.1 GCA_023389745.1 Actinomycetes bacterium
CCTGTACGGCAACCATCCGATCTCGTGCACGGTGAACCCGGCGGTCGGTCTGGAGCGCACGCTCGGGATCGGCACGGCGTCTCGTCGGAGTCGGCGGCGTGTGGTCGTCGTGGGCGGTGGGCCGGCGGGGCTCGAGGCAGCGGTCGCCGCGGCGGAGTTCGGCCACGAGGTGGTGTTGCTGGAGCGCGGCGACCGACTCGGTGGGCAGATCCCGTCGGCCGCGTCGATCCCGACCAGGAAGGAGCTCGCCGAGATCGTCGAGTTCCAGATCCGCGAGCTCGATCGGCTCGGTGTCGAGGTGCGCACCGGCGTGACGGCGACGCCGTCGGTGATCTCCGATCTGGATCCCGATGACGTCGTGATCGCGACCGGTTCGCGGCCGTCCGCCGCGCCGATCGAGACCGACGGGTCGCTGCGGGTGCTCGCACCGATCGAGGTGATGGACCTGGGTGAGGACCGCCTGCCCGAGGGGCATGTCGTGGTGGTCGACGGCGTCGGCCACTTCCCGGCGTACGCACCCGCTGAGCGGCTGATCGACGCAGGGCGCCAGGTGAGCGTGGTGAGCGCGTCGATGACGCCTGCGGCGAACCTGGACCAGTCCTCGCAGTTGTCGACGTTGCGTCGACTCGGGACGAAAGGGGTGCGGTTCCGCACCTCGACCAAGGTCGTCGGCATCGCCGGCGGCGCGGTGCGCGCGCTCGACGTCTTCAGTGGCGACGACCTGGAGATCGAGGCTGACGCGGTGGTCGCCGCGGTGGCCGGCGTGGCGGTCGACGACCTGGGCTCGAGGCTGCGGGTCGAGGGTTGGAACGTGCACCTGATCGGTGACGCGCTCGCGCCCCGGACGATGCTGCACGGCATCCGCGAGGGTCGGCTGCTGGGCCGCACGCTCGGCACCGCGCCCGTGCCGGTCGAGGTCATGGTCGGCCGCTGACGGCGGCGTTCGTGACCGTTGCCGCACCGGTACCGAATTGAACCGAGGGTCCCCTGCGGGTACGGTGGTCGCCACGCCGCGGGGTGGAGCAGTTCGGTAGCTCGTCGGGCTCATAACCCGAAGGTCGCAGGTTCAAATCCTGCCCCCGCCACCAAGAGGGGAACACGAAAGTGGTCCCGTATCGAACACGAAAGCCCCCGCAGTTCGCTGTGGGGGCTTGTTCGTTCCCGGAACGGGTGCGGGAGAGCGGTCGCGACGGCCCGGGGACGCGACGAACGGCCCTCGGGGGGGACCGTTCGGCGGAAGGTTCGTGTTCGGTAACGCGTCGAAGCGCCCGTGAGGTTCAGCTCCGGGGTGCTCCGAGGTTGGCGAAGGGGTTCTCGGGTGGTGGTTTCGCTCTGGAGGGTCGCCGTCGGGCCTTGCGTTTGGCTTGCCGGGTCTGTCACGCACACCAAGGGCGCGACCGTGCTGAGCTCCGACGCGGTCACCCGAGACCTGCCAGGTCGAGTGATCGACCGGACCGTCGACGGCATCGACGCCAACCCCGCCGGTGCGAACTACACCTACGACGGCGCCGGGCGCCTCACCGACTGGTGGGAGACCGACCCCTCGACCTCGACCCAGTACCACGGCACCTACAACTTCGGCACCACACCCACCGAATGCGCAGGCGGCAGCTGGGGCAACGCGACGAACGCCGGGCGCAACTCGAACCGGGCGACCTCGACGCTGGCGATCAACGGGGGCGCTGCCGCGACGACGAAGTACTGCTACGACTTCGCGGATCGTATCCAGAAGGTCATCACTGAATCGCACTGGGTTGCTTGGAGGCTCCTGACCTTGGAAACGAGGATGGAGTCATGCCAGCAGAACGAACATCGGGGAAGCCGACGACGCGTCGGTACAGCGCCGAGGAGAAGGAACGGGCGGTGCGTCTGGTCCGTCAGCTCCGCGCCGAGTTGGGCACCGATCACGGGACGGTGAAGCGTGTCGCGGATCAGCTCGGCTACGGCGTCGAGACGGTGCGGAAGTGGGTGCGCCAGTCCGACATCGACGACGGCCATACCCCGGGTGTGAGCACTGCGGAGGCGGAGCGGGTCAAGGCGCTCGAGCAGGAGAACCGTGAGCTGCGCCGCGCGAACGCGATCCTCAAGTCCGCGTCGGCTTTCTTCGCGGCGGAGCTCGACCGCCCACAGCGTTGATGGTCGAGTTCATCGATCGCCACAAGGGTGAACACGGGATCGAGCAGATCTGCACGCAGCTGCAGTTCGCCCCGTCCACCTACTACGCGGCGAAGTCCCGGCCGCTGTCCGAGCGGGCGATCCGAGACACCGTGTTGAAGGTCGTGATCGTCACGTTGTTCGAGGCGAACTACGAGGTCTACGGGTCCCGCAAGATTTGGAAGGCCGCCCGGCGTGCCGGTTACGACATCGGCCGTGACCAGGTCGCCCGGCTGATGCGGGAGCTCGGCATCGAAGGCGTGCGGCGTGGCGGGCACAAGGTCCGCACCACCCGCCCCGATGATCGGGCGCCGAGATCGCCGGACCTGGTCGACCGCAAGTTCACCGCGAACGCACCGAACGAGTTGTGGGTCACCGATCTGACCTATGTGCCGACATGGTCCGGCGTCGCGTTCGTCAGCTTCATCACCGACGTCTACTCGAGGATGATCGTCGGCTGGCGCGTCGCGTCGCACATGCGCACCGACATGGTCCTCGACTCACTCGAGATGGCCCGCTGGACCCGAGGCGGCGGCCGCCTCGAAGGCCTCATCTGTCACAGCGATGCCGGCAGGCAATACACGTCTGTGCGCTACACCGAACGCATCGACGAGATCGGCGCCCGACCGTCGATCGGCACTGTCGCGGACTCCTACGACAACGCGCTGGCCGAGACGATCAACGGTCTCTACAAGACCGAGCTGATCCACCGGCAACGGCCCTGGCGCACAATCGATGACGTCGAGCTCGCCACGCTCGGCTGGGTCCACTGGTTCAACACCGAACGCCTCCACAGCGCGCTCGGTGACATGCCACCGGTCGAGTTCGAAGAAGCTCACTACGCTCAGCTCGCCACCAGCGAGCTGGTCGAAACCCAATAGCCCGAGCCTCCATCAAACCCAGTGCGATTCATCACCCCGGCCGGGGAGACCAACCCGTATGCGGCCGGGTTCACCTACGACGCGCACGGCAACACTCAGACACTCGGCGGTGAACGTCACTACTACGACGGCGCGGATCGCCACATGGCCACCACAGCCTCGGGCACACTGAACGCTGTGCCGATGGTCGGAGCTCCGGGATCCCTGTCAGATCGTGACACGTGGATGCGCGACCGCCTCGAAGCAGCCGGCTGGACCGTCACCATCATCGACGACGACGCCTTCACCGCTGGATCCGCGTCCGGGAAGCACCTCGTCGTGATCAGCGAATCCGTCGGCGGCTCCGGCGCGAACACCGCCGCGACCACGCTGGCTGGCATTGCGGTGCCGGCCGTGTCGGCGGAGCCGACGGTGTCCGACGAGCTCGGCATGACCGGCAGCGGCACGAACCAAGGCTCCGAGACCAACCAGAACAGCATCGCGATCAGCGTGGTCGGCTCGGCCCACACCCTCGGCGGCGGATCCGGGTTCGAAACCGTCACCACCTCCACCTCCGCGGCGATCACGCACGGCTGGGGCAAACCCAACGCCAACGCGAAGGTCGCCGCCACCGTCCCGGGTGACACCTCGAAGGCGGTGATCTTCGGCTACGACAGCGGCGCCTCGATGGTCACCAGCACCGCAACTGCGAAGCGGGTCGGGTTCATGTACGCCGGGGGCAACCGCTCCGTGCTGAACGACAACGCCGTGCAGCTCTTCGACGCCTCGGTGTCCTGGGCCGCCGACAGCGCAGCGAAGCTGTCGTACCAGCGCGACATGACCGACCGGATCGTGCAGCGCGAGGTGAACGGCCGCACCGTGGCCCGGTACTCCTACACCGGTTCGGGTGACACGAGCGATCTCACCCTCGACGGATCCAACAACGTCGTCGAGGCAACCATCGGGTTGCCCGGTGGTGCCCTGTGGACGTGGCGCTCCTCGAGTCCGGTGTGGTCGTACTCGAACACCCACGGCGACGTCACCGTCATCACCGACAACGCCGGTGTCAAGCAGGGCCCCACGAGGACGTATGACCCGTATGGCCGTTCGCTGACGACGACTGCGGAGATCGACAACAGCCGTGGCGAGTTCGACTACGGCTGGCTCGGCGAACACCAACGCCCCCTCGAGCACCAGTCCGGACTCATCCCGATCATCGAGATGGGCGCCCGCCAGTACGACCCGTTCCTCGGTCGCTTCATTGAAGTCGATCCGGTTGAAGGTGGGGTCGACAATGACTACGTCTACCCCTCCGATCCGCTCAATGGATTCGATCTCGACGGCAAATGCGGTGTCTTTGGGAATCCATTCAAGCGGTGCGGGCGAAAGCACCGAGGCGCGACGAGTATTGGCAACTGGTTGGGTGCCCGGTTCCGCGGTATCAACGACTACGTCCGACGTGTCTTCAATTCCGGAAGGACGCCCTACTACAGCCCGGCCAACCGACGCGCTCACATCGAATCGCGTATGGTTCGACACGTCCAGCGGAATACGTCCGCTACTGGCTGCTTCTTCGCACGTGTGTCCATCTCTGGGACCGGCAAGGTGAGCTGGTCTGGACTGTCGTTCTGGAATGGGAAGGGGATCAGGGACAAAGGAATGGTCAGCTTCGCTGACATACAAGGCGCCGACCCGGGCTCATCCGGAGGTGCCTGCTACGGCATCAACCGTAGACTCAAGCCGAACGTCTTCGGGATCGGCACTAATGGGTTGTTCTGGACGCCATGACGGGCTGGTTCAGATTTCGATACTTCCCAGGAGTATTTCACATCGCTTATGCGACGCTCCTCGCTCTGTTTCTGATCCCTATTGTTGGTGTCCTGATCGGATCTATTGTGGCTGCCAGTCTCTACGGACTGTTGTCGACAGTTTACGCCGGGGCTATCAATCTTGAGTCTGACCGTGTTGCCCTCCGCTATGGACCGTTCGCGCTTTGGGGTCGGACGATAGATCCTCCGGAGTTCCGGGTGAGACAAGATGGGCATACTGCGTATCTCGCGTCGGCCGATGGGGCAAGGTTTGGCGTTCTACGTGAGCTTCGTCTGTCGGAGAATGTCCTCATGCCAGAAGGCGGGTTCATCCGCCAAATAGCGGAACGCTATCCAGCCGATGCCTCAGTGATCATTCGACGACAACGCTAGGTTGTGCCGGGAGACGTGGATCGACCGCAAACCTGCTACCTTCCGCACTTACGCCAATGCGTTCGTCGTTTCGCGATGGTATGGCCTTGAAACCATGGGGCCTGCGTTCGAGGCGCCGCCGACCGTCCCTGCTAGTCTGCCGGCGAGGACGACGGACGGCGTCGGTAAAGGGAATTGCGTACTCGCAATCGGGCTCCGGTGGACGTGTTCGAAGGCGGTCTCGAGTACGGAGCGGACGACCAGCTCCGCAGGCTTGAGTCGTACCAGGGTCGCTTGGCTCGGATCCCGCCGACCGGCTCCTTCTCGAAACGGGGCGGGACAACCTGCTCCCAGTGCACGAGCAGGCTCTGTCGTGGGATCAGGGCACTCTGCTCGATGCCGTCGAGCTGTTCGGGCCGTTGGCCTCCACCGGCGACCCGGACGCCGAGGGCAGCCGCTATCACGACTACAACGACTGCGGCTGGCACTACGCGGGCGTCAGGCAGGAACCAGCGTTCGGCGAGTACCGCTCTTCGATCAACAAGCTCCTTGCCCGCTACGACAGCGGCTTCCAGCTCAACGCTGACGGGCAGGTCGAGCGACTCGTCGGGGCGGAGCTCGTCGAACTGGTCGAGCCGCGTGCGTTCATCGCAGATCGACTGCGACGGGTCGTGTTGGCGTTCGACGAGTTCGACTCGGTGGACGCGTTGGTCTGGTGTGTTGCGATCTCCTCGGCGCTCGAGACCACCGAGTAGCGGCTCCCTCGACACGTCCAATGGAGGTGGACTTCGGTGTCTCTGACGTCGCTTCCTGGGAAGTCGCCACTCGATGCAGCGGTCCGACGTCGGAGCTGTTGGGATCCGACTCAGCGGCTGCGGTGTCACCGCCTCGTTCGGCTCGGTCGGTGACTTTCTCGACAACGCCGCGATGGAGTCCACCTGTGTGGCGATCACGAAGGAGTCCTGCACATCGACCGCGGCTGAGAGGGACATGACCCGTCGCCGGCCCGCACGATCCTGTCCGGCTACATCGAAGTCTTCTGCAACCGTCAACGCCACCAGGTCGGAATCGCCGACCGCCCCCCCCGGCCGAGTCTTACGCTGCCAGCCAGGCAGCCTGATCTGTCACACCAACACATCTACGGAACCCTGGCATCTCCAGAATGTGCCTCGGCCGCTTCCCTGCGCTTTCTGGACCAGAACTTGGACCGCTTTGATCGGCAGTTTCGTTCCTGTGACGTGCTAGCAATTGCGGACCAGTCTGGCGGGTTGCCTTCGCCAGAGCCCGGGGGTTGCCGGGTTGGAGTCTTGGGAGAGGGACAGCGATGTCGGGGCGACGTTTCAGCGCGGTTGGACTACTTCTGGGTGGGTTGGCGTTCATCGCCGCTCCAGTGACTGATGTGGCTGCCGGGGCGAGCGCAGCGGCCTCGCAGGAAGAGCCTGCCTCTGAGCGGAGTCCGGCCTATGAGACGGTGGCTGACATCCCTGGCTTGGAGTCGGAGCCGTTCGATCCGGTGGTGGTCGCACCAAAGGTCGAGCCGGGTGAACCGTCCGATCTGCCGGTCGTGCCGGAGGGCGGCCCGGTCGTGGATCCGGAGGCGACGGTCGGTGACGAGGTCGTGGGCGAGCGCACCGAGTTCTCTCAGGCGTTCCGACGTTCGGATGGTCTGTTGGAGGTTCGGGTGTCGCCGGACCCGATCGCGTACGACGCGGGTGACGGTGAGCTTGAGCTGATCGACACCTCGGTCGAGCGGACCGAGGCCGGGTTCGAGGCGGTGCGGAACAAGTTCCAGGTCGCGTTCGAGGGTTCGGATCGTGGTGTGTCGGTGACGTTGCCGTCTGGTGCGGAGGTGGTGTCGCGTCCGGCGGCGTTGGATGGTTTGGCGGCGAAGGCGCCGGTCGCTCCCGAGGTCGATGCCGAGGACGACTCGGTGGTCTGGTATCGGCAGGTGTGGCCGGGCGTTGATGTCCGGTACACGGTGCGTGCGACGGGGTTGTCCGAGGATGTCGTGTACACGTCGGCGCCGTCGGGTGCGGGTGCGGTGACGTTCGCTGTGTCGGGTGCGGAGCTGGATGCGGCGTGGTCGCTGCCCGCTCCGGAACAGGGCGATGCTGCGAAGGGGATTCCCGAGCGTCCGACGACGGTGTCGGAGTCGCTGGCTGGCTCGTTGGATGCTCGTCGTGGTCCTGTGGATCCGGTGGCGGAGCAGCAGTGGGCGCGTCTGGCGGCGGCTGGTGAGCGTCCGGCGGGTGCGTTGCCGACGCTCGTGGCTCGGGGTGAGCTCGGTGCTGAGCTGAAGTTTGGTCCGTTGGCGGTGATGACGGGCCCCGATGCTGAGTTCGTGGTCGATGAGGTGGCTCGTCCGCTGGTGCGTTCGTCGGTGACGGGGCCGGGTGAGTCGTTGATGGAGGTGTCGGTCGACCCGACGTGGATCCGTGATCTGCCTGCAGATGCGTTCCCGGTTGTCCTTGACCCGGATCTCGGTCTGCTTGGAGCGTCGGGTTGGCTGTCGATGCTGGGTGGTACGTCGACGACGTGCGGGAGCAGTGCGCCGTATTGCGGGATGCGGGTGGGGCACCCGATGATCGCGGGGTACCCGTTGTCGATCTGGCGGTCGATCGGAACGTTCGATTTTACCGCGGCGGCGACAGCTCACGGGCTCACGCGCATTGACTCACTCGAAACCTCCGCGTGGGGGTGTTCGTTGCCTCATCTAGGAATCTCCGGTTCGAGGGCGGGTGCCGCTACGC
>JAEWED010000247.1 GCA_023389745.1 Actinomycetes bacterium
GTCGCCAGCTCCCAGCCACCCGCAGCGAGACGGTCGCTCACCACCCGGGCGACCCCCATTCCGACACCCGCCGCGATCGACCACGAGATCGCCTCGCCCCAGCCGACGTCGCGGTCGGCGGGGTTCAGCGGCGGCTCGTGGTCCGTCGGGGACATCCGGCCCCAGGCCCACGCCACGGCCTTGCGCGCGACGGCACCGGCGAGCAGGCCGCTCGCGGTCGACACGACCTTCCACTCGACCCGTGCGGCGCGGCCGTCGGGCTTCGGCGAGTGCAGGAACTTCAGCAGGAACATCATGAGCTGGACGTACCCGCCCGGGCGCCGCGCCACGCCTGCGGCGCCGTTCGGGTCCGCCTGCGGCGCCGTTCGGGCCCGCCTGCGGCGCCGTGTCGGCACTCCTGCGGCACCGTTTCGACCCGGCCGCGGCGGGGGTAGGTGCCCGGACATGGACGACCCCACCGACTCGCCGTCGACGATCGACGGCTTCGGCCGAGCGCTCGACGGGGCCGGCCGCACGTTCGCCGTCGCGGAGTCCCTCACGGGCGGGTCGCTCTCGGCCCGGTTCGCCGCCGCCGACGACTCGTCGTCGTGGTACCGGGGAGCGGTCGTGTCGTACTCCCGGGCGGTGAAGCACCACCTCCTCCACGTGCCGAAGGGGCCGGTCGTCAGCGAGACCGCCGCCGCGGCGATGGCCGAGGGCGTGTGCCGCGCCCTCGACGCCGACGTGGCCCTGGCGGTCACCGGCGCCGGCGGGCCCGACCCACAGGACGGTCAACCGCCGGGCACGGTCTGGATGGCCGTGCACGACCGCGAGGCCGGAACGACGGTGACCCGTGAGGCGCGCTTCCACGGCGACCCCTCCGAGGTCGTGCGGTCGACCTGCGACGAGGCCGTGGACTGGCTGCTGCGGCAGCGCAGCGATCCGACCGCGACGAGCTCCGCCACGTGAGCGGCCGGTTGCCCTTCCGGTCGCCCTACCGTCACGGGTTCGCCCGGGTCGCCGCGGCGGTCCCGACCATGCGCGTGAGCGACGTCGGGGCGAACGTCGACCACTCGATCGAGCTGCTCGCCCGAGCGCACGAGGAACGTGCCGCCGTCGTCGTCTTCCCCGAGCTGGGCATCACGGGCTACTCCGCCCAGGACCTGTTCCATCAGGACGCGCTGATCGCCGCCGCCCGGGCCGGGCTCGACCGGCTGCGTCGGGCCACGGTCGACTCGATGCCGCTCGCGGTCGTCGGGCTCCCGCTGCGGATCGGCCACCAGCTGTTCAACACGGCGGTGGCGCTGCACCGGGGACGGGTGCTCGGCATCGTGCCGAAGAGCTTCCTGCCGAACTACCGGGAGTTCTACGAGGCGCGTCACTTCAGCGCCGCTCGGGACGCGACCGTGTCGACCGTGGAGCTCTTCGGCGAGTCCGTGCCGTTCGGCACCGACCTGTTGTTCGAGGCGAGCGACGTCGACGACCTGACGGTGGGCATCGAGATCTGCGAGGACCTGTGGGCGCCGATCCCGCCCAGCAGCCGCCTCGCGCTCGCCGGCGCCACGGTGCTGGTCAACCCGTCGGGCAGCAACATCACCGTGGGGAAGGACGACTACCGGCGCGAGCTCTGCGGGACCCACTCGGCGCAGACGATCGCCGCGTACGTGTACTCGGCGGCCGGGGCCGGCGAGTCCACCACCGACCTGGTGTGGGACGGTCACGCGCTCGTGGTCGAGAACGGCACGATGTTGGCGGAGTCGGAGCGCTTCGCCGATCGGGCGCAGCTGGTGGTCGCGGATGTCGACCTGGGGCGCCTGGTCGCGGACCGGGTCCGCATGACCAGCTACGCCGATGCGATCGGCGATCTGCGCGACCAGCTGCAGGTCCGTCGGATCGCCTTCGCCCTGGACGTGCCGCCCGAGACGATCGAGCTGCGGCGAGAGGTCGACCGGTTCCCGTTCGTCCCGGCGGACCCGGCGGCGCGGGACAGGCGCTGCGCCGAGGTCTACGCCATCCAGACCTATGGTCTGGCCACCCGCCTGCGTTCGACGGGGATCGACAAGGTGGTGCTCGGCGTCTCGGGCGGGCTCGACTCGACGCAGGCGCTGCTCGTGGCCGCCCGGTGCATGGATCTGCTGGGACTGCCCCGGAGCAACGTGCTCGGCTTCACGATGCCCGGCTTCGCGACCAGCGACCGCACGCGGCACGACGCCCATCGGCTGATGGAGGCGTTGGGGGTGGCCGCGGCAGAGGTCGACATCCGCCCGGCCGCGGAGCAGATGCTGCGGGACATCGGCCATCCCGCCGGCGACGGCGAACCCGTCTTCGACGTCACCTACGAGAACGTGCAGGCCGGTGCGAGGACGTCGCTGCTGTTCCGGCTGGCCAACCGGCACGGCGCGCTGGTGGTGGGCACCGGCGACCTGTCGGAGCTGGCCCTGGGCTGGTGCACCTACGGCGTCGGCGACCAGATGTCCCACTACGGGGTGAACGCCTCGGTGCCCAAGACGCTGATCCAGCACCTCATCCGCTGGGTCGCCGAGCACGAGACCTTCGCGCCGGCCGCCAGCGAGGTGCTCTCCTCGATCCTCGGCACCGACATCTCTCCCGAGCTGGTGCCCGGCCACGGCGACCAGGGGGCGGCCGAGGACGCCGACGGCCCGCACCAACGCAGCGAGGACGTCGTCGGGCCCTACGAGCTGCAGGACTTCCACCTGTACCAGGTGCTGCGGTTCGGTCATCGTCCTTCGAAGGTCGCCTACCTCGCGGAGCACGCCTGGTCCGACCGCGGGCGGGGCCGCTGGCCCGACGCGATCGCCCTCGGCGACCGTCACGAGTACGACGCGTCCGACGTGTGCAGGTGGCTGCGCGAGCTCCTCCACCGGTTCTTCGAGACGAGCCAGTTCAAGCGCTCGGCCATGCCCGACGGCCCCAAGGTCGGCTCCGGCGGCTCGCTGTCGCCCCGCGGCGACTGGCGCGCACCGAGTGACGCCACCTCGGCCGTCTGGCTCGCCGAGCTCGACACGGTGGTCGAGGAACTGGGCATCGAAGGACCGGGTGTCGAGGGACCGGACTCGGCCGACGCCCCGCGACAGGCCTGACACGCTCCGCAGCGGCTCGGGGAGCCGGGCCGTGGGTACGGGGCCGTGGGTACGGCGGGCTCAGCCTCGCCGTCCGGGACCCCCGGCGCGGTCCGCTGGCACGAAGCTGAACTTCCCGTCCGCCTCGAGCACACCGAGCGCGATGTCGTCGAGGCGCGCGTAGCCGGACTCGCGGGCTTCGCCCAGGAGGTCGTCGAGCCGGAGCCGCTCTCCGCGCAGCCGTTCCATGTCCGGCTCGCCGTCGCGCAGCACGATCACCGCCTGGCCGCTGAGCACCCGGTCGGCCTGCCGGGAGCGTCGGGCGAGCAGGTCCCCGATGATCATCCAGACGACGAAGGTCGACACGACGATCACGGCGCCGGTGACCGACATGTCCTCCTGCGTGACGCCCTGCTGCACGAAGTCGCCGAGCACGACGATGATCAACAGGTCGAGCGGACTGATCTCCGACAGGGATCGCTTGCCGCTTCCCCGGACGACGAGCCAGAGGAACCAGTAGATGACGGTGGCTCGGATGACGAGCTCCATGGCGACCTCCTCGGGTCAGGGCAGCACCCAGGTGCGGAACTCCACCTCGACGGGTTCGGCGCCCAGCTCGGACACGCGGACCGTGCCGGTCTCGCCGGAGTGGACGTTGGGCTGCAACCGGGCGTCCAGGTCGACGTGCAGGCGCGTCGAGCCGGGCTCGAGCTCGAAGTGCCACGTCTCCTCGGTGCCGTCCGAGGTCGACGACACGGGCTCGGGGTCCAGGCCGTTCTCGTCGAACATCGCCAGGTAGGCGGTGCTGACCCGGACCTCGAGGCGCTCCGGAAGCGGTCCGCCGCCGGGTGCCGACACGTCGATCTCGAAGGGCGTCGAGATGCCGGAGCGGGTGGACTGCGCATAGGTGACGCTCACCTCGAGGCGCTCCGACGTCGCCGTGACCTCACGGGTGCGCAACCCGGCGAGGCCGACGAGGGCGGCGATGACGACGCCGAACACGACCAGGAACACGGCCGCGCGCAGCGCCCGCTCGAAGCCGGTCCATCCGGGGCTCGGCTGCTCGGGCTCCGTCGAGTGCTCCGGCCGGGTCGACGTCGCCCGTGCGTCATCGTGGAGTCCGGTGTCGAGGGTGGTCGCCGGTCGGCCGTCAGCGGCCATCGCCGGGGTCCTCGTCCTCGAGCAGGCGCACCAGGGCGCGCTCTCCCCGCGAGAGCTGCTCGGTCCGGCGCGCGCCCTTCCACGCCTCCCGCAACCGCCCCTCGTCGAGGTCGTCGGTGAGGCGCGGATGCACGTACGCGCGGCGACAGACCGCACGGGTGTTGTGCAGTCGCTGCGCGGCGGCATCGACCGCCGCGACGACGTCGGACTGCGTCAGCGGGCCGTCGAGCTCGACCAGGTGTTCGAGCGCCGCGACCGACCCGCCCCAGGTCCGGAAGTACTTCACCGTCGTCTGCGGACCGACGATGTCGGCGAGGTACTCGTTGCAGTCCGACGAATCGACCCGCACCGGGAGCCCATCGGTCCCGCGGTAGGTGAACAGCTCGCGACCGCCGAGCTCGTGGCAGGCGCGGACCGCTCGGGTGAGGCGCCGGTCCCGCACGTCGATGTCGAGCTCGAGGCCGCCCTTGCCGATGAAGCAGAAGGTCATCTCGCCGGTCCCGAAGCTGACCTGGTCGTCGAGCAGCGTCGTCAGGCCGAACGTGCCGTTCTCACGCCGGTACTCCTCGTTGCCGACCCGGATGAGCGTCTCGTCGAGCAGGGCGATGACCAGGGCGATCACCTTGCGCGGGGGCAGGCCGCTCCGGCCGAGGTCCTCGGCGACCACCGACCGGACGCGCCCGAGGGACGCCCCGAACTCGGCGAGCTGGTCGAACTTCGCCTCGTCGCGCACGGCCCGCCAGCGGGGGTGGTACCGGTACTGCTTCCGGCCCCGGACATCACGACCGGTCGCCTGGAGGTGTCCGAGCTCGTCGGAGCAGATCCACACGTCGGTCCACGCCGGCGGGATCGCCAGCGACTCGATGCGAGTGCGGGTCGCTGCACCGACCGGCGCCCGGCCGTCGGCACGGGTGTAGGTGAACCCTCGCCCGCGACGGCTGCGCCGGATGCCCGGCTCGTCGTCGCTCACGTAGCGCAGACCGGCCTCGGCAGCGGATCGAGGACCATCGTCGGTGAGGACCCCCGGGTCGAGCGCCATGACGTCGCCCGCTCAGAGACCCTCGGAGGACAGGGCCGGGCCGAGCTCGTCGACCCAGAAGTCGAGGAAGCCCCGCTGGTCGTCACCGATCTGGTGGAAGTGGAGGTGGTCGTAGCCTGCGTCGACGTACGTCGAGACCTGTTCGAGCACCGGCTCGACCGCCTTGCCGCACGGCACGTGCTCGGTGGTCTGCTCGATGGACAGCACCGAGGTCGCCTGCTCGAAGTGGGTCCACGTCGGCAGGTCCTGGGCGAGCTGGCCCGGCAGCCCCGAGTTCGGCCAGCGCTCGTGCACCGTCGCGCGGGCGGCGTCCGCATCGGTCGCCCAGCACACCGTCACCTGCCCGATCCTGGGCCCGGAGCCACCCTCGGCGGCGAAGGTCGACAACAAATCCGCATCGGGGCTCGTCCCCCAGTAGCCGTCGGCGACGGGAGCGAGCTCCGAGGCCGCGTCGCTGCCGAACGCGGAGACCACGACCGGGAGCGGGGCCTCGGGCGGGTCGAAGAGCCGGGCGTTCTCGACGGTGAAGTGCTCGCCGTGGTGGTCGACGGTCTCACCGGTCCAGAGCTGTCGCATGACGTCGATGGCCTCGGCGAGCATCTGGCGTCGGATCTCGGGCACCGGCCAGTGCCGGCCCACGATGTGCTCGTTGAGCGCCTCTCCGGTGCCGACGCCGAGGAAGAAGCGGCCCTCGAGGAGCAGCGAGGCGGTCGCTGCGGCATGGGCGACGATCGCGGGATGGATCCGCATGATCGGACACGTCACCCCGACGCCGACCTGCACCCGGTCCGTGACCGCGGCGACCGCACCGAGGACGGACCACACGAAGGGGCTGTGCCCCTGCGCCTGCACCCAGGGGTGGAAGTGGTCCGACACGGTCAGGAAGTCGAAGCCGACGGCCTCGGCGCGTCGCGCGAGGTCGACCAGCTCCGAGGGCGAGTGCTCCTCGCTGCTGAGGGTGTAGCCGTACGTGGTCAATGCGATCTCAACTCCTCGATCAGCTCGTCCTTCGTCATGCGCGTCGTGACGTCGAGGTCGAGCGCTCTGGCCCGGTCGAGGAGCTCGTCCTTGGTCCGGTCCTCGTAGTTCTCGGCCTCGCCGCCCCGCTCGCCGACCTCGGCGCGGCCTTCCTTCGCCGACTGGTTCGAGATACGCGCCGCCTTCTCCTTGCTCATCCCCTCGTCGCGCAGTGCCTCGTACTGCTCGGGGTCCTTGATCGACGGTCCATGCTTGCTGCCTGGCATGTCGGGCTCCTTCCGCCGGCCAGCTCCATTGCCGACCAGCTCATCGGGTGACCAACTGGGAACGGCGCGTCGGTACCCCGTGGTCCGCGGCGTCAATCGCAGTCGGGGCGGCGTCGATCGCTGTCGGCACGGGCGTTTCCCGCGTCGGGGCCTTGGGTACCCACGGTCACGTTCGCCGCCGTGGGAGTCTGGACGGGCGGGCCGGCGACCGCCACGGGAGGCTCCGTGAAGAACCCGCACTACCCCGACGGCGAGCCGCCGGACGGCACCACGGTCACCTCGGTGCTCGCCGAGTTGAACTGCGTGCTCACCAGCACGGGCCTGCGCGCCCTGCTCATGGGCGGCATCGGCTCCGCGGCGATGGCGCGCCCTCGCAAGACCGACGACATCGACGTGTTCGTGCACGTCGAGGACGCCGACGAGCTGCTCGACCAGCTCGCGGCGCACGGCTTCGCCACCGAGCGGACCGACCCCCGCTGGTTGTACAAGGCGCACCGACGCGGCGTGCTCGTCGACGTGATCTTCCGCTCCGCCGGCGACATCTACCTCGACCAGTCCGTGCTCGACCACGCGGAGCGCTGCGAGTACCACGGCGTCGAGATCCGCGCCGTGTCGCCCGAGGACCTGCTCGTGATCAAGGCGGTCACGGCTTCGGAGCACCGCTCGCACCACTGGTACGACGCGCTCGGCATCATCTCGCTGTGCGACCTGGACTGGGCATACCTCGGCGAGCGCGCCCGGCGCTGCGGCCCGCGGCGAGTGCTCAGCCTGCTGCTCTACGCGGAGTCGATGGACCTGACCGTGCCCGCCGAGACGATCCACGAGCTGTTCACCGCCATCCATCCGTCCGGCGCCGAGCAGTCCCATGCGTGACCCCGAACCGGCGAACTACCTGGGCGAGCGGATCCGCGAGCTGCTCGCGACCGACGACGGGCAGCTGGGCATCCAGGTCGAGATCACCGTCGAGACCGTGATCCTGCGAGGGCCGGTGGACTCCGAGCAACGTCGGACCGAGATCCTCGCCACCGTCGCGACCCGCTCCGGAGGTCGGCGCGTCATCGACGAGCTCGATGCACCGGAGCGCGACGACGCCGCCCAGTTGAGGAACGCCGAACGGATCGAGCCGTGACGACCGCGACGGTCGACGAGTGCGTCCGGATCGCCGCGGTCGGCGACCTGCACGTCGGCGTCGACGACGACGTGCCGTCCTTCGACGA
This sequence comes from Actinomycetes bacterium, assembly GCA_023389745.1. Taxonomy (GTDB): domain Bacteria; phylum Actinomycetota; class Acidimicrobiia; order Acidimicrobiales; family Microtrichaceae; genus JAFAFN01. Next base: position 7,721 of record JAEWED010000247.1, read on the forward strand.
GCTGGGCGACCGTGCCGACGTGCTGCTCCTCGCCGGCGACCTGACCCGCCGGGGCCGCCCCGAGGAGGCGGAGCGACTCGTCGCCTCGCTCGCAGAGGTCGCCGTGCCCGTCGTCGCCGTGCTCGGCAACCACGACGTCCACAGCGACATGGGCCCACAGGTCGTCGACGTCCTGTCCGACGCGGGGGTGACGGTGCTCGACGGCGACTCGTGCTGCGTCGAGGTCGACGGGCACACGGTCGGCGTCGCTGGGGTCAAGGGCTTCGCAGGCGGCATGGCCGGCGTGGCGGTGTCGCCGTTCGGAGAACCGGAGATGAAGTCCTTCGCCGCACAGGGCGCGCACGAAGCCGGTCGACTGCAGTCGGCCCTCGGGAGCCTCGGCACCTGCCTGCGCATCGTGCTGCTCCACTACTCGCCGGTGCGCGACACCCTCGACGGCGAGCCGCCCGAGATCCACTGCTTCCTCGGGGACTACCGCCTGGCAGAGGTCATCGACCACTGCGGCGCCGATCTGGTCGTGCACGGACACGCGCACCGCGGCCGTGAGCACGGCCGGACCTCCGGCGGGACACCGGTCCGCAACGTCGCACAACCGGTGATCCGTGCCCCGTACCGCGTCTACCAGCTCCAGGTACCCGCTCGACCGCGATGGTCGTGACGCGTCGGCACGAGGTTCACCCCAGGGGGTGGTTCTCGTCCCAGGAGCCGGTGCCGCGGTCATGGCAACCCGGATCGTCCCTAGGCTCCTGTCGTGCTTGATCCCGAGGTCGTGGAGCCCGTCATCACCGTCGAGGTGGTCGAGGGGCCTCGTGCGCCCCGGCTCGTCGTCACCGGTGATCTCGATCTGGACGGGGCGAAGGTCCTCGACCGGGTGATCGAGGAGCAGGGGTCCGCTGTCGAGCTCGACCTCGCCGGGGTGGAGTTCATGGACTCGAGCGGATTGAGGTCGTTGCTCATCCATCGGACGGACCCCGGAGCGACCGTCGTGAGCGCCTCGCCAGCGGTCACCCGCCTCTGCGAGCTGGCCGCCGTCACGTTCCTCTTCGAGGAGCCCGAGACCGCGACGAGCTGACCGGCCGCCACCCGGCCGACGTCACCCGACGATCGGTTGTTTGAACCGGGCGCGGAACGGCGATTGACCCGGCTGTGGGCGAACCCGGGGGCGATGGATGGATGACCGCACGTCGACACGCGTGATCGCGGACGGTTCGGTCGAATCGCTGCCGGCGGTCCGCCGAGCGATCGGCACCGTGCTGGACCGCTGGCAGATCCGGCGCCGACGGCTGGACGTCGTCCTGGTGGTCGACGAGATGGTCACCAACGTCGGACAGCACGTCGGCGGCGACGTCGTCATCGACCTCCGGCACGACGGCACGACCCTGCAGGTCACGGTCGCGGACGGCGATCCGGACTTCCGCACCCACGGACGGCGTCACCCCACGAACCGCTTCGGTCTGCGCATCATCGACAGCACCGCTGACCGCTGGGGCGTGGAGCCCATCTCGGAGCCCGGCCGGGGCAAGGTCGTCTGGGCGGAGTTCGATCTGACCGGCCCGCGGCAGTGAGCCGCGGGTCGTCGGACACCGGGGCGCGCCGTCAGTCGGCCGGCGCCCGACCCCAGTGGCGGTGGAGGGCGAGTGCCTCGAAGAAGTCCTCCGGGTTCGTCGCCACGCCGTCGGCGCCGAGCTCGAGCCCGGCGACGGTGTCGTCGAGCCCGTCGAGCACCGCGACGGTCTTGTGGTGCCGATAGGCCTCCTGCACGAAGGCGGCCATCGCCTCGTCGGGCTCCGCCGCGAGCACGACGCCGTCGTACTCCACGGGGTCGGTGATGTGGATCGTCCGGTCGACCGGGACCGACTTGTCGAGGGTGCCCAGGTGGGGCCCGACGACGACCACCTCGACGCCGAGCGGATCCGCGGCCGCACGCCATGCTCTGACCGTACGAGGGCTGGTCGGATCACCGACGAGCACGGCGACCTTGCGGCCGTCCACAGGACCGGGGCCGGTCTCCATCGACAGCGCGGGCGACGTGCCACCCGGGTCCACCGGATGGCCGGTGGGCGCCTCGATGCCGAGATGTGCGGCGACCCGTTCGGCGAGCTCGCCGTCGACCTCGGCGAGGTTGCGGACCATGCGTTCGTGGATGCCCGGCGACGTGCACTTCGCGAGCTCGAAGCTGAACGCGCCGACGATGTGGTCCTGCTCGACCGGTGTCATCGACCGGTAGAACAGCGTCGCCTGGCTGAAGTGGTCGTCGAAGCTCGCCGGGCGCAGCTTGAGCTTCGGGCCGTCGACCTGACGGGGCACGTGGGTGTAGCTCGCCGCGCCGATCGAGGCGAAGGGGCAGCCCCCTCCGAGCGAGTTCGGGGCGTACGGCGCGACACCCTCGTGCACCGCCTGCTGCATGAACCCGTCGCGGTTGTTGTCGTTGACCGGAGCGACCGGTCGGTTGATCGGGATCTGCGAGAAGTTGGGTCCGCCCAGCCGCGTGAGCTGGGTGTCGAGGTACGAGAACAGCCGGGCGTGCAGCAGCGGGTCGTCGACGATGTCGATGCCCGGAACGAGGTGTCCGGGATGGAACGCGATCTGCTCGGTCTCGGCGAAGAAGTTGACCGGGTTCCGCTCCAGGGTGAGCGTGCCCACGGTGCGCACCGGGCAGAGCTCCTCCGGGACGATCTTGGTCGGGTCGAGCAGGTCGATCCCCTCGAAGGTCTCGTCGTCGCTGTCGGGCATGACCTGCACGCCGAGCTGCCACCGGGGCAGGTTGCCCGACGAGATGCGCTCGTGCAGATA
>JAEWED010000251.1 GCA_023389745.1 Actinomycetes bacterium
ATCGACGCGGCACCCGCCGCGCCGCCACCACCGGCGACCGTGGCACGAGCGCCACCGGCGCCGCCACCACCACCACCGGCTCCGGCGTCGTCGGTGCCGCAGTCGGCAGCGCCGCCGCCACCGCCGCCACCACCGGCCGCACCGTGGCCGCCCAGGTTGCCGGCGCCACCGGCCAGGCCGGCGCCACCACCGGCGCCACCGCTGCCCGCGGCACCCGCGGCACCGGGCTGACCGTCGTAGCCGTCGGTCGCGCGGTTGCCCTGGATGTTGCAGACACCCGGCACACCGCTGGTCCCGGCGTTGCCACCGGCACCACCGGCGCCACCACCGGAGCCGGAGCCCACGGTGCCGACGTTGCCCGGCCGCGCATCGCAGCTGGTGCAGACACCGAGGAAGCAGTTGCCGTCGATCACGCCGCCCTTGCCGCCGGCGCCGCCGTTGTTCACGCCGGCGCCGCCACCGCCGCCGTTGCCGGCAGACGAGGTGTTGCAGCCACCCGGCTCGAAGCCGTTCTGACCGGTGCCGCCACCTGCGGCCGGGCCGGACCAGCCGCCCGAGCCGGCGGTGCCGTTGTTGCCCGCGCCGCCGGTGCCGCCGATGACGGTCAGCGAGTCGAGCACCAGATCCGAGGTCGAGTTGCGCACGACGACGCCGTAGCTGTTCTGGCCCGTCGAGGCGGTTGCGCCCTGGATGCGGAGGTCAGCGACACGAGTCGGCGTGGTGATGTTGTCGGCGAGCACCGCGACGGGGCCGCCGACCGCGGCGTCGAACGACGCGGTGACCGTGGCCGTGACCGGCGACGTGGCCGAGACGCCACGCTGCCAGTTCTGGCCGTAGCCGCCTCGGACCTCGAGGCCCGCACGGACCGAGAACTTGCCGTAGCTGCCGCCGGCGACGAACACGTTCGACTGGCCGGTGTCGACCGCACGGGTCTGACCCTGGCCGATCGAGGCGCACGGCTCGGTGATGGTGCCGCAGCCCGAGGTGTCGGCGCCGGTCGCGGCGTTCACGAAGACGGCGTCGTTGCGCTCGCCGTCGATGCCGTCGCAGTTCTGGTCGATGTCGTCACCCGCGGGATCCGACGCACCCGGGTGGATCGACGGGTTCGAGTCGTTGCAGTCCGCCGGCGGGAAGTAGCCGTCGCCGTCGCCGTCACCGGTCACCGTGATGGTGACCGAGTCGGTGTCGGTCGCGCCCTTGTCGTCGGTGACGGTGAGCACCGCGGTGTACGTGCCACCCGCGGTGTAGGTCGTCGAGGCCGACACACCCGTGCCGGTCGTCGCGTTCCCGAAGTTCCAGGAGTAGGCGACGATCGTGCCGTCGGGGTCGACCGACGACGAGCCGTCGAACGCCACCGACAGGGGCACGTTGCCCGAGGTCGCGCTCGCCGAGGCGATCGCGATCGGCGCCGCGTTCGACGGACCGGGACCACCGCCTCCGTCCGGCGGCGTGCACGCCGCCGCCATGAGCACGATCGCGCCCAGCATCACGGGCGCCGCCCGTAGCCACTTCCGCATCTGTTCTCCCCTTTGGTCGCCAGCCCGAAAACGCTTCCGCCACAGCGGGCGGACCTCCCAAGGCTGAAGGAAGCCTGAACGGGCGTCAACCTTTGAGAATGAGTCGTCTTCCCATGGTCACGCTGCGTCCACCGGAGGTGCACCGGACGGTCAGGTCAACCACACACCGTGGTACCTGACACACCCTCAGGGGTGAGCCAAGCAACTGGCTCAGGCCGCCGGGGCTGGCACGAACGCGATCGCGGAGAGCGCGACGAACCCGTTGTTGAACGCCACGATGTCGTCGGTCGGTCCCTCGAGGGTCGACGCGCAGTCCTGCGGTTCGGTCAGCGCACCCTCGGCCGTCGTCGCCATCGGCACCTCGACGACGCCGCGCAGCTGATCCGCGGAGCAGTTCGGGATGTTGATGTTCTCGAGGATGACGGCCTCGCCGTCGAGCTCGCCCGCGAGCAACGCCTCGCGGTGCTCCTCGACCCACTCGACCACGAAGGTCGCGGCCAGGTCGTAGTCGACGCCCTCGCCCGCCGACGCGCTCGCCGCGAGCGCCGGCACGCCGTGCGCGACCGCGGCTCGTGCGGCGCCGATCGTGCCGGACACCTGGTCGCCGATCACGCCCAGGTTCTGACCCGAGTTGATGCCCGTGACGACCAGGTCGGGCGTGACCTCGATCCCGCCGTCGAGCGCCCAGTTGATCGCGTCGGCCGGGAAGCCCGCGACGGCGTGTGCCTCGTGACCCCGCGCCGTCGTGGCGTCGGTGGCGACGAGCTCGCCCTCGGTCGTCTTGCCGCCGGTGCCGCTCTGCTGCTCGAGCGGAGCCGACACGATGATCTCGGTGTCGGGCATCGCGGCGAGCGCCTCGACCAACGCGGCGATGCCCGGCGCACCGACGCCGTCGTCGTTGCCGACCAGGATCGTGAGCGTCTCGGGCGGCGCCGTCGTGGTCGTCGCGTCCTCGACCGACGACGTCGTCCCGTCCGACGCGTCACCGCCGTCGTCACTGCTGCAGGCACCCGCCGTCAGGGCGAACACCCCGACGAGCGCCAACGCCACCGCGCGCCGCGACCACGTGCTCGGAACAACCCCCATTGCGAACCCCCCGGATCGAAAACTGTGCGTCACCGTAGGGCACCCGCGACCGCCTAGGGTGCCGCCATGGACGTCTCAGCCCGCCCCAACCTCCTCTGGCGCCTCTTCGTCATCGCCGGTGTCGGCTCCTCAGTCGCCGTCACCGTCAGCGACGACGCATGGGAGAAGTGGAAGGGCACCTTCGGCGAGACCATCCCGCGCGAGACGTTCAAGAGCTTCGTGACCGGCACCGCCGGTCTGCACGCCGCCGAGGCGACCTTCGCCTACGCGTCGGCCCGCCGCGCCGGGCTCGACCGTCCGGCTCGCCGCTGGGCGCTGTCGACCCTGCTGTGGGGCTTCCCGACGCTGCGGCGCCTGCGCAAGGCCAAGAAGGCCGCGGCGCTCGACGCAGGCTGAGCGCGATCGACTTCCTCACCGAGTTCGAGCCCGACTACGGGCGGGTCGTGCGGGTCGCTCCGGGGCTGCGACGCATCGTCGCGGACAACCCCTCGAAGTTCACGGCCTGGGGAACCGGCACCTACCTCGTCGGTGACGACGCGGTCGTGGTGATCGACCCGGGTCCTGCGCTCGACACCCATGTCGACGCGCTGTTGCGCGCACTGCGCGGCGAGTCCCTCGCGGCCGTGCTGATCACCCACACCCACGCGGACCACTCCCCCGCGGCTGCTGCCCTGTGCGCGGCCACCGGCGCGTCGACCTTCGCGTTCGGACCGCACCCAGTCGACGAGGGCACCGAGTCGACCGACAGCGAGGAGCACGGCGATGTCGACTTCGTGCCGGACGTCGAGGTCGGCCACGGCGACGTCCTGCAGTTCGGTGGAGCGACCTTCGAGTGCCTGCACACGCCGGGGCACATCTCGAACCACGTCTGCTACTCCTGGAGCGGGGGCGACGCGCTCTTCACCGGCGACCACGTCATGGGCTGGTCGACGTCGGTGATCTCACCGCCCGAGGGCCGGGTGCCGGACTACCTCGACAGCCTCCGCCTGCTGCTCGGGCGAGACGAGACCGTCTACTACCCGACCCACGGTCCGCCGATCACCTCGCCGCACGCGCACGTGCGAGCGCTGCTCGAGCACCGCCTCGAGCGCGAACGCCAGATCGTCGCGCTGCTCGGCGACGGCCCCCGCACCGTGGCCGAGCTCGTCGCGGTCATGTACGCGGACGTCCGCCCCGAGCTGCACGAGCCGGCAGGCCGCTCGGTCACCGCGCACCTGATCGCGCTGATCGAGGCAGGGCGCGTCGTCGGCCCCGACGACGCCGACCGCTACAGCGTTCGCTGACGACCGAGGATCAGAAGTACCAGGGGAACGACGACCAGTCGGGCTCGCGCTTCTCGAGGAACGAGTCACGACCCTCGGCGGCCTCGTCGGTCATGTAGGCGAGGCGCGTCGCCTCGCCGGCGAAGAGCTGCTGACCCACCAGGCCGTCGTCGATCTGGTTGAAGGCGTACTTCAACATGCGCTGCGCGGTCGGGCTCTTGCCGTTGATCTTGCGACCCCACTCGAGCGCGACGGCTTCGAGCTCGGCGTGGTCGACGACCGCGTTGACCATGCCCATGCGGTGCGCGTCCTCGGCGGAGTACTCGTCGCCGAGGAAGAAGATCTCGCGGGCGAACTTCTGGCCGACCTGGCGGGCCAGGTAGGCGGAGCCGAAACCGCCGTCGAAGCTCGCCACGTCCGCGTCGGTCTGCTTGAAGCGCGCGTGCTCACGGCTGGCGAGGGTCAGGTCCGACACGACGTGCAGGCTGTGACCGCCGCCCGCTGCCCAGCCCGGCACCACGCAGATGACGACCTTGGGCATGAAGCGGATGAGCCGCTGCACCTCGAGGATGTGGAGTCGGCCGGCGCGCGCCGGATCCGCGGTGCCGAGCGAGTCACCGTCCGCGTAGCGATAGCCGTCCTTGCCGCGGATGCGCTGGTCGCCACCGGAGCAGAACGCCCAGCCGCCGTCGCGGGGCGAGGGGCCGTTGCCGGTCAGCAGCACGCAGCCGACATCGGAGGTCATGCGGGCGTGGTCGAGCGCCCGGTAGAGCTCGTCGACGGTCGCCGGGCGGAACGCGTTGCGCACCGCTGGACGGTCGAACGCGATGCGCACCGTGCCGGAGTCGTTCGCACGGTGGTAGGTGATGTCCTCGAAGTCGAAGCCGGGGACGACGGTCCAGGCGGAGGGGTCGAAGATCTCGGAGACGGTCTCGGTCATGGCGGTCGAGTGTACGACCGACTCCGGGAGCGGCCTTCGGGGGCTCCCACGCAGAACCCGTCACACCGTCCCGAAAAACGGGACGGTGTGCCGCGAAGTCACCGAACCGTCCAGTTTTTCGGGACACTTCGACACCAGCCGGCCCTGAGCGTCCAGTTCTTCGGGACGCTCAGGGGCGGGGTCGGTGAGCGCTACACCGAGTGGAGCTCGTCGATCAGCTCGGCGACCAGGTCGTCGGCCGCCGCATAGGGCAGGTAGACCGCGACCCGATCGGTGTGATCGCGGTAGCGGCGACCGATCTGCTCGGCGACCCGCCGGGGCGTGCCACGCACCGCGATGCGCTCCAACAGGGGCTGCTCGATCAGCGTGCCCAGCTCGTCCCAGCGCCCCTCCTTCGTGAACGACCTCGCGATCGGCTGGACCTCGCCGTACCCCTCGAGCTCGAACACCGGACGGTACGACGGAGTCGACGAGTAAAAGCCGATCAGCCCCCGACACCCCGCGTCCGCGACCGCCATCTCCTGTTCGTCACGCCCGGTGCACACGATCAACTCCGGCAACACCTCGAAGTCCCCCATCGACGCGTCACGACGTGCCAGGCCCTCTCGCACCGACACCATGGTGTGCGACTCGAAGAACTGCTCCGAGGTCACGGGCATGACCGCCAGGCCGTCGGCCACCTCGGCGGCCATCGCGCACATCTTCGGTCCGAGCCCACCGACCACCACCGGCGGCGGCCCCCACTGCGACGGCTGCGGCGAGAACATCGGCGACATCAGCGTGTGCGTGCGGTACGGCCCGCGGTGGTCGAGCGGCACGCCGTCCTGCCACGTGGCGAACACCGCGCGCACCGCTTCGACGGTGTCGCGCATGCGGGCGACCGGGTGCTCGAAGTCGACGCCGAAGCGGCGTTCGTTGTGCGCCCTGACCTGGGTACCGAGCCCGAGCGTGAAGCGGCCACCCGAGAGCAGGTGCAGGTCCCATGCGGTGTGCGCCATGTGCACCGCGTTGCGCGGGAAGGCGATCGCGACGTTCGTCATGATCGACAGCTCGGTCGCCGACGCGGCGAGGGCCAACGGCAGGAACACGTCGTGGGGCCCTTCGAAGGTGAAGACGCCGTCGACGCCGGCGCGCTCCAGGCGCGCCGCCTCGTCACCCGCGTCGGCCAGGCCGTAGACCGGCAACAGGACCTGCATCAGGCACCCACGACGTGCTCGTCGGCCACCTTCAACGCTTCGTCGAGCCGTTCGATGCCGGTCCGCAGGTCGTCCTCGGAGATGACCAGCGGCGGCGCGATGTGCAGCCGGTTCGCGCTCGGCAGCGGCCACACCCCAGCGGTCCGTGCCGCCGCCATCACCTCGGCGATCGGCGCGGCGTCGGCGCCCGCCGCGTTGAACGGGACCAACGGCTCGCGGGTCTCGCGGTCGCGGACCAGCTCGATCGCGAAGAAGCAGCCGAGGCCCCGCACCTCACCGATGCTCGGGTGGCGGTCCGCGAGCTCGCCGAGCAGCGGGCGCAGCACGCGGTCACCCAGGTCCGCCGCCCGGCCGGGGATGTCGTCGTCCTCGAAGACCTTGATCGACTCCACCGCCACCGCGCAGCCGAGCGGATGGCCGGAGTAGGTCAGTCCACCGGGGTACGGGCGATCCGCGAACGTCGCCGCGATCTCGTCGCTGATGAGCACACCACCGAGCGGCACGTACCCGGAGTTCACGCCCTTCGCGAAGGTCACCAGATCCGGCACCACGTCCCAGTGGTCGATCGCGAACCAACGCCCGGTCCGGCCGAAGCCCACCATGACCTCGTCGCTGATCATCAGGATCCCGTGGCGGTCGCACAGCGCACGCACGCCGGCCAGGTAGCCGTCGGGCGGGACGAGCACGCCGTTGGTGCCCACGACGCTCTCGAGCGCGATCGCGGCGATGGTGCCGGGGCCCTCCATCGCGACGACGGACTCGAGGTGCTCGAGCGCGCGTGAGCACTCCTCCTCCTCGGTCGTCGCGTGGAACGCGGAGCGGTACAGGTACGGCCCGAAGAAGTGCACGACACCCGGCGAGCCGGGTTCGGACGGCCACCGTCGCGGCTCACCGGTCAGCATCATCGCCGCAGCGGTCGCACCGTGGTAGCTGCGGTACGCCGAGAGCACCTTGTGGCGACCCGTGTGCAGCTTGGCCAGACGCAGTGCGTTCTCGATCGCCTCGGCGCCGCCGTTGGTGAAGAACACCTTCTGCAACGGACCGCCGCCGGGACGTGACGAGCCCGGCGCGTGCGACACGATCGCTGCGGCCGCGGCGCTGCGCGCCTCGTTCGCGAACGTCGGGGCGATCGTGCACAACGTGGCCGCCTGCCGTCCGATCGCCTCGACCAGACGAGGGTGCTGGTGGCCCAGGTTCAGGTTCACGAGCTGCGAGGAGAAGTCGATGTAGCGGTTGCCGTCGTTGTCCCAGAACCACGCGCCGGAGCCCCCGGCGACCGGCAGCGGAGCGATGTGATCCTGCGCCGACCACGAGTGGAAGACGTGTTGGCGGTCCGCGGCGGTACCCTCGTCGTTGGTCGTGTGCGTCATGGCCACAGCCTACGAGGTCGCTGGGATCGACCGAGAGGGCGGAACTGCAACGAGAGTGGGAGCTCGGGATGGGGAACGGATTCAAGATCACCGCCGCAGCAGCGGTCGTGTCAGCCGCCGCGGTGCTGTCCGCGTGCGGACCGCAGCCGGGGCCGAGCGGCCCGACGTCGACGACGATCGCGACACCCACGCCGCCGTCGATCACGTCCTTCGGGGTGCGCGGCAACGTCGGTGCGGCGCCGGCGACCGTGGCGCTCGGCTGGTCGGTGAGCGACCCCAACGGCGACTTCCTCACCTGCGAGCTCGACGCCGATGGCGACGGCAACGTCGACCACATCGTGCACGCCTGCTCCAGCGGCGCCCACGTCGTGACCGTCCCCAACGCCGGTGAGGTCACCGCGACGCTGACCGTCGCCGACACCACACCCGGCCATGCCGTGGTGTCCGAGCACACCTTCGTCGTCGGCGCCGACCCGGTCGAGCCGTTCAACCTGGAGCTGCGCGGCGTGAGCAGCCTCTCGCCGACGGTCGCCGCCGCGTTCACGACGGCTGCGGACAAGTGGGAGTCGGTGATCGTGCGCGGCACTGCGCCATACACGCTGCCGGTCAACCAGTCCTGCCTGACCGGCCCGGGTGCACCCTCCGTCGTCGACGACCTGGTCATCGACGTCGCGGTCGTCGCGATCGACGGGCCCGGCAACGTGCTCGGCTCCGCGGGCCCGACCTGCATGGCCTCGGCCACCGACCTGGCCGTCACCGGCGAGATGCGCTTCGACAGCGCCGACGTCACGACGCTGCTCGCGGACGGCTCGTTCGACGACGTGGTGCTCCACGAGATGGGCCACGTGCTCGGCATCGGCACGCTCTGGAACACGGTGCCCTACGGCGGCTCCCGCAACCTGACCGCAGGCGCCGGCACCAGCTCGACGCGCTTCACCGGCCCGCGGGCGATCGCCGAGTACTCGACGATGCTCGGCGTGCAGGACGCGGTGAGCGTGCCGGTCGAGAGCACCGGCGGGCCCGGCACCCAGGACGCTCACTGGAGCGAGGCCCGCTTCGGCGACGAGATCATGACCGGCTGGATCGACGT
>JAEWED010000014.1 GCA_023389745.1 Actinomycetes bacterium
GGGAAGTTCTTCGTCGGCATCACGCTCGGTGTCGGCTTCGCCGCCATCAACACCGGCAACAACCTCCTCTATCTCCTCCTCGGAATGCTCCTCGCGCTCATCATCGTGAGCGGCCTCATGAGCGAGCTCAGCCTGCGTGACTTGACCGTCGTTCGCCGGCTGCCGCTCCGCGCGCAGGTCGGCCGACCGCACCTCGTCGAGATCGAGGTCTTCAACCACAAGGGCCGGGTGCCCTCCTATGCGATCGAGGTCGAAGACCTCCGCGCAGGGCAGCCGGCCGACAAGCGATGCTTCTTCCTCAAGATCAGCCCGAAGAGCGCCCAGGTGGCCGCGTACCGGCGGACGCCGGCCAAGCGGGGTCGCGATCGTCACGTCGGCTTCCGGATCGCGACCAGGTTCCCCTTCGGGCTCTTCGAGAAGTCACGAGAGGTCCCGGCCGAGGGTGAGCTCATCATCTATCCCGCGGTCGACCCGGTTCAGCTCCCCGCGCTCTCGGCCGGCCGCCATGCGGGCGGAGACGCGTCGTACGGGCGCGGCCACGGCGACGACTACCTCGGCCTGAAGCTCCTCCGTGACGGCGAAGACCGACGCGACGTCCACTGGCGCAAGAGCGCCGCGGTCGGTCAGCTCGTCGCGCGCGAGCGCGCCCGCGAGGCCCGTCCGGACATCGTCCTTCCGCTCGACGTCGTCCGCCGAGACGACGCGAAGGAGGAGTGGTTCACGGGCTTCGAGCGCCGCATTCGGGACATCGCCTCGCGCGCGGTCGCGCACATCAAGCGAGGTGACGCCGTCACCGTCAAGACCACCGCCACCGAGGCGGTCCGCGGCGATCGCTCGACGGGCGCAGACCGTGTCCTGCGCTTCCTGGCGCTCGTCGAATCGATCACGACGAGCGAGCTCGCCGCACGCACGGCGAGCAAACAAGAAAGCCTCCCGCCGGCACCACGCGCGGCGACCCTGATGAAGCCGCCGGTCGTCGATCCGCCGGACCCCGCCCCGGCCAAGGGAGCGGCCGAATGAGGTTCGGGCTCGTCCACCGCATCATGACCGACGCGCTCGCCGCGCTCGGAGTCCTCGCGGTCGTGAACACCGCGTCGATGTCGTCATGGACGACGGGCTTCGTCGTCGCCGGGCTCGCGCTCGCGCTCGCGGTGCCCGAGTCGTGGCAGTCGAAGCCGGCCCTGCGTCATCTCGCGACGATCGGCCCGCTCACGCTCTTCGCCGTGCAGGGCGTCCGCCTGCTTGCCGGCAGACCAGCGCTCGACGTGGCCGTCGAGTTCGCGGCGATCCTCCAGATCATCCGCCTCGCGACGCGACGTGGCGCGGCGCACGATCAGCAGATCATCGTCCTGGCGCTGCTGCACTTCGTGGCGGGCACGGTCCTCGGTGGAGGTCTGTCCTACGGCATCTGCTTCGTCGGCTTCCTGATCGTCGCGCCGGGAGCGCTCGTCCTCAGTCATCTCCGTCGAGAGGTCGAGGGCAACTATCGCCAGGGCGCACGCGACCGTACGGGCCTGCCCGTCGACGTGCCGCGCATCCTCCGGAGCCGGCGTGTCGTCGGACGCGGGTTCCTGGCGACGACCTGCCTGCTCTCGGTACCGATCTTCCTGTTCACGGCGGCGCTCTTCATCGTCTTCCCGCGCGTCGGTCTCTCGCTGCTCCTCCTGAACCACAAGAGCGGCGACCGGATGATCGGGTTCTCCGACAAGGTCGATCTCGGCGAGGTCGGCGCGATCCGCGACGTCCCGGCGCTCGCGCTCCGCTTCGACGTCGAGGACCTCCCCGAGCCGCGCCCGCAGAAGCTCACGCTCCGGCTGCGAGGGACCGCGTTCGACAGGTACGACGGCCGCCGGTGGGAGCGGACGCAGTCGAAGACACATCCGGCCGGCATGAAGAGCACGGAGATCCTCGCGATCTCGCGCCTGCCCGACACGTCACGTGACCGCAAGATCACGATCGAGCTCGAGCCGATCGATCCCACGGTCGTCTTCCTTCCGCCGCGTACGGTCGCGCTGCAGCTCCGCACGCAGCAGCAGGCGATCGTCGGCGACCCGCTCGAGATCTCGAAGGGTCCCGAAGGGGAGGTGCGTTACTCGGGCGAGGGCGCCCACGGCCTCCGCTACGACGCCTTCATCGCCACGGACCGCGAGCCGATCACGGAGGCCCTCTCGGCGCAGGATCGACCGCGCTATCTCGAGCTTCCCCCGGATACCCCCGACCGCATCGCGCAGCTCGCGCACGAGTGGGCCGACGGGCAACCGACCAGCTACCTGAAGGCGAAGGCGATCGAGGAGCACCTCAAGCACGACTTCAAGTACCAGCTCGGCTCGCCCTCCGGTGGCAAGCCGCAGCCCGTCGACCACTTCCTCTTCGAGTCGAAGAAGGGCCACTGCGAGTTCTTCTCGACGGCGATGGCGATCATGCTGCGCGAGATCGGCATCCCTTCGCGCAACGTCACCGGGTTCGTCGGCGGGACGTACAACCGCTTCGGTCACTACTACGCGGTCCGCCAGGGCGACGCGCACTCGTGGGTCGAGGCCTACCTCGACGATCCGATCAACGGGTGGGTGACGTTCGACCCGACACCGACGTCCGGGGCGCAGCCGCTGCAGGACACGTCGGGCGCCTGGGTGTACTTCCGCGACCTGCTCGAGGCGCTCTCGCAGCGGTGGAATCGCTACGTCATCGGCTACGACCTCAAGACGCAGGTCCGCATCTTCGAGGACATGAGCCGCCGCTACGAGCGCTTCCGCTCGCAGACCGGGGTGAATCGCGGCGCGATGGAGAAGGTGACACGGCCTACGGTGCTCGCCGGCGCGCTCCTGGTCCTCGCGCTCGGCGGGTACATCGTGTGGCGGCGTCGCCGGACGCCGAAGGCCGCCTCGCCGGACGCGCCGGACAAGACACGTGTGGATCCGAAGCTCGAGGCGGCGACGGCGCTCTACCGCGCGCTCGAGCTCGCGCTCGTGACGCAGGGGATCCCTCGCCCGGCCTCGCTTCCGCCGCTCCGCCACGCCGAAGACCTCGTCACGCGGCAGCACCCGCTCGGCGACTCGGTCCTCGACCTGACGAACCGCTACCTCGAAGCGCGCTTCGGCGGCGCCCAGATCGACGAGAGCTCGCACCGGGAATACGAACGCCGCGTGAAGGAGATCCGCGCGTTCAAGCAGACCCCACCCGCCGCCGAAAGCGCCCCCTAGGCCGCTTGGGGGCACCTCGCGTCGCTCGCAACGGCGAGCACGCGATCGAGATTGGAACAGGGAGACAAGGGGACAGGGAGATTTTGCGCCCTGTCTCTCTTCCCACCGGGCACCTCGTCGGGCCCTCAGGAATCGCTGCGCGATTCCTTCGGAAATTAGAATCTCACTTCCAGGCTCCACCGAATGGAGGCCCCGGAGCCTCGTGCCGAGCATCCGTCGCTGTCCAGGATCGTCATCTCGATGCAACCGGCAATGACGTGAGCACCGTGTGGATCCACCTCACAGGTCGCGAGCGAGATTCAAATTTGCGAGCCGGCTTTCTCGTCCCCACGCAGACGTGGGACCCCTGCGCAGCGTTTTGGGAGCTGCCCACGAGGGTCCAGGTCGGAAGTGAAGCGTGGCCCTCACGCTCCCGGTCTCCGTCGGTCTCCGTGTCTCCCTGTTCATCTTCTCGAAGAGCGTCACAGACGGAGCGTCATGCAGCGTCATGCCCATCGGGCCCGCGGCGCAGTGCAAAGAGACCGTACGATGGCACACGCGCGTCCGGCCCTTGTCTTGATCCCCATGAGAACGTGGGACCTGGAAGAGTAACGGCCTCCCTCCACGAAGGAGGCCGTCGTCGTGCTCGCGAGGGAGAGGGTCAGTTCGCCATCGTCGGCTTGAACGTCAGCTCGCCCGTCGGCGCACGGTCGACCGTGAGGCTCGTGCCCGGCGGATATTCGCCGGCGAGGACGTGCTTCGCGAGCGGGTCCTCGAGGTAACGCTGGATGGCGCGCTTCAGCGGACGGGCGCCGTACTGCGGATCCCATCCGACCTCGGCGAGCAGGTCCTTTGCGGCCGGGGTGAGCTCGACGAAGATCTCGCGCTTCGCCAGGCGCTGCTGGAACCGCTGCAGCTGGATGTCGATGATCGCGTGGATGTCCTTCCGCTCGAGGAGGTTGAAGACGACGACCTCGTCGAGGCGGTTGAGGAACTCCGGACGGAACGTCTTGCGGACGTCATCCATCACCTCCAGCCGGATGAGGTCCTTCTTCTCTTCCGGCGGGAGCGGCCTCTCGCCGATCGCCTGGATGTGGTGCGAGCCGATGTTGCTCGTGAGGATGATGACGGTGTTCTTGAAGTTCACCGTCCGGCCCTGGCCGTCCGTGAGGCGGCCGTCGTCGAGCACCTGCAGGAGGACGTTGTAGACGTCCGGGTGAGCCTTCTCGACCTCGTCGAAGAGGATGACCGTGTACGGCCGGCGGCGGACCGGCTCGGTGAGCTGGCCGCCCTCCTCGTAGCCGACATACCCGGGAGGCGCCCCGATGAGGCGGCTCACCGTGTACTTGTCGTGGAACTCGCTCATGTCGAGGCGCACCATCGCGCGCTCGTCGTCGAAGAGGAACTCCGCGAGCGCTCGAGCGAGCTCCGTCTTGCCGACGCCGGTCGGGCCGAGGAAGAGGAAGCTGCCGATGGGCCGGTTCGGATCGCCGAGACCCGCGCGCGAGCGACGTACCGCGTTCGCGACGGCGACGAGCGCCTCCTCCTGGCCGACGACACGCTTGCGCAGCGCGTCCTCGAGACGGAGCAGCTTCTGCATCTCGCCCTCGAGCATCTTGGTGACGGGGACGCCGGTCCACTTGGAGACGATCTCCGCCACGTCCTGCTCGGTGACCTCCTCCTTCAGGTAGGCGGTCTTCTCCTGGACCTTCGCGAGCTCACGTCGCTTCTCTTCGACGATCTTCTCGAGCTCGGGGATCTTGCCGTACCGGATCTCGGCGGCCTTGCCGAGATCGCCGCGCCGCTGGGCCTCGTCGGCCTCGGCGCGCAGCTCTTCCAGCTTGGGCTGATTCTTCCGGATCTCGTCGATGACCTCCTTCTCACGCAGCCACTGGGCCTTCATGCCGGAGCTCTGCTCCTGGAGCTCGGAGATGTTGGTCTTGATCTCCTCGAGGCGGGCCTTGCTCGCGGGATCGCGCTCCTTCTTCAGCGCCTCCTGCTCGATCTGGAGCTGCGTGAGCCGGCGCTGCACGCTGTCGATCTCCGCCGGCATGCTGTCGACCTCCATCTTGATCTTGGAGGCAGCTTCGTCGACGAGGTCGATCGCCTTGTCGGGGAGGAACCGATCCGTGATGTAGCGATCGGAGAGCGTCGCGGCGGCCACGAGCGCCGAGTCCGTGATCCGGATGCCGTGGTGGACCTCGTAACGCTCCTTGAGCCCTCGGAGGATCGCGATCGTGTCTTCGAGCGTCGGCTGCGAGACGAACACGGGCTGGAAGCGCCGCTCGAGCGCGGCGTCCTTCTCGATCCGCTTCTTGTATTCGTCGAGCGTCGTCGCGCCGATGCACCGGAGCTCGCCGCGGGCGAGCGCGGGCTTGAGCAGGTTCGCAGCGTCCATCGCTCCTTCCGCCGCGCCCGCGCCGACGATCGTGTGGATCTCGTCGATGAAGAGGATCGCGCCGTC
>JAEWED010000027.1 GCA_023389745.1 Actinomycetes bacterium
GTGCTGTAGCGGTCCTCGGCGCCGGGGGCGCCCTCAGCGAGCGCGGTCGTCGCCAGGTCGAGCTCACCCTCGGCGGCGGTGGCCCCGGTGCGTCGCCCCAGGTAGGCCTCGACGGTCTCGCCGGGGATCCGGTCGGTCTCCTGGGGCAGCCAGCCGACGTTCGCGGTCCGGGGCGCGAGCTCCACCGAACCGTGCTCCGGCACGTCGACACCCGCCAGCAGGCGCAGCAGCGAGGACTTGCCGGCGCCGTTGGGCCCGACCAGACCGATGACGTCACCGGGCGCGACGACCAGGTCGACGTCGCTGAACAACGTGCGACCTCCGTGGGAGACCCCGAGTCCTGTCGCCACCAGCTGTGCTGCCACCCGGGGAGGGTACGCCGCCCGTCTCGGCCGGTGAGAAGCCAATTGACCGCACGGTCAAGCCCATCGGTAACCTCGGCGCATGAGCACGACCTCGTCGACGACCGACTCGCCTCTCGCCGCCGGAGCACGCTTCGATTCGGTGCCCGCGCTGCGGGAGCAGCTCCGCAGCGTCGACTACCTCTCCGATGAGGGCATCGCCGGCATCGTCTTCCTCGCCGATCGTCTCGGCAAGCCGATCCTCGTCGAGGGCCCGGCCGGTACCGGCAAGACGCAGCTCGCCAAGTCCGTCGCCGAGGTGCTCGGCGCCCGGCTGATCCGCCTGCAGTGCTACGAGGGCCTGGACGAGTCCAAGGCGCTCTACGAGTGGAACTACAAGAAGCAGCTGCTGCGCATCCAGGCCACCAAGGCCGACAGCGAGACCCAGGGCTGGGACGAGATCGAGGAGGACATCTTCTCCGACGACTTCCTGCTCGAGCGCCCGCTGCTCGAAGCGATCCGTGCCGAGGACCCGGTGGTCCTGCTGATCGACGAGGTCGACCGCGTCGAGGTCGAGACCGAGGCGCTGCTGCTCGAGATCCTCTCGGACTACCAGGTGTCGATTCCCGAGCTGGGCACGATCGAGGCCCGTCAGATCCCGATGGTGTTCCTCACCTCGAACAACACCCGCGAGCTCTCCGAGGCCCTCAAGCGTCGCTGCCTCTACCTCCACGTCGACTACCCCGACATGGAGCGCGAGAAGGAGATCGTGCTGACGAAGGTGCCGGGGCTGACCGAGTCGCTCGCCGACCAGATCGCCCGGGTCGTGCGCTCGATCCGCCAGCTCGAGCTGAAGAAGTCGCCATCGGTGTCCGAGACCATCGACTGGGCCCGCACGCTGGTGCTGCTCGGCGTCGAGCAGATCGACGCCGAGACGGCCACCAACACCGTCAACATCCTGCTCAAGTACCAGTCCGACATCGCCAAGGCGGTCAAGGAGTTCGCCGCCGAGGAGAAGTCGTTCAACCGGGGCGGGCCGCTCTCGACGTCGTCATGAGCCCCGAACCCGGTCGGCGTGAGCCCTCGGCGGACGGAGCGGTGGCCGCCGATGCCGCCGCGGTCGACGCCGAGCAGGCACCGAGCGAGGCCGGTCAGCCGCTGCTCGACCTGATGTCGGGCTTCATCGGCGAGCTGCGTCGTGCCGGGCTGCCGGTCAGCCTGACCGAGAACCTGGACGCGATGCAGGCCGTGCAGCACGTGCCGCTCGAGGACCGCGAGGCGTTCAAGTACGCGCTCGCGGCGACGCTGGTGAAGAACCACGCCCACTGGCGCTCGTTCGAGACGGTGTTCGAGGTCTACTTCTCGCTGCGCGGCGCGGCGTACTCGATGGACCCCGACGCGACCGACCTGCCCGACATGGGCGACATGGAGGGCATGGAGCCCCCTGACGGTGCGGGCGACGCGCCGGGCCAGGGCGGCACGGGCGAGGGCATGACGCCCGAGGAGCTCGCGCAGATGCTGTACCAGTCGCTGCTGCGCGGCGACCAGGCGATGATGCGGGCCATGGCCCGTCAGGCGGTCAAGCGGTACGCCGGCATGGAGCCCGGCCGTCCCGTGGGTGGCACCTACTACCTGTACCGGACGCTGCGGAACCTCGACCTCGAGGGTGTGCTCGAGCAGCTCATGGAGCAGGCACGGCAGGACTCACCCGAGCCGTTGACGCCGCTCGAGGAGCGCCTGGAGCGCGACGAGTACGAGCACCGCGTCGACGACTTCAAGAAGGAGATCGAGGCCGAGATCCGTCGTCGGCTCGTCGCGGACCGCGGTGTCGAGGCGATGGCCAAGACGCTGCGCAAGCCGCTGCCCGAGGACATCGACTTCATGCACGCCAGCCGTGAGGAGATGGTGCAGCTCCGCAAGGCGCTGCAGCCGTTGACACGACGGCTGGCGGTCCGCCTGGCGCGCAAGCGCCGCCACGGCCGCAAGGGTGCACTCGACTTCCGCAACACCGTGCGTCACTCGCTGAGCTACGGCGGCGTGCCGGCCGAGCCGAAGTTCAAGTACCCGCGCCCGGCCAAGCCGGAGATCTTCGTGATCGCCGACATCTCGGGCTCGGTCGCCGCGTTCGCACGGTTCACGCTGCACCTGGTGTACGCGATCTCCGGGCAGTTCTCGAAGGTCCGCAGCTTCGTCTTCATCGACGGCCTGGACGAGGTCACCCGGTTCTTCGAGGGCACCGAGGACATCGTCGAGGCCATCCACCGGGTCAACAGCGAGGCCGACGTGGTCTGGGTCGACGGGCACTCCGACTACGGGCACGCCTTCGAGGTGTTCTGGGAGCGCTACGGCGCGGACGTCGGTCCGAAGACGACGGTGATCGTGCTGGGCGACGCCCGGAACAACTACCACTCGTCGCAGAGCTGGGTGATCAAGGAGATCCGCAAGAAGGCGCGCCACGTGTACTGGCTGAACCCGGAGCCGAAGGCGTACTGGGACACCGGCGACTCGATCGTGGGGGAGTACGGCGTGCACTGCGACGGGACGTTCGAGTGTCGCAACCTGCGCCAGCTGGAGAAGTTCGTCGACCACCTGGTCTGACCAGCGGTGGAGCCCACCTGGTCTGACCAGCGGTGGAGCCCACCTGGTCTGAGGCGGGGATGGGTCGATCGGCCCGACCTCGGGCAAATCTTCACCGCGCCCGAGAGGTTGCCGATTCTCACCTGCATGGGTTCGATCGACCGTCTGGGTGAGTGCATGGGCGCCGACATCAGCGAGTGGCACGACCGCGAGGTGCTCGCGGGCCTGGCGGGCGCCGAGAGCCCGGACGTGCTGGTGGTGGTCGATCCCGACGGTGTGATGCGCTACATCAGCGATGCCGCCGAGCGGATGCTCGGTTACGACCCGTCGTCGAGCATCGGCTCCGCGATCTGGGAGTTCGTGCACCCCGACGACATGATCACCGCAGGTGGCGCGCTGCAGGAGGCGAGTCGCACCGAGGGCTATCACGTGCCGACCGCGCTGAGGGTCCGGCACGCCAGCGAGGGGTGGATCGCCTGCGAGGTGAACGGCGTGACGCTCGACGGCCCCGGAGGCGCCTGGGTCGTGCTGTCGCTGCGGGCCGAGGCGGACCGTGACGAGACCATCGACCGGCGGGTGCGCATCGAGCACCTGATCCGCCTGGCGTCGCTCGAATGCTCCGCGGTCCGTTGGAACGACGTCGATCCGCTGGTCGAGCGGTTCCTGCAGGACCTGTCGACCATCGTCGGCGCCGAGTCCGCCGAGCTGGCCTGGCAGGAGAGCGACGAACCGCTGCGGGTCGGGGCCCGCTGGCCGGTGGTCCGCACCGGCCCGGTGGTGATGCAGGGCGGGAGCGAGTTCATCCCGCTGTGGCCCTTCGACGAGTCGTCGGTGGAGCTGCTGCACTTCAGCGCGGACCTGGCCAGCCTGGAGCCGTCCGACGTGCGCGACCGGTTCCTGCGCCTGCGGACCCAGGCGGTGGTCGAGGTGCCGCTGACACCCCGGCGGCCCTGGGCGGTGCTCCGCCTGGCGTTCGGCCCGACCTGGCATCGGTGGGACGACGCGAACGTCGATCTGGTGGTCGTGCTGGCCTCGACGCTCATGGCGACCTTGCGCCGGTGCCTCGCCGAGGAGCACCTGCACCAGCAGGCCCGCACCGATCCGCTGACCGGGCTGATGAACCGCGCCGAGCTGTACCGCCGGTTCGAGGAGCTGCTGGCACGCCACGAGGCGACCGACGACGAGCTCGGCGTCCTGTACTGCGACCTGGACCTGTTCAAGCAGGTCAACGACCGCTTCGGTCACGCCGCGGGTGACGAGCTGCTGCGTCAGGTCGCCGACGAGCTGCGCACGAACGTCCGTGACGTCGATCTGGTGGCCCGCTTCGGTGGCGACGAGTTCGTCATCGTGTGTCCCCAGCTCGAGTCGAGCGAGACGCTCGAGCGGATCATGGGTCGTGTGTGCAACGCGGTGCGACGCCTCGCGCCCCATGGTGTCGCGGTGCGCCTGAGCGTCGGCGCGGCGATGGCGCAGCCCGGATTCGGGGTCGACGAGCTGATCCGGCTCTCCGACGAGGCGATGTACCGCGCGAAGCGGGGTTCGAGGGTGGCCACGCCGGTGCCCTGACCGGCTGAGCTGTGCTGCCTCAGGGCAGGTGCGCGATCGCCTCGTCGAAGACCCGGAACAGCGACGGCCCGGCCTTGTCCTCGCGGGCGAGCACGCCGTGCTTGCGGCACTTGGCGAGCAGGTCACGCGCGGCTCGTCCCGGCCAGGGGCGGGGCAGCAACTCGGGCGGCAGCAGCGGGTCGTGCTCGAAGCACGCGTTGAAGCGGATGGCGATCTGCAGCACACCGGGCAGGAAGTCGTGCTCGCTGATCCGCTCACCGCGGAGGCGCATCGCGGCGAGCGCGTCGGGCACGCTGCTGTAGACCGAGATGAACTCCTCGTAGCGCTCGGCGACCTGTTCGAGGGGCCACAGGCGAGCGGCGAGCCGGCGTGGATCGGATTCTCCCGCGATCACCAGGTCGTCGGTGCTCCACGACGACACGAACTCGGTGATGCCCAGGCGGGCCGCCTCGGCGGTGATGTCGTCGTTCCAGCGGTGCGGCGAGACGTAGAGCCCCGGCTGCACGGCGGCGCCGCCGAGGGCCAGCAGGTGGTCCCTGAAGGCGTCGCGGGCGGTCCGGTTGGACTCCGGGATGGCGAAGGACACCAGACGCCAGCGGCGGTCCCAGCCCCGCCCTGCGGCATCCTGGGCGTACGCCAGCAGGTGCCGCTGCTCGGTGACGTCGAGCACGGAGCGGCCGGCGTCGGTGGCCCGGTACACCGCGTCGCGACCTTCGCCGGTACGGACGTAGAGCCCCTCGGTGGTGAGGCGGCGCATGCACGAGCGGACCGTCTCGACGCCGATGCCGCACTCGGTGGCGACGCGGTAGAGCTCGGGCCCGTGCACCGTGCCGTCGCGATGCGTCAGGCCGAGCACCATGAGGCGGGTGGGGAGCACCTCGTCGTCGACGCCCAGCCCGACCGCCGCCGCACCCCAGTCGCCGCTCGGCGATGCATCACGAGGCCCGGCAGCGGCTTCGCCCGCCGCACCGGTCGCATTCGTGTCGGCCGTCTCGCTCACGACCGCCATGCTGGCCCCGTGCTCGGACGGTGTCAATCGGCGGCGCTGGTCGCCGCGGCGGACGGGTCGGACCGCTGTGCGGGTCGAGACGCTGGACGACGGAGGGAGCGATCGGTACCGTCACGACCTGTTCGGCCAGATGGGTCGTCCCGGGAGTGCGGGGGTGGACATGTCGTTCGTCGACAAGGTGAAGGGTCGCATCGCGCGGTCGAAGCCGCGGGTCTCGGAGTGCGCCATCGTCGTGCGACCGCTGCCGCTCATCGCGGACGAGATCATCTCGGCCGGCCCGGACTTCGAGTTCAAGGTCGTCTTCGACCCGACCGACCGCCACCTGGCGCAGATCGAGCCGGCGGAGCGCCTCGAGCTGATGAAGGGCCCCTTCGCCCGCGGCGCGGTCGTCATCCTGGCGATCCACAAGCCGACCGACCGGGCGATCGGCAAGATGTGGCTGCTCACGCAGTCGCCGATCGAGGGCGACGGCAAGCGGGGGCTCCTGCCGATCAAGCTCGCCAAGGACGAGGCGTTCCTGTTCGACCTGTGGGTGCACGAGGACTTCCGACGCCAGGCCGTCGGCATCACGATGGCCTACGAGATGGGTGCGATGGCCGACGAGTTCTTCCCGGAGAAGCGCTGGGTCTACGGCTACGCGCACGTCGACAACGAGGCGTCGATGTCGCTGATGTGGGACATCTACGGCATGTGGACCGTGCAGCGCATCAAGGAGTACGAGATCGGCGACTACCACGTGGGCATGGTGCCGAACTCCGACGAGCCGAAGTTCGGGCCGTTCTCGAAGCGTGGCCGCCACTCCGGCGACGGGTTCCAGATGCCGGGTCGTCCGCGCAGCGGCAAGGGGTACCGCGACTACCACCACCCCGAGGGGTTCGCCCGGCGCACCGCCGAGATGTCGCTGGCCGACGACTGGATGTGGCCGGGGCCCGAGTGGTTCGACAACGACCACGCGCTCGACGCCGACGGCCGTCCGGCGGTGCCCGAGACGCTGCCGCGCGAGTTGCCCGAGGGGTGGAAGCCCGCCTGACGGGGAGCTCGAATGCCTGCAGGGCTCAGCCCAGGTGCAGGCCGCACTCCGTCTTGCCGGAACCGGCCCAACGGCCCGAACGTGGATCTTCGCCCTCGGCGACGGGCTGCGTGCACGGCATGCAGCCGATCGACGGGTAGCCCTGCAGCGTCAGCGGGTTGACCGGCACGTCGCGGTCCTCGATGTAGGCATCGACGTCGGCGGCGGTCCAGTTCGCGAGCGGGTTGACCTTGATCAGCCCACGCAGGTCACGGGCGACGATCGGCGCGTTCGCACGCGTCGGCGCCTCGTCGCGACGCAGTCCCGACATCCACGCCGCCTTGCCGGCGAGCGCCCGGTCGAGCTGTCCGACCTTGACCGCGGAGCAGCAGTTGGCCGGGTCGACCTTCCAGAGCTCCTCCTCCTGGCGTGCCACGGTCATGATCCGCGGGTTCAGTCCGTAGCGGCGCCGGACCGTCTCGACGGTCTCGAGGGTCTCGGGGAAGTGGTAGCCGGTGTCGATGAACACGACCTCGATCGCCGGGGCGACCTTGACGGCCAGATCGATCAGCACCGCGTCGGTCATCGACGCGGCGAGCGCGAGGTGCGGGCCGAACTGATCGGTCGCCCAGCGCAGGATCTTCGACGCGGGATAGGTCTCGAACTCGGCGTTCAGCTCGGCCAGCTCGTCGTCGGTGAACTCCGCCGCACGGAACGGTCCGGGCAGCGGCTCGGTCGGCTCGTTGGTGGCCGTCAGCCGGTCGGACGGCAGCTTCTCGGAAGGGAGCGTGAGCGACATCAGACTGCACACTCCGACTCGCCGAGCTCCTTCTCGTACGGTCCGGTCTCGCCGAAGTCGACGTAGAAGTCCTCGTTCTCCTCGGGTGTCGGGAAGACGTCGAGGTCCTTCAGCCACTCGGCGACGCCCTTGGCACCACCGGAGCGCTCCAGCCACTGCTGGAACGGCTCACCGAACTCGCGCTCGCTGGCGAATCGGCCCACCACCCGCACCGTGGCCTCGGGAGCGGCCTTCGCCGGCAGGCGCAGCGCCTTGGCACCGAACTGGATCTGCTCCTGGCCGACGTAGCCGCCGAGCAGCATCTGGTAGCCGGGGGCCGAGCGGCCGTGCGCTCGACGTTCGGCGCCGAAGAAGCCGATGTCGGAGATGTGGTGCTGGCCGCAGGAGTTCGTGCAGCCCGAGATGTTCGTGCGCACACCCTCGACCTCGCCCAGACCGGCGGCGTCGAGCGCCTCGCCGATGGCGTCGGCCAGGCCGCGGGACTGCGTCACCGCCAGGTTGCAGGTGTCGGCGCCGGGGCAGGCGACGACGTCCCGGCTCAGCTCGGCACCGGGCTGGGCCATGCCGATCGCCTCGAGGCGCAGGTAGAGGTCGCCGAGCTGGTCGTCGCGCAGACCGCGGAACACGAAGTTCTGGCGGTTGGTGATGCGCACCTCGGCGTCGAAGTCACGGCTGATCGCCGCGATGCCACGGAACTGCGCGGCGGTCACGTCGCCGAGACGGGACCAGGCGAGCGCCGAGACCGTGCCGTTGGCCGTGCCGCGCACGACGTTGGCCTCGGTCCAGCGGAGACGGGGGGAGGTGCCACGGAGGAACACCGGCTGGCCCTGGCCGACTGGGGTGACGTCGCCACCGCTGCCGGCCGGCGCGTCGCCGCGCTCGAGCACCTGGGTGGGGATGCCGCCCGGCCAGCTGGATGAGGCCATCAGGAACTTGCGCGAGGCGAACACCCGGCGCTGGACCTCTTCGAAGCCGAGCTCGTCGACGACCCACTTCATGCGGGCACGGAGTTTGTTGTCGCGGTTGCCGGTCTGCTCGAAGACCCGCACGCAGGCCTCGATCGTGGCGAGCAGGTCCTCTCGGCGGGTGAACTCCTCGAGAGCGAGCGCGGGGTGCGGGTTGGCGCCGAGGCCGCCGGCGATGAAGACCCGGAAGCCTGCCTCGACGGTCCCGGCTCCCTCTTCGCCCTCGGGGATGGTGCGGTTCACGGCGATGATGCCGACGTCGTTGAACATCGCCTGGCCGCAGTCGGTGGCGCAGCCCGAGAAGTTGATCTTGAACTTGCGGGGCAGGCGCTGCGAGATGGGGTTGCGCAGGAAGTGCCAGAAGGTCGCGTCGGCCCACGCCTGGATGTCGAGCACCTCGTGGGGGCAGGCGCCGGCGAGGTGGCAGCCCATGACGTTGCGGACCGTGTCGGAGCACGCCTCACGCGTGGTCAGGCCGACCTGGGCGAGCTCCCACAGCAGATCGGGCACCCGCTCGAGCTCGACGAAGTGGAACTGCACGTTCTGGCGCGTCGTCAGGTGGCCCCAGCCCCGGCTGTACTTCTCGGAGATGTCGGCCATCGCGTCGAGCTGCGTCGGCGTGATCGCCCCGTAGGGCGCCTTGATCCGGACCATCTGGTTGTGGCCGCCCTGGCGCTGGCCGTAGATGCCGTTGGCGAGGCGGAAGACCTTGAAGACGTCCTCGTCGATCGATCCGTCGAGGTAGCCGGCGAGGCACCGCTCGAACTTCCGGATGTCGGCGATCATGCCGGGATCGACCTCGATCCCTTCGGCGGCGACCTGCCCGTCGGTGTCGATCTCGATGGTGCTCATCGGTGCTCCCAGGGGTTCGGCTCGAGCTCGGGATCGGCAATGCCGACCGCGAAGGTCGAGTTTACCCGTCAAATCCGACCAGTCCAGTCAACAATGCGCGACCGGTCGGGCGCCGACCGGTGCAGTCCTCACCCCGAACGATCGAATTCCGTCTCTCTTTCGGGGTGATCACCCCGAAAGAGAGACGGAATTCGAGAGAGGGGACCTGCGCTGGGTGGGGTGCGCAGGGGTGGGAGAGTGCGCGGAGCGGGTCAGCCCCGTGCGCGCAGCAGCTCGGAGACGCGGAAGGCCAGGTCGACGGACTGCCGGCCGTTCAGTCGCGGGTCGCACATGGTCTCGTAGCGGAGCCCGAGATCGCCGTCGAGCAGGTCCTCGGCACCGCCGAGGCACTCGGTGACGTCGTCGCCGGTCAGCTCGACGTGCACGCCGCCCGCCCAGGTGCCCTCGGCCTGGTGGGCGTCGAAGAAGCCCTTGATCTCGTCGAGGATCGCGTCGAAGTGGCGGGTCTTGCGGCCGCTGGGCGCGGTGAAGGTGTTGCCGTGCATCGGGTCACACGCCCACACCACCGGATGGCCGGCGTCGGTGACGGCCCGCAGCAGCGGACGCAGCCCGTCGGTGATGTTGTCCGCGCCCATGCGCGTGATCAGCGTGAGGCGACCGGGGATGCGCTCGGGGTTGAGCGCCTCGCACAGGCCGAGCACCTCTTCCGGCGTCGCGGTCGGGCCGACCTTGCAGCCGACCGGGTTCGAGATGCCGCGGAAGAACTCGACGTGCGCGCCGTCGAGCTCGCGGGTGCGCTCGCCGATCCAGACCATGTGGGCCGAGCAGTCGTACCAGTCGCCGGTGAGGGAGTCCTGCCGCGTGAGCGCCTCTTCGTAGCCGAGCAGCAGCGCCTCGTGGCTGGTCCAGATGTCGACCTCGTGGATCGCGGGGACCGTCTGGTTGTCGATGCCGCAGGCGCCCATGAAGCGCAGCGCCCGATCGATCTCCTGGGCGAGCTGCTCGTAGCGGCGGCCCTCGGGGCTGGCGGCGACGAACTCCTGGTTCCACTGGTGCACCCGCGACAGATCCGCGAAGCCGCCCTTGGTGAAGGCGCGCAGCAGGTTCAGCGTGGACGCGGACTGGTGGTACGCCTGGATGAGGCGCTGCGGGTCCGGGACACGGGCCTGCGCGGTGAACGCGATGTCGTTGACGATGTGGCCGCGGAAGCTGGGCAGCTCGACGCCGTCGACGGTCTCGGTGGGCGCCGAGCGCGGCTTGCCGAACTGTCCGGCGATGCGACCGACCTTCACCGTGGGCACACCCGCGGAGTAGGTCAGGACGACCGCCATCTGGAGGATGACCTTGAGTCGCTCGCGGATCGAGTCCGCGGAGAACGAGTCGAAGGACTCGGCGCAGTCGCCGGCCTGCAACAGGAAGGCGCCGCCCTCGGCGACGCGACCCAGGGCCGAGGTCAGGTGACGTGCCTCGCCGGCGAACACCAGCGGCGGATAGCCCGACAGGGTTTTCACCGCTGCGTCGTGATCGGCCGCGTCGGGCCAGTCGGGCTGCTGGAGCGCGGTGCGGTCACGCCACGAGGTGGGCGACCACGCTGCACTCGGTCCTTGGGTCGTGGTGGGGGACATCGGGGTCCCAGACTACCGGTCGGGGTCGGCGACACCGAAGCGGGTATCGACCCGCCGGTGTGCCCGGTGGCTCAGACCGCGGCGGCCAGCGCCCGGTCGCGCACCGTGTTCACGGCCCGCTTGACCAGTCGACGGGCGGCCTCGGCGGTGACGCCCAGGTCCTCGCCGACCTCGCGGTAGCTGCGTCGCTGTCCGTCCTGCAGGCCGAAGCGCTGCTCGACGGCCTCACGGGCACGCGGGTCGAGCACGTCGAGGAGACCGTTGAGCCACTCGGAGTGCTCGGCGTCGAGCAGCAGCTCCTCGGGTCCCGCCTTGGAGTCCGCGAGCAGGTCGACGAGCTCGTTGGAGTCGTCGTCGCCGACGGTGCGGTCCAGCGAGGTCGGGGTCGTCAGCCGGTGCAGCCGAGAGTTCTCGTCGTCGAGCTCGTCGCCGTCGCCGGCGACCTGACGCAGCGCGGCGCGCAGCGCCGCGGAGCGGTCACCGGGCAGGCGCACGAGCGACGCCTTCTGGTCGAGCGCTCGGCCGATGGACTGACGGATCCAGAAGGTGGCGTAGGTCGAGAACTTGAAGCCCTTGCGCCAGTCGAACTTGTCGACGGCGTGCTCGAGGCCGAGGTTGCCCTCCTGCACCAGGTCGAGCAGCTCCATGCCGGGGGGCAGCGGGTAGCGGCGGGCGACGCTCACCACCAGGCGCAGGTTGGCGCGGATGAAGCGGTCCTTGGCGGCGTCCGCGGCGGCGATGGCCCGGCGGATCTCACGGCTGTTCTCACCGGCAGCGCGACGTGCACGGGCTTCGGTGCCGAGCTCGATCGTCCGGGAGAGCTCGCGCTCGTCCTCGGCGGTCAGCAGCGGGACCATACCGATCTCGTTGAGGTACATCCCGACGGAGTCGCTCATCTCCCACAACACCTTCTGGTCTGGGGCCACTCGGATGGTCGGCCCGGATTCCTGTCACTTCTGCCTCGGGACCACTTCTTCGGAGAGAGGTTGTGTTTTCCCGATGCAGTCGGTATCGGCGGGCTCGTTGGGGAGTTGAGACTCTGCTGAACGAAAGTTCGCACGGCCTACGCTGCGTCGATGCCCCTCGCCGCACCGGATCCGCACGAGTCGCGCGCCGCGCGACGCCGAGTCGGGCTGTTCGGCGGCACGTTCGACCCACCGCACGTCGGGCACCTGGTCACCGCGATCGACGTGCGCGACGCGCTCGATCTCGACGTGGTGCTGATGGTCGTGGCCAACGAGCCCTGGCAGAAGTCGGGCAGTCGCGAGATCAGCCCGGCAGCGGTCCGCGTCGAGATGGTGCGCGCCGCGGTCGGCGCGGAGCCCGGCATCGAGGTGAGCGACGTCGAGGTGCGCCGAGGCGGGCCGTCGTACACGATCGACACCATCGAGACGCTGCAGGCCGAACAGCCCGACGCGGAGCTCGTGCTCGTCGTCGGCTCCGACGCCGCGGCCGGGCTGCACACCTGGGAGCGGGCGGATCAGGTCGCCGGGTCGTGCCGCATCGTCGTGGTGGAACGCCCGGGCGCGTCGACCGAGGTGCCCGACGGGTTCGTCGTCGAGCACGTGCAGGTCCCGCGCCTGGACGTGTCGTCGACGGATCTGCGCGAGCGGGTCCGCGACGGCCGCTCGTTGAGGTACCTCGTGCCGGACCCGGTGATCTCGATGATCGAACGGGACGGCCTCTATGGTGAGCCCCGATGACCCTCGCCCCGCCGGAGCGCTCCGGAGAGCCCGCGGCAGACGATCCGGCCGGAGCCGACAGCGACATCCGCCCGGTCGTGCGCCAGCGGGTCTCGACCCGCAAGAAGCGGCGTCGCCGCGCGGTGGTGGTCCAGTCGCTGCTGACCGTGGTGTCGATCGTGCTGCTCGTCGGCCTCGCGGTCGTCGGGTACCGCTCCACGCTCAAGATCACCGGCGGGCGTGAGAGCGAGGTCACCGATCCCGCAGCGCCCGGCTACGTCGCCGAGGTCCGCCCCACCTCGGTCCAGCTCGTGGCCGTGACCGGCGGTCCCTGGCGCGACGGCACCCCCGAGGACCAGGTCCTGGCCTCGGCGATGCTCGTCATCGAGAACGGGCCCGACGACGTGCAGGTCGTACCGGTGTCGCCGTCGATGACGTTGAACCAGTTCGAGGACGCGCCGCCGGCGAGCGCCGAGACCGTCTTCGCCGAGGGCGGCATCGACGTGTTGCAGGTGCGCCTCGGTGCCGAGCTGACCTTCGGGCCCACGTCGACGCTCGTCGTGCCGGCGCCCGCGCTCGAGGCGCTCGCCGCGCAGGTCGGGCCGATCACCTTCCAGAACGCCGACGCGGTGACGCTCGCGACGTTCTCGAGCGAGGTCATCGTGCAGTACCCGGCGGGTGAGCTGACGCTCGGCCCGGCCGAGGTCGCCGAGTTCCTGACCGTGCCGGGGTTCCGCGAGGACGGCTCGAGCCGCTCGCTGCGCACCGCCGCGGTGTGGAACGAGCTGCTGCGCCTGCTCGGCGAGCGTGGTGGACCCGACGAGATCACCGGGGTCGAGGGCGAGGGCGTCGAGGAGTTCTCCGAGCTGATCGCCACCTTCGCCGCGACCGAGGTCCGCTTCGACCTGCTGCCCCTGGTGCCCGTGCCCGACCCCGACGGCGGCGAGCACACCACCCAGGGCGTCGACGCCGCATCGATGCCGGACTGGGTCTCCCAGCACGTCTCGTTCCCGACCTCGGCGTTCCCCGGCCAGCGCCCGACCGTCGCGATCCTGAACGGCACCAGCGACGAGCAGGCCGCCCGGGCGATCGCACCACGGGTCGTCGCCGGCGGGGGAGAGGTCGCCCTGCTCGGCAACGCCGAGTCCTTCGACCTGGCGACCTCGTCGGTCGAGTACAGCACCCCCGAGGCGAAAGCGGCCGCCGAGCAGATCGCCGCGGAGCTCGGCGTGTCGGCGACGTCGGTCGAGCCGTCACCGAACAACGTCGACGTCGAGGTCAAGGTCGGCCAGGATCTCGCACCATGACCCGCAACGACCCCTTCGACCTGGCCGTCGCCGCAGCGCGAGCTGCCGACGACAAGGGCGGCACCGACATCCTCGTGCTCGACGTGTCCAAGATCGTCGGCATCGTCGGGTGGTTCGTGGTCGTCTCCGCCTCGAACCCTCGCCTGGTCGGAGCGGTCACCGAGGCGATCGAGGAGAAGGTGCGCGAGGAGTACGGCGAGTCACCCCGCTACGTCGAGGGCGCCGCTGAACGCCGGTGGGTGCTGCTCGACTACGCCGACATGGTCGTGCACGTCTTCCTCGGCGAGGAGCGCGACTTCTACCGGATCGAGCGGCTCTACTCCGATGCGCCGATCGCGGAGTGGCGTCCGGCGGACCATCCCAGCCGCGACTGACACGGCCCGGCAGTGTCCCGGGCGGGCGCGATGTCCGTCACAGAGTGATCACTCTGTGAAATGATTCGAGGGCCGGGCCCGCGAGGGTTGGTCCCGGTCGTCGAGCGGACCGGGGGGATCGGACGTGACGAAGCAGGAACTGCCCGAAGGGCGGCGGACGACGCGCGGTGCACACCGCTGGGCGGCGGTCGCGGCGTTCGCCGTTGCACTGGTCGCATCGAGCTGCGTGACACCGCCGGGGTCCTCGGGACTCCCGGTGGTGTACTCGATGACCGCCGGACTCACCCGCACCGCCGCTCCCGACGTGGCGCCGCCCGGCGCGAACCAGTGGAGCTGCCGGCCGAGCGCCGCGCATCCCCGCCCGGTCGTGCTGGTGCACGGCACGTTCATGAACCAGCACAACACCTGGTTCACGCTGTCGCCGCTGCTGAAGAACAACGGGTACTGCGTGTTCAGCTTCAACTACGGCGGACCGCCGGTGCTCGGGATCGCCTACGGCATCGGTCGTGTGCAGGACAGCGCGGCGCAGCTGGCCACCTTCGTCGACCGGGTGCTGGAGGAGACCGGCGCCGCCGAGGTCGACCTGGTCGGGCACTCCCAGGGCGGCATGATGCCGCACGTCTACCTGCAGCAGGGCGGGGCCGACAAGGTCGCGACGCTGGTCGGGCTGGCGCCCTCGAACGACGGGACCACCCTGTTCGGGTTGGCGACGATCGCCGCGCTGGTGGGCCTCGACGACGTCGCCGGGCTGGTGTGCGCGTCGTGCGAGCAGCAGGTCCACGGGTCGGAGTTCCTCACCCAGCTCCGCGACGGCGGGCTCGTGCAACCCGGCGTCCGCTACACGGTGATCTCGACCCAGTTCGACGAGATCGTGACCCCGTGGCAGTCGGCGTTCCTGCCGTCGGGTCCGACCGTGACCAACCTCCGCCTGCAGGACGTCTGTCCGGTCGACTTCAGCGGGCACATCGGCATCGCCTACAGCCCCAATGCGCTGCGCCTGGTGCTGAACGCGCTCGACCCGGCGCACGCCTCGTCGTCGTGTCGGCTCGTGCCGATCGTCAACTGAGCGGTCGCGACCTGCGCAGACTGGGAGCGTGACGAGCACGGACCCCTCCGCGGTCGAGGGAGCGGGCACGAGCCGCAAGGCACGGGCCGAGGCCTCGCGGCGCCGGCTGCTCGACGCGGTGTTCGAGTGCCTGCTCGAGCAGGGCTACGCGGGCACGACGGTCACCGCCATCACCCGACGCGCAGGGCTCAGCAACGGAGCGCTGTTCAACCACTTCGCCACGAAGGAGGAGCTGATGTCGGCCATGGCGGTCGACCTGGGCCGCCGGCTGTGGGAGCAGGGCCTCGAGACGATCGCGGCGATCGAGCAGCCAGCGGACTCCGCGACGGTTGTCGACATCGTCTGGGACGCGATGCGCGACGACCGCACGAAGGTGCTCGTCGAGCTCTACGTCGCGGCACGCACGAACGACGAGCTGCGCGAGACGTTCCTCCGGCTCGACCCCGGGTTCCGCGCGGCCGCACGGGCGATCACGCTCGCCGCCTACCCGGAGCTCGAGGGGCACGACGGACTGGCCGACTACTCGATGCTGTCGCTGGTGATCATGCACGGTGCCGCGTTGCACGACCACGCGCTCGGCGAGCAGGCGCACGTCGCGGCGCTCAAGCCGCTGATCGCCGCCGCGTTCGAAACGCTGCGCCCCGACGCGGCGACCTGAGCGCTCCGGACGGCGACAGCCACCCCGGAACGACGACAGCCACCCCGGAACGACGAAACCCCCGCCGGAGCGGGGGTTTGTCTGCTGTGGAGCCGATGAGAATCGAACTCACGACCTCTTCCATGCCATGGAAGCGCTCTAGCCAACTGAGCTACGGCCCCGCAGGGATGCACACCATAGCGGGGCCGAGCGGGGGAGTGGAAACCGAGCCGGGCCGGCCCAACCGGTTCGGGGCGAACCCGCCGGTGTCGGTACGATTCTCCGATGCCCGCCGAGATCCCGACGCCGTACGACCCCCAGCTGATCGAGCCCCGCTGGCAGGAGTACTGGCGTGAGCACGGGACCTACGAGGTCGACAACGACGACCCCCGCGATCGCTACTACGTGCTGTGCATGTACCCGTACCCGTCGGGTGCGGCGCACATGGGTCACGTGCGCAACTACACCTTCGGCGACCTGCTGACCCGCTACCGCACCATGCAGGGCGACGCCGTGCTGTCGCCGATGGGCTTCGACAGCTTCGGGCTGCCGGCCGAGAACGCGGCGATCAAGACCGGTCGTCACCCCCGCGGGTTCACCGACGAGCGCATCGAGATGCTGCGCAGCTCGATCACCCGCATCGGCGGTGTCTATGACTGGCGGCGAGAGGTCCAGAGCCACGACCCGGACTACATCCGCTGGACCCAGTGGATCTTCCTGCGCTTCCTCGAAGCGGGCCTGGCGTACCGCAAGGCCGCGCCGGTGAACTGGGATCCGGTCGACCAGACGGTGCTCGCCAACGAGCAGGTGCTGCCCGACGGCACCGCCGAGCGCTCGGGCGCCGTGGTCGAGAAGCGCGACCTGGAGCAGTGGTACTTCCGCATCACCGACTACGCCCAGCAGCTGCTCGACGACCTGGAGCTGGTCGACTGGCCCGAGCGGGTCGTCACCCAGCAGCGCAACTGGATCGGCCGCTCCGAGGG
>JAEWED010000030.1 GCA_023389745.1 Actinomycetes bacterium
CCGTAGCCCTCCCGCGGCAGCAGGCCGCGGCCGACCGTGGCCCCGGTGATGTCACCGAGGCGCACCACGATCTGCGGGAACAGCGTGGCGAGGGCAAGGGTGACGAGCGCCAGGTAGATGCCGGTGATCCGCAGCGCGGGCAGGCCGACGATGAGCCCGACGACGAAGGCGAACACGATCGCGATCACCCCGGCCAACGCGTACGAGACGTTGTAGTCGACCGTCAGGATCATCGTGATGTAGGCGCCCATGCCGAGGAAGGCGCCGTGACCGAGCGAGATCTGGCCGTTGAAGCCGGTGAGCAGCGCGAGGCCCAGCGCGGCGACGGCGATGTACATGACCTCGCCGAGGCGGTTCACGTCCGAGGCGCCCAGCAGCTGCGGAAGTGCGATCGCCACCACGAGTGCGATCACCCAGGCCAGCGCGCGCAGCGGTGTCATGCGCCGCGTCATGCTCGACCCACCTTCGCCGTCCCGAACAGACCCTGTGGTCGGACGAGCAGCACCACGAGCACCAGGACGAACCCGGGCAGCAGGCGGAGGTCGGGACCGACGATGTCGACGTAGCCGACGACCAGCTCGGAGACGAGCCCGATGATCAGACCACCGACGACGGCGCCGATCGGTGAGTCGAAGCCACCGAGGGTCGCCGCGGCGAACGCGTAGATCAACACGACCTGCATCATGTTCTTGTCGAGCGCGACCGACGACGCCGTGAACGTGCCGGCGAGCGAGCCGATCGCGGCGGCGAGTCCCCAGCCGATCATCAGCGTGGTGGTGACCTTGATGCCGGCGAGCGCAGCGGACTCCTGGTTCGAGGTGACCGCCCGCAGGGCCAGGCCGAGCTTCGTCTTCTGGAACACCAGGTTGAAGCCGACGACCAGGATGGCGAGCACGGCGAGCAGGCCGATGACCTGGACCGCGATGCCGGCGCCGAAGATCTCGATGCGACCTGATCCGAACACGCGCGGCACCGGCTTCGCGTCGGTGCCCCAGATGACCCCGGCACCGTCGTTCAACATCAGGAAGAGACCGATGGTCACCATCACCACCGCGAGCGGGTTGGCGTGGGTGCCGCCGAGGCGCACGATGAGCAGCCGGTAGAGCACGGCGCCCACGACGAAGCCGATGAGCAGCGAGGCGACCGACGTCAACCACCACGGGAGCCCGGCGTCGAAGAGGTTCCAGGCCACGAAGGTCGTGAACATGGCGATCTCGCCCTGGGCGAAGTTCAACATGCCCGACGCACGGAAGATGATGACGATCGCCAGGGCGAGGATCGCGTAGATCGCTCCGGCCTGGAGACCGTCGAAGACCCGTTGGATGAACAGCTGCACGGAGTCAGACCCCCAGATAGGCGCGGCGGACCACGTCGTCGTTGCGGAGCTCGTCGGCGGAGCCTTCGGCGATGATGCGGCCCGTCTCGAGCACGTAGCCGCGGGTCGCGATGTCGAGTGCCAGGTTGGCGTTCTGCTCGACGACGAGCACCGTCGTGCCGAGCTCGGCGTTGACCGCCGCGATGCGCTCGAACACGTCGCGGGTGACGAGCGGCGCCAGGCCGAGCGACGGCTCGTCGAGCAGGAGCAGGGCCGGCCGCGACATCAGGGCACGGGCGATCGCGAGCATCTGCTGCTCGCCGCCGCTCATCGAGCCGGCAGCCTGGTCGATCCGCTCCCTCAGCCGGGGGAAGACGTCGAACCAGCGCTCCATGTCCTCGGCGACCTCGGCGGCGGGCCGTGTGAAGCCTCCGACCCGCAGGTTCTCGGCCACCGTGAGGTCCGGGAAGGTGCCCCGTCCCTGGGGTACGTGCGCGACGCCCATGCCGACGAGGTCCTCGGGCTTGCGTCCGATGACCTCCTTGCCGTTCAGGACGACCGAGCCCTTGGCCGGGATCATGCCCGACAGCGCCCGGAGCGTGGTGGTCTTCCCGGCGCCGTTCGCGCCGAGCACCACGACGATCTCACCGGCCTCGACCGACAGGTCGAGTCCGTCGAGCACCTGGACCGGGCCGTAGCCGGCGACGAGGTGCTGCACCGCGAGCAGGGTCATGAGGTGCTCCCGAGGTAGGCGCCGATGACACGTTCGTCGTTCTGGACCACCGCCGGCGCGCCGTCGGCGATCTTCTGCCCGAACTCCATGACGACCACGTTGTCCGAGATGCCCATCACCATGCCCATGTGGTGCTCGACGAGCAGCACCGACAGGTCGTACTCCTCGCGCAGCGACCGGATCGTCTCGCCGAGCTCGTCGACCTCGCTGTGGGTCAGCCCGCTGGCCGGCTCGTCGAGCATGAGCAGTCGAGGACGCGCCGCGAGCGCACGGGCCAGCTCGATGCGCTTGAGCGTGCCGTAGGGAAGCCCGGCCGCCGGGCGTGCGGCGACCTCGGCCAGCCCGAGGCGGGCGAGCACCGACATCGCCTCGTCGCGCAGCACCCGCTCACGGGACCGCACGGGCAGGCCGAACAGGCTGCCGACGAACCCGCCCGTGGAGCGGGCGTGCGCGCCGACCATGACGTTGTCGACCACGCTGAGGCCCTGGACCAGGGCGAGGTTCTGGAACGTACGGGCGATGCCGGCGTTCGCGATCTGGTGCGGCGCCATGGACAGCAGGTCTGCGCCGTCGAAGCGGACCGCACCGTGGGTCGGCTCGTAGAGCCTGCTGATGACGTTGAACAGCGTGGTCTTGCCGGCGCCGTTGGGACCGATCAGTGCACAGATCTGTCCGGCCTCGACGGAGAACGACAGCCCGTCGAGGGCGGTCACACCACCGAAGCGGACGCTCACGTCGTCGACTTCGAGCAACGCCATCGACAGATCGACCTCCGTGCGACTTCGGGATCGGGTGACCCCGCCTCCCGGGCGGAAGGGGAGATGACCCTAGCCCACATCCTATGAGGTGACGGTCGTCACGCGGTGGGACCGAGCTCCCGCCTCAGCGGCGCGAGCCCATGAACATCTCGCGCAGCGCTGCGCACACTCCCGCCTCGACCGACGGTGCCGCGTGACCTCTCCCTCGATCTCGCTGCGCACACTCCCGCCTCAGCGGCGAGAACCCATGAACATCTCGCGCAGCTCCTCGTAGGACTCGACGACGCGGCCGGCGCCGAGCACCACCGACTCGAGCGGCTGGCGCACCAGCTGGACCGGCACCTCGCACTCACGCGCGAGTCGCAGGTCGAGGCCCTTGAGCAGCGACCCACCGCCCACCAGGTGGATGCCGTGCTCGATCAGGTCCTGCGCGAGCTCGGGAGGAGCTTCGGCGACACACGCCAGCACCGAGTCGACCATGGCGTTGACCGGCTCGGAGATCGCGGCGCGGACCTCGGCGGCGGAGAGGATCACGGTCTTGGGCAGACCGGACATGAGCTCGCGGCCACGCACCTCGGCGCGGACCTCGTCGGGGGTCTCATCCGCGGAGCCGATCAGGATCTTGATCTCCTCCGCGGTCTGCTCACCGATCGCTATCCCGTACTCACGGCGGATGTGGATGATGATCGCCGCGTCGATGTCGAACGAACCGACGCGCACCGCCTGGAGCGCCACGACGCCGCCGAGCGAGATCAGCGCCGTCTCGGTGGTGCCACCACCGATGTCGACCACCATGTTCGCCATCGGCTCGTTGATCGGAAGGCCCGAGCCGATCGCCGCGGCCATCGGCTGCTCGATGAGCTGCGCCTCGGTGGCACCCGCCTTGCGGGCCGCCTCGGTCACCGCTCGCTTCTCGACCGCGGTGATGGCCGACGGCACGCAGATCACGACCCGTGGCCGGTTGAACCGGTTCACGCCGACCCGCTTCAACAGGAGTCGGATCATCTCCTGGGTGACCTCGAAGTCGGTGATCGCACCCTTGCGCAGCGGGCGGACCGCCACGATGTAGCTCGGTGTGCGGCCGATCATCTTCCAGGCGTCGCGCCCCATCGACAGCACGCCGTTGGTCCTGGAATTGAGCGCGATGACAGAGGGCTCGTTCAGGACGATGCCCTCTCCCCTGGCGTAGACGAGCGTGTTGGCCGTACCCAGGTCGATCGCGAGGTCGCGTGCCAGCTCAACTCCCCCGGCGGGACCGCTGGCCGGAGGTCTCGGCGACCTCGTCGGGGGCGAGCGCCCGCATCTTGTCGTTGAACTCGTCCACCGACGACCGGGGCGACGACGGCGCGGGCCGGTTCCGGAACCAGAGCGCGAGCAGCCCGATCCCGCTCAGCGCCGCGGCGATGAGGAGGTAGTAGACGTTGTTCACGAGGCCCCGATCGGCGTGGACGTGGGGCGGTTCGGCGTCACCGTGCGTGACGGAGCTGGCGGAGCAGAGGGGAACACGGGCCACATCGTAGGGAAGAACTCGCCCGCGACCCCACCACGCTCCGCGACCGGCCGCGAGCGTGGTGCGCGTTCCGGCCGCTGCCCGGCCCGGAACCTCCTTGGTTATCGTTCGAGTGCATGACGATTCGGCGGAATCCCGGCCCCGACGACGACGCCGATGATCGTCACGGTCCCTCGCCGCAATGGCGGCACCCGAGCGAGGTGGGGCTCGCGGTCCGCGGGCGATCCGATCGTCGCCGCAGCACCCTCATCGCCACGGGACTGGTGCTCGGCGGTGTCGTCGTGCTCGTGTCCGGCGTGCTGCTCGGCTCGATGGACGACCACGACGGGCCCGACGACGTGGTCGAGCACCGCATCGAGCAGGCCGTCGCGAACGTGGTGGTCGTCGACGACGAGGGCGTCAGCTCCACCGTGACCGGGCTGGTCATCGACGACGAGGGCCACATCGCAGCGCGCGCCGACGCGCTCCGCGGCGCCGAGCAGATCTGGGCACGCTGCGCGGACGCTCGCATGGAGGCGGCCGCCGTCGTGGCCGTCGACGAGGACCAGGACCTCGCCGTGTTGCGACTCTCGTCGCCCGCCGGTCGCCCGGTCGAGGTGTCCGAGGCCGTGCCGAGCCCAGGGCTCGACGTGCTGGCCGTCGACGCCGTCCCGGGTGCGGTCTCGACGACCGAGGCGACGGTGAGCGCATCGGACCCGTCCACGCCGTCGGACCGGTTCCACGCCGAGCTGGCCTCACCCGACGACGGCGCCTCGCTGGTCTTCGACGCCGACGGTCGCCTCATGGGCATGGCCTCCTCTCGACGCGGGTCCGGGGTCGTCGAGGTGCACAGCGCCGCCGGGATGCTCGGAGCCGCGCACCGCCTGCTCGAACGCTGAGCGATCCCCGCCCCGTCCGAGGAGCAGCGAAGGTGATGGCCCGCTCAGCGCCGCGGCGCGACCCGACGCTGCGGCCAATACGATTCCGAGGGTGAGCAACGCGGGGCCCTTCGGGCCGGATCCATCGGGCGACGACAATCCGTTCGAGGCCATGAGCTTCTTCCTGCAGGACCTGTCCCGCATGTTCTCGGGGCAGAGCGGTGGCAGCTGGGAGACCGCGGCCCAGCTCGCGGGTTCAATCGCCAACGAGGGACGCTCCGAGTCCAACGTCGACCCGCTCGCCCGCGGCGAGGTCGAGCAGCTCGCCCGGGTCGCCGAGCTCCAGGTCGCCGAGGTGACCGGGCGACGCGTCGACGACGCCGTGCGGCTCGAGCCGCTGAACCGCACCCAGTGGGCGAAGCGCTTCCTCGACGACGAGCGGCCGCTGCTCGAGGATCTCTCCGGCTCCATCGGTGCCGCGCTGCAGGCCCAGCTCGGCGAGATCGAGACCGACGGCGAGGGCATGCCCGACTTCGGTCTCCCCCAGGTGCCCGGCATGCCGCCGGACGCCCTGATCGCCCAGCTGATGTCGATGATGGGCCCGATGCTGCTCGGCATGATGGCGGGCAGCACCGCCGGCCACCTGGCCAGCCGGGCGCTCGGCCACTACGAGCTGCCGCTGCCGCGCCCGCAGGCCGGGCCGCTGACGCTGGTGCTCTCGAACGTCGACGAGTTCGCCGACGACTGGAGCCTGCCGCGCGACGGCATCCGCCTGTGGGTGTGCATCTCCGACGTCGTGCACCACCAGATCCTGTGCACCCCGCACGTGCGCAGCCATGTCGACACGCTGCTGCGCGAGTACGTCTCGGCGTTCAGCCAGGACCCCGACGAGATCGAACGCCGCATGCGCGACCTCGGCGTCGCCGACGTCATGGGCGGCTCCGAGCCCGAGCTCGAAGCGCTGCAGCGGCTCGCCGGCGACCCCGAGATGCTGCTCGGGGCGATGCAGTCCGACGAGCAGCGCCGGCTCATGCCACGCATCGACGCCGTCGTCGCGGCGATCGAGGGCTACGTCGACTGGGTGCTCGACACGATCGGCGCCCGTCTCATCCCCGACTACGACCGGGTGTCCGAGGCGCTGCGACGCCGCCGCGTCGAGGCCGCACCCGCGAGCCGGTTCGTCGAGCGCCTCTTCGGGCTCGAGCTGTCGCAGGCGACGTTCGACCGGGGCGCGGACTTCATCTCCGGCATCGTCGAGCGTGCCGGCACCGACGCACTGGACCAGCTGTGGAGCGTCGCCGAGCACCTGCCGACGCAGGCCGAGCTCGACGCACCGGGACTGTGGCTCGCACGGGTGGGCATCGAGTCCGTCGAGATCCCGCTCGACGAGGGCGACCTGTTCGAGATCCCCGACTTCATCGATCTCGACGATCCCGACGGCGGCGGCGACACCCCTCGCTGACCGGGGCCGTCAGTTGGGGTCGCCGGGCACCGGATCACCGGCGGGCGGACCGTCTGCGGGCGGACCGCCCGCAGGCCCACCGTCGACCGCCGGACCGTCAACCTCCGGACCGTCGACCAGCGGACCGTCGTCGACCGTCAGGTCGGGCCGCCGGCGCCGCAGCGTCCGCACCTCGGCCCGGATGCGCCGCGCGTCGGGCAGCCGTGGTGGGGCCTGGCCACGGGAGACCGCACGCATGGCCACCGCGTAGAACGCAGCCGCGGCGACCGCGAGGACGGCGACGACGACACCGCCGAGCCGCGTCGGGATCGCGATGATGACCGGGACGGCGGCACCGAGGACCCAGATCA
>JAEWED010000073.1 GCA_023389745.1 Actinomycetes bacterium
CCGTGTAGGCCATCGGCAGCATCTTCACGGAGTCGGGGTCGCGTCCGAGCTCGGCGATGCGGTCCTTCTGGTCCTTGTAGTGGTTGCGGGCGATCTCGACGTCCGGGTCACCGGTGAAGATCAGCTCGGCCCACCTGGCGGCGAAGTCACGACCCCGGCCCGACGATCCTGCCTGGAGGAGCACGGGACGCCCCTGGGGAGACCTCGGCACGGTGAGCGGACCCCGCACGTCGAACCACTCGCCGTGGTGGTCGAGCTCGCGGACCTTGGCCGGGTCGGCGAACGTGCCGCCCTGCCGATCGAGCACGAGCGCGCCGTCGTCCCACGTGTCCCACAGCCCGGTGGTCGCCTCGAGGAACTCGTCCGCCCGGTCGTAGCGCTCGTTGTGGTCGAGGATCGTGTCGACCCCGAAGTTCTGGGCCTCGCCGTCGTTCACCGAGGTGACGACGTTCCATGCGGCACGCCCGCCGGTCAGGTGGTCGAGCGTCGCGAAGGTCCGCGCCACGTGGAACGGCGAGTAATAGGTCGTCGAGTACGTGGCGCCGAGGCCGATGTGCTCTGTCGCCCCGGCGATCAGTCCGAGCACGACACTCAGGTCGAGCTTGACCGGGCGGGCACCCAGACGGACCGCGTCGGCCACCGACCCGCCGTAGATCCCGGGCATCGCGAGGCGGTCGTCGAAGAACATCATGTCGAAGCAGCCCTCTTCGAGGATGCGTCCGAGCTTCTGGTAGTAGCGCTGGTCGAGGAACCCGTGCTCGGTCGCCGGGTGGCGCCAGGAGCCCGAGTACACGGTGACGTTGCCCGCCTGCATGAAGGCGACGAGCGACATCGTGCTGCGTTCGGCCCCGCTCCGGTCGGTCATGGTCGCTCCCCTCCGTCGAGCGCGACCCGGACCGGCGATCCGATGGGCGAGAACGACGTTTCCGTCCTGGTAGAAGCACAGTAGCAGGGGGCCGCGAGTCCGTGCACCGTGTTCCGCAGGATCGCGATCGTGCATCTCGTCTGGCGGTAACGTGATTCTCGCCGTGTCACCCGTGCAGTGTGACCGCGCCCCGTGACCGTGAGGTCGCACGACCTGGAGGAGTGCCGTGCCACGACGACGAGAACCAGGACCGCCCGTGCGTCTGCGCGCCGCCCGGATGCTGGACGTGGACGCCGGGGCGCTGGTCGAACCCGGTGACGTGCTGGTGCACGACGGCCGCATCGTCGACATCGCACCGTCGTCGGTGCCCTCTGGGACCGTCGAGCTCGACCTCGGTGACCTGACGCTGCTGCCGGGCCTCATGGACATGGAGGTCAACCTGCTGATGGGCGGCCCCGACCACGAGAGCCCTCTGGTCGCCGTGCAGGACGACCCGGCCGTCAAGCTGCTGCGGGCCGTCGCGAACTGCCGCCGCACGCTGCGCTCGGGCTTCACCACCGTGCGCAACCTGGGGCTGTTCGTGCAGACCGGCGGCATCCTGTTGGACGTCGCGTTGATGAAGGCCGTGGACCGCGGATGGATCGACGGGCCCCGGATCGTGCCCGCGGGCCACGCGATCAGCCCCACCGGCGGCCACCTCGAGCCGACGATGTTCCAGGCGCTCGGCCCCCACGTGCTGCCCCTGACCGTCGAGGAGGGCGTCGCCGACGGCGTCGACCAGGTCCGTCGGGCCGTGCGCTACCAGATCAAGTACGGCGCCCGACTGATCAAGGTCTGCGCCTCCGGCGGCATCATGTCGCACACCGGGCCGGCAGGCGCCCAGCAGTACTCCGACGAGGAGCTCGCCGCGGTCGTCGACGAGGCGCACCGAGCGGGCCTGCGGGTCGCCGCACACGCCCACGGCGACGACGGCATCCGCACCGCGATCCAGGTCGGCATCGACTGCATCGAGCACGGCTCCCTCATGTCCGACGAGACCATGCAGCTGATGATCGACCACGGCACCTTCCTGGTGCCGACCACCTACCTCGCCGACGGCATGGACACCTCACGGGCCGCACCGGAGCTCCAGGCCAAGGCGGCCGAGGTCTTCCCCCGCGCCAAGGCGACGGTCTCCAAGGCGATCGAGCGCGGCGTGCGCATCGCGTGCGGCACCGATGCGCCGGCGATCCCCCACGGTCGCAACGCCAAGGAGCTCATCGCGCTCGTCGACCGTGGCATGACACCGCTGCAGGCCATCCGGGCCGCGACGACCGTCGCCGCCGAGCTGATCGACGTCGAGGACCGGGGACGGCTCGCCCCCGGCCTGCTCGCCGACATCATCGCGGTCGAGGGCGACCCGCTCGACGACATCGCCGCGACCGAACGGGTGCGCTTCGTGATGAAGGGCGGCGACGTGTTCCGCCACGACGCCGCCGGCTGAACGCCAGCCCCAGGCCGCCAGGCCGTTCCGTGGCTCAGGCCGCCAGGCGGCTCTGTGGCTCAGGCCGCCAGGCCGTCGATCAGCAAGCTCCACAGCCCCTCGGCCGACGACTCGGGCGCGCCCACGGGCGACGCAGAGATGGTGTCGGCGAAGGTGTTGAACATGACGGCCTGCAACACGACACCGGTGATCCGACGGTGGTCGAGGCCCGTGCGGATCGCGCCCGCGCTCGCGGCGTCGTCGAGCAACCCCTCGTAGATCGTCACCAGCGGCGAGAAGGCGCGTGCCGCTTCGGTGGGGTGCTTGGTCAGCAGCTGCTGAGCGAAGTCGGCCATGACCGACGCGGCGTTGGCCGAGTCGTCCTTGCCCGGCCGGCTCGGCCGGCAGAGCCGGTAGTACTCGCTGGTGAAGGCGTGCAGCC
Organism: Actinomycetes bacterium; assembly: GCA_023389745.1. Taxonomy (GTDB): domain Bacteria; phylum Actinomycetota; class Acidimicrobiia; order Acidimicrobiales; family Microtrichaceae; genus JAFAFN01. The sequence goes on from JAEWED010000073.1 coordinate 2,770, forward strand.
GCTCCAGCGGGTCGCTCAACGGCTCGATCTGCGTGAGGACGTGCTCGGCCGAGCTGCGCACCGACTCCTCGAACAACGCCAGCAGCAGCTCGTGCTTGCCGGCGAAGTACTGGTAGAAGCTGCGAAGCGACTGCCCGGAGCGCTCGACCACCTCTTGCACGGTGAACTCGCGGTCGGGAGAGTTGCGCATGAGCTCCATCGCCGCGTCGAGGAAGCGCTGCACGCGCTGCTCGGCGCGCAGCCGCGCCGGGTCGAGCGACCGGGCGACGGCCATCTCGCGCAGGGTCGTCGCGTCGGCAGGAGTCTCGTTGGCCATGGCGAAAGGCTACCCACGCCCAGCGAGAGCGAGGTTCTCACCCACCGTGGACGCTGGGGTCCTCGGTCACACGACCGGCTCGATGATCACGTCGATCGCCGCGGCACCGCTGTCGGGCACCCTGGGCTGACGCCACACCTCGACGGGGAACGACGCGTTGACGACCGAGTAGCAGAGCCAGAGCAACCGCTCGGCGTCGTCGGGCAGCGCGTCGAGGCCGAACTGGTCGCAGTGGGCGATCGCGTCGTCGAGACGAGGGAATGCGACGTCGTAGAAGGCCTGGATCTCGTCCATGGTGCTGCCCAGGCGTTTCGCATAGCGCTCGGCCTCGGTGCGAAGAGCCCACTCCGAGAAGGGCTCCAGGTCGGCGAATCCGGCGGGGAAGGTGGATGCTTCTGTCACGACGGCTCCTGTCACGACGCGGCGGAGATCCGCACGGGGCTCTCCGAGCGCTGGTTGTCCTGGTAGTCCGAGACGTAGTCACGGGCGGTCTTGTGGAGGTGGCGCAGGAGGATCTCCTGGTCGTTGAGCGGGAACGCGTCGAGCACGCCCGACTCCAACATCGTCTGCGTCGCCTCGAGGGTGTTGCCGTCCTGGAGCGCGTACTCCTTGAAGGTCACCGCGGCGAGCTCCTGGGCCAGGCGCTCACGGGTCGACGCCGGTGGCACGAAGTAGAGCGTGCCCTCGAAGATGTGCGTGTTGTGGGACGTCGGCCAGTAGTGGTACGTGAGGTACCAGTTGGGGGCCCACACCAGGAGCATGAAGTTCGGGAACAGCACGAAGCTGTCGATGCCCCACGACGGACTGCGCGCCGGGTTGAGGCCGGGCGGCAGCTCGTCGATGCCGATGTCGGGCCGGTCCCAGGGGCCGAACAGGCCGCTGCGCAGCACCCGCTCGATCGGCTTGACCATGTCGAGGTCCTTCGGCGGCGCCATGCCACCCCACGACGACACCATCGAGTGCGGCCCGTCGATCTCGTAGGCCAACGCCTCGTAGCCGTACCCGGAGAGCTTGCGGGACTCCTCGGCGACCGCCTGCTTCGCGTGCAGCACGGGTGCGTGGTAGAACTCCGCGAACGCGTCGATGAAGAGCTTCCAGTTGGCACCGATCTCGGCCCGGTACTTGTAGACCTCGGTCATCTTCTCGAACGGGTAGCCGACCAGACCGGCGCCGATGCCGCCGAGGTAGTCGCTCGCCGAGGTGGTGTTCTCGGGGTCGAGGTTGACGAAGATGAAGCCTTCCCACACCTCGCACTGCACGGGGACCAGGCCGTAGTCGGCCTTGTCGAAGTCGAAGAACTCCTCTTCCTGCTGGACGAAGTTGAGGTCGCCCTCGGTGCCGTAGCGCCAGCCGTGGTACTTGCAGGTGAACTGCCGACAGGTGCCCTCGGTCTCTTCACGCGGGTAGTCGTTCCACACGAGCTTGTTGCCGCGGTGGCGGCAGATGTTGTGGAACGCCCGCACCTCGCCGTCGGTGCCCTTCACGATGATGACCGAGGTCCGTGCGGCGTCGAGCTCACGGGTGAAGTAGCTGCCGTTGCGCGGCAGCTGCTCGACACGGCCGACGTTCAACCAGGTGCGCCGGAAGATCGCCTCTCGCTCGAGCTCGTAGTGCTCGGGAGAGATGGAGTCCTGGTACGACACCGGTGCCGTCCCGAGCTCCGGATAGTGCTCCGTCCAGCTTCCCTCTGCGGGCTTGGGGAAGTGTGCCATGTGCGTCGCTCCTGGTGGGCGGTCGTGGTAGATCGTCGTGCGGCGCGAACGATAGCAGACGTTCCGCTTGAGGAGAATGGCATTTCCGCATGCGAGCAGCGGCTGTCGTCACTCCCCCGGTCGGAGGTCGTCGTCGAGCTCCATCCGCACCGAACCGATGAACATGGCGAGGGTGTCGTAGGCGCCCACCGTGAAGATCACGTCCATCAGCTGTCGCGCATCGAGCGAGGCGGCGAGCGAGGCCCACGTCGCGTCCGACAGCGCGGCGTCGACGATGAGCTCCTCGACGGCGCGCACGAGGGCCGCGTCGAGGTCGTCCCATCCGGGCGCGTCGGGCCCGGCGGCGACGCGGGCGATCTCGTCGCCGGAGAGTCCGACGTCACCGGCGATGATCGTGTGCTGGGCCCACTCGTAGTCGCAGTCACGGACCGCCGCGACCCGCAGGATCAGCAGCTCGCGCTGGCGCTGGGTCAGCGTGGTGCCGAACTGCACCTGCCCGTTGAACGTGTGGTACGCCGTCGTCAGCTCGGGATGGTGGGCGAGCGTGCCGAGCACGTGCAGCCCCTTGGGACGGTCGGCGCGGCGCTCCGGGAACGGGTGCCGCGGGTTCACCGGGTGCAGGGCGGCCAGCGCGTCGCGCATGTCCGGGGGCCACTCGTCAGGCGGGATGGGATCGAGGCGTGCCACGACGTGCTCAGCTCCCCTCGGCGGTGTCGAGCGCACCGTCGCGCAGCGCGTTGCGCAGCACGAACTTCTGCACCTTGCCCGACGGCGTGCGCGGCAGCTCGTCCACCACGTGGATCGACTCGGGCCACTTCTGGCGCGCCAGCCCGGCCGAGTCCAGGTGCTGTCGCATCGCGTCGAGCGTCGGAGCGTCCTGCCCCGGTCGGAGCAGGAGCACCGCGGCGGCTCGTTCGCCGAAGCGGTCGTCGGGCGTCGCGACGACGCTGACCTCGGCCACGCCGTCGAGGGTCGCCACCAGCTCCTCGACCTCACGAGCGCTGATGTTCTCGCCGCCGCGGATGATGATGTCCGAGATGCGGTCGGTGATCGTGAGGAAGCCGTCGTCGTCGAGGACCCCGATGTCGCCGGTGTGGTACCAGCCATCCGCGTCGACCGCCTGGGCGGTCAGCTCCGGGTCGGTGTAGCCGATGAACAGGTCGGGCCCCCTGCTCAGGATCTGCCCGTCGTCGTCGAGGCGGAGCTCGACCGCCGGCAGCGCGTGCCCGTCGGTCCGCAGGCGCTTGTCCTCGGGCTCGTCGATGGTGCAGCCGGTGATCGAGGGGTGCTCGGTGCTGCCGTAGGACCGGAACGCCGCGATGCCCAGGTCCCGAGCACGTTCGGTGACCGCCTCGGGCACCGGCGAGCCGCCCAGGCCGGCGAAGGGCATCAGTCGGAGGTGCTCCTCGGTGAAGTCCGGATGGTCGAGCAGACTCGTGAGGAAGTACGTCGAGCCGCCGGTCATGCCCAGCTCCCTCTCGAGCATCAGGCGCAGCACGCTCGCCGGGTCCCACGCATCGACGAGGTTCACGGGCCGCCAGCGCAGCAGCGGCACGATGAGCGCGTTGAGCATGCCGATGAAGTGGCCGACCGGCGCTGCGGTGATCTGCGCGGGTCCCCCGGTCGGGAACATCCAGTCGAGCTGGCGCGCCTCGAAGCCCAACGTGTCGTGAGAGTGCACGACACCCTTCGGGTCGCGTGTGGTGCCCGAGGTGAAGCCGATGAGCGCGGGCTGCGAGGGATCGACCTCGGCGGGTCCGTCGATCGGGCCTCCGATCGACGTGGCGTCGAGCAGGTCGGAGCAGCGCAGCGCGGCCGCCGGCAGGGCCGACGCAGGCTCGTCGCCGACGACGACCCAGGTGTCCACGCCGTGACGGACGACGAGCTCGCCGTAGAGCGACAGGTGGTCGACGTGACCGAATCTCGTGGCCGTGACGACCGCGGCGGGCCGTGTCACCGACAGGATGTGGTCGACCTCCTTGGCGCCGTAGAAGTGCACGACGGGCACCACGACCGCACCCAGGTAGATGGCCGCCCAGAAGGCGATCCCCGCCTCGGCCCAGTTGGGCAGCTGCACCACGACGACGTCACCCACACCCACGCCACGTGCGCGCAGCGTCGCGGCGAAGGATCGGGCCGCCCGGTCGATGTCGCCGAAGGTGCCCGACCACGGCCGCATCGCCGAGTGCACGTGGAAGTCGACGTCGGACATCGAACCCAGGCCGTCGGCCACGACCTGGCCGAGCGACCGTCCCTGCCAGTGGCCTTCGGCCCGGTACCGCTCTGCCAGCTCCTCGGGGACCTGGCGCAGACCCCAACCCCGGTCGTCGTGTCGTGCAAGGTTCGACTGCGCCACCAACGCGCCCCCTTCTTCGATGCCGCTCGCTTCGATGCGGCGGGCGGCGCACCGACCCCCTGTGGTGCTCCGTCCGGAGGGCGAGGCTAGTGCCCCGACGCACGCCCGCCAACGGCATTGCTCGATTCGGAGAACGCCATTATCGTCCGCCCCGTGGCCACCACCTCGCCGGGAGCGCAGCAGTCGACGCAGCCCGCGCCGGACCGAACGGCGCGAGCCCACGGCTTCCACCGCGTGTCGGTCGCCGGCGTCGTGCACGAGACCGACGACGCCCGCTCGTTCAGCCTCGACGTCCCGGCCGAGCTGCGTGAGACGTTCAGCTACCGGGCCGGCCAGTTCTGCACCTTCCGCGTCGTGGTCGACGGGGTCGCCCACCTGCGCTGCTACTCGATGTCGTCGGCACCGGAGGGCGACGACCCCCTGACGGTGACCGTCAAACGGGTCCCGGGTGGGGTCGTGTCGAACTGGCTCATCGACCACGTCGCGGCGGGCGACCCCGTCGAGGTCACCGCGCCCGCCGGCGTGTACGTGCTCACCCCCTCCACCGGGCCGATCGTCGCGTTCGCCGCCGGGAGCGGGATCACCCCGATCATGTCGCTCGTGCGCTCGGCGCTGGCGACCACCGATCGCGACGTCCACCTGCTGTACGCGAACCGTGACGCCGACTCGACCATCTTCCGCTCGGCCCTCGAGCAGCTCGAGGCGAGCGCCGGCGGCCGGTTGCAGGTGCGTCATCGCTGGGACGTCGAGCACGGCCTCGTCGACGCAGCGGCGGTCCGGGCGGTGCTCGACGGGCTCTCCCCCACCGCACGCACCACCGCCGAGGTCTACGTGTGCGGGCCGACGCCGTTCATGGACGTCGTGGAGTCAGCGGTGCTCGACGCAGGGACCGACCCGGCACGGGTGCACATCGAGCGCTTCAGCCCGGCGGACCCGATCGAGTCGGGCGCTCCAGACGGCGGCGAGCCGGACCCGTCCCCGGACGCTGCGGCGGACACGACGACCACGGTCGTCATCGAGATCGACGGCCGCTCCGGCAGCACCGAGCACCGCCCCGGGACCACGCTGCTGCAGACCGCCCGACAACTGGACCTCGACCCGCCGTACTCGTGCGAGTCCGGCAGCTGCGCCACCTGCATGGCGCGCCTGGTCGAGGGCACGGTGACCATGCACGTGAACGACGCCCTGACCGACGCCGAGGTCGACGAGGGGTGGGTGCTGACCTGCCAGTCGGTGCCCACCTCGCCGACCGTGCACGTCGTCTACGGGTTCGACTGAACGCAGGAGCAGCAGTGACCGCACCACCCACCAGGTCCGTCGAGGACGTCATCGAGCTCACCCAGAACCTGGCGCGCTATGCGGTGGGCATGACCAAGGGCGACGTCGACGCCGTCGTCGACACCTTCACCCCCGACGGCACCTACAGCGCCTTCGGCGACACCTACGCGCTGGCGGACTTCCCCACCCTGGTCGCCGCAGCGCCGTCGGGGCTGTTCATGGTCGGCCCTCCTGCGGTGACCCTGGACGGGGACGAGGGCACGGGCGAGCAGCCGCTGTGCTTCGTCGACCAGACCGACCACGCGATGCGCATCGGCTGGTACACCGACACCTATCGCCGAACCGCTGCCGGCTGGCGCATCGCGACGCGATCGATGACGTTCCTGCGGAGGAGCGGCGCCCGCGACAGCGGACGTCCCCACGACCCCACCCGACCCGTTCCGGGCGCCTGATGCACCTCGAGGAGTACCGGACCGGGCTCGACACGTGGCTCGACGCCCACGCCGATGAGCTCGCGCCGTCGAGCGACGCGGCCACACCGTCGAACGACGGCACCGCGCTGCTCGACGGCGAGATGGCGCAGCTGTCCAAGGTGAAGCGCCTCACGTTCGACGCAGGCTGGATGCGCTGGGGCTGGCCCGAGCACGTCGGCGGGCTGGGCGGCTCGCCGTTGCTGCGCGGCTACCTCGGCGAGGCCGTGACGACCCGGGGGCTCGTCGAGCCCGGTCTGTACTCGATGACCGAGGTGCTCGCGCCGACGATGATCGACTACGCGACCCCTGAGCTGGCCCACGAGATGGTGCCGCGTCTGCTCCGCGGCGACGAGACGTGGTGCCAGGGCTTCTCCGAGCCGGGCACGGGCTCGAACCTGGCCGCCCTGAGCTGCCGTGCGACCCGGGTCGAGCGCGACTCCGGACCCGTGTGGCGGGTCGACGGCCAGAAGGTGTGGACCAGCCTGGCGCAGTACGCGCAGCGCTGCGTGCTCCTGGTGCGCACCGGGTCGGTCGAGGACGCACACCGCGGCATCAGCGCGCTGTTCGTCGACATGGACTCCCCCGGCATCACCGTGCGCCCGATCGGCACGATGCACGGACGCCCCGAGTTCAGCGAGGTGTTCTTCGACGGCGTCGAGGTGCCCGAGACGCGGCTGCTCGGCGAACCGGGCCAGGGGTGGGCCGTCGCCATGGACCTGCTGCCCTTCGAGCGCAGCACCGCGTTGTGGCACCGGGGCGCGTTCCTCCGACGCCGTCTCGAGGACCTGGTCCACGCGGCACCCCGGGGATCCCTGCAGCCCGACCAGGTCGGCCGAGCCGTCGCCGACCTGTTCGCGCTGCGTGCCCGCTCGCGCAGCACGCTGCGCCGCCTGGACGCCGGCGAGCGACTCGGCCCGGAGACCTCGATCGACAAGATCCTGCTCGGCACCTGCGAACAGCAGGTGTTCGACCTGGCGGCCGACGCGCTCGACGAGCGCATCGCACTGGGCGACGACCCGGGGAGCGAGCACTGGCGCGCGGAGTTCCTCTACTCACGCGCCGCGACCATCTACGGGGGAAGCGCCGAGATCCAGCGCAACATCGTCGCCCGCCGCCTGCTCGACCTGGGAGCCGACCGATGAGCACTCCGACCGAGGTCACGAGCGGAGCCGACGACCAGGGCCTCGACGAACAGGGCCTCGACGCCGAGGCCGCCGTGATCCTCGTCCGAGCGATCCGCGACGCCGCGACAGCGCACAGCGGCGCCGACCTCGACCACGCCCTCGATGTGATCGGTTGGGTCGACGCGCTCGACGTCGCACCCGGTGTCGCGGTGCCGGCGCTGTTCGACCAGCAGGGGCGCACCGGGACCACCTCGGGTGCGTTGGGCCGACTGCTGCGCCACGCCCTCGAACTTCCACCCGACGCCCCCACGCTCGTGCTGCTCCCGGCGTTCGGCTCCGCCGAGCCTCCGGCGCCCGGTGGCGGCCTGCGTGGGTTGGGAACGGCGGACATCGCCGCGGCCGACCGCGTCGCGCTGCTCACGCTCGAGGGGGCGGCGGTGCAGTGGTGCGCTGCACCGACGTCGTCACTGGAGCTCCGCGTCGTCGGTGGCCTCGACCCGCGTCTCGGCCTCGTCGAGGTCGCCGCCGGAGCTCCGGTCGCGGCCGACGGGTGGACCCCGACCGCGGGCAGCTGGGACGAGGCCGTCGCGATCTGCCGACTGGCCGTCGGACACGAGCTGGTCGGGGCGATGCGCACCATGCTCGAGCTCGCCCGGAGCCACGCCCTCGACCGGGTCCAGTTCGACCGACCGATCGCCGGCTTCCAGGCGGTCCGGCACCGCCTGGCCGAGGCGCTCGCGGCGGTCGAGGCGGCCGAGGCGGCCCTCGGTGGGGCGTGGGACGACGGTTCGCCCCTGGCCGCGGCGCTCGCCAAGGTGGTCTGCGGCGAGAGCGCCAGGACGGTGCGGCGTCACACCCAGCAGGTACTCGCCGGCATCGGCTTCACCGACGAGCACGACCTGCACCTGTACGTGCGGCGCACGATCGTGCTCGACGGGCTCTTCGGCGACGCCCGCACCGTGGCCTCGGAGATCGGCACCGGCGTGCTCGCACGGGGCGACCTGCCTCGGCTGCTCCCGCTCTGACGGTCGGCGGCCCCGGGCACCGCGTGCTCAGGCCGAGGGCCGGGCGCCCTCCTCGATGCGTTCCAGCAGGTCCCGGACGAAGTCGCGGGCCTCGGCGTGGCCGGTGGTGAAGCCGAAGGACTGCTCGATCGACATGATCTGCGCGAGCCCGGTCATGGCGAGCAGCGCGACGGTCGGTGGGCAGGTCTCGTCGGTCACCCCGAGCGCGTCGAACCTGGCGGCGACGGCTTCGCGCTGGAGCTGGCGGTAGCGCTCGCCGAACTCCGCGACCGCGGACTGGATCTCCTTGCGGTGGTTCGCGAGCGCCGCGAACTCCAGGTTGAACCGGGCGCCGAGGGGGTTCGACGTGAGCTCCCAGATCGCGGTCAGCGAGGCGTCCTGCTCGAGCGACCGGGCGACACGCTCGAGCCCGGCCTCGGCTCGACGACGGAACAGCTCGACGAACAGGTCGTCCATCGTGCGGAAGTAGTAGTGCACCAGCTGCGGACTGACCTCGGCCCGTGCCCCGAGGCGCCTCGACGTCACCGCCGCGTAGCCCTCGTCGAGCAGCATCGCCTCGGCGACGTCGAGCAGGTGCGTGCGCGTCGCCGAGTCCGTCGTGCCGATGCGTCGCGTGTTCGCCATGGCGGACACGTTGCCACGCCGAGCGCCGTCATGCTAAGCAGTCGCACAGCACTCGTTGGGCGACTGCACAGCATCGGGGGGAGCGGCACGACCTGCCAGGGGTCCGCCGCCCGGGCCGACGCAGCGCCCGCGGGACGGACCAACAGGGGGAACTGTTCGTGACCGATTACGACGAGGTCGACTTCTTCACCGACGCCTCGCTGCTCGAGGACCCGTATCCGTTCTTCGAGCACCTTCGGGCCAAGTGCCCGATCACCTCGACGTCCGACTACGGCGTGATGGCCGTGACCGGCTGGGACGAGGCATCGGAGATCTACCGCGACGTCGAGACGTTCTCGTCGTGCAACGCGGTGATCGGCCCGTTCGCCGAGTTCCCCGTGCCGCTCGAGGGCGACGACGTGGGCGCCATCATCGACCAGTACCGCGACCACCTGCCGATGAACGAGCACATGGTGACCATGGACCCGCCCATGCACACCAACGAGCGCGCGCTCCTGATGCGGCTGCTCACGCCTCGCCGCCTGAAGGAGAACGAGGACTTCATGTGGCGCCTCGCGGACCGTCAGCTCGACGAGTTCCTGGCGAACGGCCGCTGCGAGTTCATCCGCGAGTACGCCCAACCCTTCGCCATGTTCGCGGTCGCCGACGTGCTCGGTGTGCCCGAGGAGGACCACGGCGAGTTCCGTCGCTTCTTCGGCATGAGCCAGCCGCCGGGGATGGTCAACAAGGAGGACGTGCGCGACGACGCTCCGCTGAACGCACTCGACTCCCTCGACGACTGGTTCGCCACCTACATCGAGGACCGTCGGGCGAACCCTCGCAAGGACGTCCTGACCGACCTGGCCCTGGGCACCTACCCCGACGGCTCGATCCCCGACGTCGTCAACGTCGTGCGCAGCGCGACGTTCCTGTTCGCCGCCGGTCAGGAGACGACCGCCAAGCTGCTCGCGACCTGCATCCTCGAGCTCTGCGAGAACCCAGAGATCCAGGACGAGCTGCGCGCCGAGCGCGAGCTCATCCCCGAGTTCGTCGAGGAGGCCCTGCGCCTCGAGAGCCCGGTCAAGGCCGACTTCCGCCTGGCGCGGCGCACGACCACCGTCGGCGGCGTCGAGATCAAGGCGGGCACGCCGGTGATGCTGCTCAACGGCGCCGCCAACCGCGACCCGCGGCGCTTCGAGTGCCCCGAAGAGTTCCGCATCCGACGCCCCAACTCGCGAGAGCACGTGGCGTTCGGCCGTGGGCACCACTCCTGCCCCGGCGGACCGCTCGCCAGGGTCGAGGCACGGGTCAGCCTCGAGCGCATCCTCGACCGGACCCGCGACCTACGTCTCTCCGAGGAGCACCACGGCACCAAGGGCGACCGTCGACTCGACTTCGAGCCGACGTGGATCCTTCGTGGCCTGACCAACATCAACATCGAGTTCACCCCGGTGGAGGCGTGATGAGCGGACATGTGGCAGTCGTGACCGGCGGGGCGTCGGGCATCGGCCTGGGCGTCTCGCGCCGGCTGGTCGCGGACGGCAACCAGGTCGCCGTGCTCGACCTCGACCTCGGTGCCGCCGAAGCGGCCGCGAAGGAGATCACGGCCGACGGCGGGACGGCGATCGGTCTCGCCGCTGACGTCGCGGACCGCGACGCGGTGGCCTCGGCCTACGACGCGGTGCGCGAGCAGCTCGGACCCATCGGGATCGTCGTGACCAGCGCGGGCATCGAGTCGTTCGATCCCGTCACCGAGATCTCCGCCGAGCTCTGGGAGCGAATGATCGCGGTGAACCTCACGGGCACGTTCACGTGCCTGCAGCTCGCCATCCCGGACATGGTCGACGCCGGTTGGGGTCGTATGGTCACGATCTCGTCCTCGAGCGCGCAGGCGGGAGCGCCGCGGATGGCGCACTACGTCGCGGCCAAGGGTGGTGTGATCTCGCTGACCAGGGCGCTGGCGAAGGAGCTCGCGCCGCACCACATCACGGTCAACACGATCCCGCCCACGGTCGTCGACACGCCGATGGCCCGCCACGCCGAGGAGCGTGGTGTCGTGCCGCCGATCGAGACGCTCGCCGGCTTCATCCCGCTCGGCCGCGCCGGCACCCCCGACGACATCGCCGCGGCGTGCTCGTGGCTCTGCAGCGACGGTGGCGAGTACGTCACCGGCCAGGTCATCGGCGTCAACGGCGGCATGTACATCTGAGCGGCAGGTGCGCGGTGGGCCACCACACGCACCGCACCGCTTCACATCGACCGCATCGTCCGCACCACCACGGGGGACCTCGACATGGACGAACGCGCCACGACCGCACCGCTGCGCGTCGTGCAGTGGACCACCGGCAACGTCGGCACCCAGTCGGTGCGGGCGATCGTCGACAATCCCGGTCTCGAGCTGGTCGGCTGCTACGCCTGGTCCGACTCGAAGATCGGCGTCGACGTCGGTGAGCTGGTCGGCATCGACCCGCTCGGGATCGGGGCGACCGACGACGTCGACGCCCTGCTCGACCTCGGGCCCGACTGCGTCGTCTACAACCCGATGTGGCCCTCGGTCGACGAGCTCGAGCGGATCCTCGCGGCGGGCGTCAACGTCGTGAGCACCGCCGCGTTCATCAACGGCAACCGGCTCGGCGCGGACCGCGATCGACTGGTCGCGGCGTGCGCACGCGGCGGCTCCACGTTGTTCGGCACCGGGGTCAGCCCCGGTTTCGCCGAGCTGGTCGCGGTGACCGTCGCCGGCATCTGCAGCCGGATCGACAAGGTCGTCGTCGCCGAGACCGCGGACACCACGTTCTACGACTCCCCCGACACCGAGCGCCCCGCGGGCTTCGGCCGTCCGATCGACGACCCGGACCTGCCGATGATGGCCCGGGCCGGTACCGCGGTGTTCGGCGAGGCGGTCGCGATGGTCGCCGACGTGCTCGGCGTCGAGCTGGACGACATCGTCTGCGAGACCGAGTTCGCCCAGACCACCGAGGATGTCGAGATGGCCTCGTGGACGATCCCCGCCGGCCACGTCGCCGGAGTGGCCGCCAGCTGGCAGGGACGCGTCGGCGACCGCACCGTCGTCGAGCTGAGCGTCCGCTGGAAGAAGGGCGCCACGCTCGACCCGGACTGGGTGATCGAACGTGACGGCTGGGAGATCGTCGTCGAGGGGTTGCCGACCGTCACCGCCGCGCTCGACTTCCTGCCGCCGCCGGACTTCGTGGGTGAGACCCTCGAGGACTTCATGGCGATCGGCCACATCATCACCGCGGTCCCTGCACTCAACGCCGTGCCCGTCGTGGTCGCAGCGCCGCCGGGGATCCTGACCTATGCGGACATGGGCCAGGCCCATCCCCGCGGATGGGTACGCACATGACACCTCCCCCTGACGCCGCGACGGGCTCGTACGCGACGACGCCGCCGACCGACCCTGAGCTCCGTGAGGAGATCATCGCCACGGTCCGGCGCTTCGTCGCCCGTGACGTGATCCCCGTCGCCACCGAGCTCGAGCATCGTGACGAGTTCCCCGAGGAGCTCGTCGCGACGATGCGGCAGCTCGGCCTGTTCGGCGTGACGATCCCGGAGCGCTTCGGCGGACTCGGGCTCGACCTGCTCACCTACGTGGGCATCATCGAGGAGCTCGCCTACGGCTGGATGAGCCTCACCGGCATCATCAACACCCACACCATGTCGGCGACGCTGCTCATGCGCCACGGCACCGAGGAGCAGTGCGAGCGCCTCCTGCCGACGATGGCGACCGGACAGGTGCGGGGTGCCATGTCGTTGTCCGAGCCCGACGCCGGCAGCGATACGCGCAACATCTCGTGCCGGGCCGTGCGCGACGGCGACGAGTACGTCGTGGACGGCACCAAGGCGTGGGTGACCAACGGCGAGCGGGCGGGCATCGTCGCGCTCGTCGCGCGGACCGACGAGGGCATCACGACCTTCGTCGTCGAGAAGGAGCCGGGCCGGTCCTCGGGCGGCATCACCGTCGGCGCGCACGTCGGCAAGCTCGGCTACCGAGGCACCGAGACCGTCGAGATGTCCTACGCCGGGCACCGCGTGCCCGCGGCGAACCTGGTCGGCGAACCGGGTCGCGGTCTGCCGCAGATCCTGGGTGTGCTCGAGATCGGCCGGATCAACATCGCGTCACGTGCCGTCGGAGTCGCCCGGGCCGCGTTCGACGCGGCGATGTCCTACGCCCAGGAGCGCGAGACCTTCGGCAAGCCCATCGCGGAGCACCAGGCCATCCAGATGAAGCTGGCCGACATGGCCACGCGCCTCGAGGCCGCACGGCTGCTCACCCGCAACGCGGCGGAGCGCAAGGCCGCCGGGCTGCGCTGCGACGTCGAAGCGGGCATGGCGAAGCTGTTCGCCAGCGAGACCGCCATGGAGCTCGCGACGGAGTGCATGCGCATCCACGGGGGCGTCGGGTACACGACGGACCTGCCCGTCGAGCGCTACTACCGCGACGCACCGCTGATGGTGATCGGCGAGGGCACCAACGAGATCCAGCGCCTCGTCATCGCCCGCGGCCTGCTCGCCCGCTCACGCGAGTCTCGCTGAGATATACGGGTCGTCATCGACAAGGGATGTCGACGAGGACCCCACTCCCACCCACGCACTCTGGGAGTGGGGTCGTCAGCGACATCCCTTGTCGACGCGGACCCCTATATCTCGGGCGGCTACCGCTTCAGGCGACGACGGTGTCGGCGACGCCCATGAGGCCCGCCAGGTTGCCGCCCATGATCCGGCGGATCGACTCGTCGGGCAGACCGGCGAGCTCGTCGACGTAGCTGGCCGGGTCGGCCAGGCCCTCGGGGTGCGGGTAGTCCGAACCGAAGAGCACGTGACCGGTGCCGATCAGCTCGGCGAGCGCACCCAGGTCCTCCTCCCAGAACGGGCTGACGTAGATGTTGCGCTTGAAGACCTGGACCGGATCCTCGAGGAAGTCCTGGGGCATCTTCTTGTAGATGTCGGCCAGGTTGCCGAGCAGCGGCTCGACCCAGCTGCTGCCGTTCTCGATCACGGCGACCTTGAGGCTCGGGTGGCGTGACAGGGCGCCGTGGCAGATCATCGCCGCGACCGCGTCCTCGATCGGTCGCCACTGCGACAGCATGCGGAACGCCTGGGGCTGGAACGGCAGCATCTCGCTGTCGTTGCCCATCCAGTCGTTCGTATAGCGGTCGTAGCCGCTGTCGGAGGAGTGCATGCCGACGAGCACGCCGGCCTCGGCGACCTTCTCCCAGAACGGGTCGAACTCCGGCAGACCGAACGAGCGCGGCCCCCGCACCCCCGACGGAGGCGCCGGGCGGACCAGGATCGCCTTCGCGCCGCGCTCCAGCACCCACTCGAGCTCCTCGATCGCCCGCTCGACGATCGGCAGGGTGATCACCGGCGTGGCGAAGATGCGGCCCTCGTAGTCGAAGCTCCAGGTCTCGTACATCCACTGGTTGAGGGCATGGACCACCGCGTGGGTGAGCTCCGGGGCGTCGCGCATGCGCTCCTCGATGAGGCTGGCGAGGGTCGGGAACATGAGCGCCCGGTCGATGCCCTGTTCGTCCATGAGCTCGAGGCGGGCCGCGGGAGTCCGGAACGCCTCCGGGGAGCGGATCGGATCGCCGAAGATCTCACGCCGGGACTTGCCATCGGGGTTGCCGTGGCGGAAGTAGTCCTCTTGCGCGCCGGGTCGTGCGACGACGTCGAAGGTCGGGTTGGGGATGTACTCGCTGATCTTGCCGCGCACGGCGATCTTGGTGCGTCCACGGACCTCGACGTAGTCGATGGCCCCCTTGTACTGGTCCGGAAGGAACTTGGTCAGCGCCTCCTGGGTCTCGTACATGTGGTTGTCGGCGTCGAAGACCGGGACGTCGAGGAAGCGTGTGGGTGGCATGGTCGGCACCTCCTGGTGCGGGACGGGCGGCGGTGTGGGATGGGTGGGATCAGGGGGTCAGATCTCGCCCTGGAGCGAGGTCAGGAAGTCACGGGTGCGCTGACGGGACGCGATCAGCTGGTCGCGGTCGTCGCCGATGGGCACGACGCGGATCGAGACGTCGGTGGCACCGGCATCGGCGAAGGACTGCAGCCGCTTGGCGACCGCCTGCTCGCTCCCCGCGGCGAGGATGTCGCCCACTTCTCTCGCAGCACCGTGCTCCAACAGCTGCTGGTAGTTCGGCGACACCTCTGCCTCGGACAGCAGGCGGTTCGTCCGTTCGATCGCCTGGTCGACCTGGTCGTCGTCGCAGACGCAGACCGGGACGCCAGCGACGATCCGCGGCGCCGGTCGACCGGCGTCGGCTGCGGCGGCGTTGATGCGCGGCGCGATGTGCGACTCGATCGAGCGCTCGTCGGCCATCCACAGGATCGTGCCGTCGGAGCGCTCCCCGGCGAGGCGCAGCATCTGCGGTCCGAGCGCCGCGAGCATCACCGGCGTCGGCCCGACGTCGGTGACGTCGAGGCCCATGTGCACGTCGAAGGTGTCGTTGTGGACCTCGATGGTGCCGGGTCCGGCGAGGGCGGGCTCGAGCACGTCGAGCTGGTCGCGCATGGTGGCGATCGGCCGCTCGTAGGGCAGGCCGAACATCTCGTCGATGATCCAGTGGTGCGAGACGCCGAGGCCCAGGCGCAGCCTGCCTCCGCACACGGCCTGGACCGACAGCGCCTGCTGCGCGAGCGCGATCGGGTGCCTCGGCTGCACCGGCACGACCGCGGTGCCGATCTCGATCCGCTCGGTCGCGGCGCCGATGACCGCGGCGGCGGTCAGGGCGTCGAACTCGTCGGGGATCTGCGGGATCCAGATGGTCGAGAAGCCGGCTTCCTCGGCCCACTGGCCGTCACGGCGCAGGCGGTCGACCTTGGTCGCGTAGCGCCCCCGCTCCGGTCCGATCATCACTCCGATGCGCATGTGCGTTCCTCTTCCCCCGGATCGAGCGCGGCGGCCGGATCAGGCGACGACGCCACGGGTCTTCAGTTCGACGATGGCGTCCCAGTCCAGGCCGACCTCTTGCAGGATGTCGTCACCGTGCTCGTTGAACTCCGGTGCCCGGCGCGACTGCGGCGGCGCTTCGTCGTACTGCACTGGTGCGCCCACGAGCTTGAAGGGCACGCCCGCCGCGGTCTCGCAGTCGACGATGTAGCCGTTGGCCACGGTCTGGGGGTCGACGGCCGCGGCGAGGGTGTCCTGCACGATCGTCCACTGCCCGCTGAACCCCTCGAGGCGTGTCCGCCACTCCGCGGCGTCGCGCTCGGCGATCGCAGCGGCGATCTCGTCGGCCGCGGCGCCGGCGTGGTCGGCGAGGGACTGGTGGTCCGCGAAGCGCTCGTCGGTGGCGAGCTCGGGCCGGCCCAGCAGTCCGACGAGCTCTGCCCAGTAGCGGGCCGCCTGCAGGCACGACAGGGCGACAGCGGTGCCGTCCTTCGCCGGGTAGGTGGCCGACAGCGGGTTGCGCGACGCGGAGCGCGGCGGCTGGACCCACGGCGAGCCCATCTGCAGCGAGAGCGCGAGACCGGCTCCCATCGACCAGAGGCCCACGCCGAGCAGCGACACGTCGACGACGGTGGCCTCGCCGGTGCGCTCACGGTGGAACAACGCACCCATGATCGCTCCGGCGATCGTCATGCCACCGATCGAGTCGCCGAAGGCCGGCGCCGGCGGGGTCGGCACGGACTCGGCGTCGGGCTGCTGCTCACCGACGGCCATGCCGGAGCGGTGCCAGTACGACAGGACGTCGTAGGAGCCCTTGTCGGCGTCGGGGCCACGATCGCCCTGGCCGCTGCCCCGCACGTAGATGATGTCGGGGTTGTGGGCGCGGATGTCGTCGAGGTCGATGCCCAGCTTCTTGCGCACGCTCGGGAGCTTGTTGGTCAGGAAGACGTCGCACGTGGCGGCGATGCGGCCCAGCACCGCAACGCCCTCGGGCGTCGACAGGTCGAGACCCAGGCTTCGCTTGCCGCGGTTGGAGTGCTCGAGCAGCACGTGCACCTTGGTGTCCATCAGCGCCAGACCGCTCGACATGAGCCCGCGCATGGCGTCGCCACGCTCGGTGTGCTCGATCTTGATGACCTCTGCTCCCAGGTCGGCGAGCATCGCGGACGCAGCCGGCACGAACGTGTGCTCGGCCACCTCCAGCACTCGCACCCCACGCATCACGTCGGTCACGTCGACCCCCCGATCACGGCGATCCCCCGACCGCCACCCACGAGACCCTAGCAGGTCCAGCAGTGGCGTTCCCGAGAATGAGAGGGCCGTTCTCCATCCTGCATGCATGGTTCTCGGCGGCCTACACTCACCGAGATGGGGGACGGGTCCCGCCCGGGACGACGACATGGACAGGGCCGCAGCGCCGTGGTCACCGGCGGTGCCGGCGGGCTGGGCGCGCCGACCGTCGAGCGTCTGCTCGCCGATGGCTACGCCGTCGTGGTGACGGACCGACGTGCCGATCCAGCCGGTCCCGACGGCGTGACCACGGTGGTCGGTGACGTGAACGACGACGACGTCATCGCGGCTGCCGTCGACGCAGCCCGATCGGTGGGCACCCTGTCGGTGCTCGTCAACGTGGCGGGCGGCAGCGCGGCTGGCGCCGCCACGGTCGACGCCCGAGGTGTCCCCCACGACCTCGGGACGTTCGAGCGGACCCTGTGGTCGAACGTCGTCGGCACCTTCAACGCCGCCCGACTCGTCGCCGCGGCGATGTCGTCGACCACACCCGACGACGACGGACAACGCGGCGTCATCGTGAACACCGCGTCGATCGCCGGCTACGAGGGCCAGCGTGGACAGGTCGCCTATGCCGCCGCGAAAGCGGCGATCCTCGGCATGACCTTGCCCATGGCACGGGACCTGGCCCCTGTCGGGATCAGGGTGTGCGCGGTGGCGCCGGGCCCGATGGGCACCCCGGCGATGCTGCGACTGCGCGAACGGCTGCTCGAGGACCCGGCCGCCGGGGTCGTGCACCCTGCCCGCATGGGGTACCCGAGCGAGTTCGCCGCGCTCGTGGGCGACATCGTCGCCAACCCCTACGTCAACGGCGAGAACATCCGGCTCGACGGCGCGCTCCGACTGGGCGTCGGCGCCTCGTGAACCCGACCACACCGATCACCCGACACCCGAACCAGGGAGACGGAGCACCATGACCCAGACCGCATTCTCACCCGACGTGTTCACCTGGCCGTCGGACGACCCACAGCTCATCGGCGGCCGCTGCACGTCCTGCGGGTCCGTCACGTTCCCTCGCCCGGTGTCCTGCGCACGCTGCGGCTCGACCGGGGTCGACGAGCACCTGCTCCCCCGCCGAGGTTCGCTGTGGACGTTCACCACCCAGGGCTTCCTGCCCAAGGAGCCCTACGCCGGCGGCGAGACCCCTGAGACGTTCGAGCCGTTCGGCGTCGGGCTGGTCCAGCTCGGCGACGAGGTGCGGGTGGAGTCCCGCCTGACCGAGAACGACCCGGACCGGCTGCGCATCGGCATGGAGATGGAGCTCGTGATCGTGCCGTTCCGCACCGATCCCGACGGCACCGAGATCATGACGTTCGCGTTCGCGCCGCTGGCGCAGGAGGAGCACTGACATGACCGACGTCGCGATCATCGGGGTCGGGCTGCACCCGTTCGGCCGTTTCGGCGACAAGTCCGCCATCGACATGGGCGCCGAGGCGATCCGTGCCGCGCTGACCGACGCCGGGGTCACCTGGCCCGAGATCCAGTTCGGCTTCGGCGGCAGCTTCGAGGTCGACAACCCCGACGCCGTCACGAGCCGCCTCGGGTTGACCGGCATCCCGTTCATGGACGTCTACAACGGCTGCGCCACCGCGGCCACCGCCCTCCAGCTCGCGGCCGACGCCATCCGTTCGGGCCAGTACGACATCGGCGTCGCGGTCGGCATGGACAAGCACGGCTACGGCGCGTTCACGTCGGACCCCGTCGACTACGGCGCCCCGCCCTGGTACGGCGAGGTCGGGCACTTCCTGACCACGAAGTTCTTCGCCATGAAGATCAACCGCTACATGCACGACCACGGGATCTCGCACGAGACACTCGCCCGGGTCGCGAACAAGGGCTACCGCAACGGCGTGCTGAACCCGAACGCGCTGCGCCGCAAGGAGATCCCCGTCGAGGACATCCTGCAGTCGCGCATGTTGAACTACCCGCTGACCCAGTACATGTTCTGCTCCCCCGACGAGGGGGCGGCCGCGGTCATCCTCTGCCGCGCGGATCTGGCGAAGCAGTACACCTCGACGCCGATCCAGCTGCGTGCCACGACGCTGCGCACCCGCCGCTACGGCGCGTTCGAGGTCCACGCGTCCTGGGCGGCCGTCGAACAGGACGACGCGCCCACGGTCTACGCGTCGCGCGCCGCCTACGAGATGGCGGGTCTCGGCCCCGAGGACGTCGACGTGATCCAGCTCCAGGACACCGACGCGGGCGCCGAGGTGATCCACATGGCCGAGAACGGCTTCTGCGCGGACGGCGACCAGGAGCGGTTGATCGCCGAGGGCGCGACCGAGATCGGGGGCCCGCTGCCGGTCAACACCGACGGCGGCCTGATCGCGAACGGCGAGCCGATCGGGGCCTCCGGGCTGCGTCAGGTGCACGAGCTGGTGCACCAGCTGCGTGGCACCGCGGGCGACCGCCAGGTGCCGGGCGAGCCCAAGGTCGGCTACGCCCAGCTCTACGGCGCCCCCGGCACCGCCGGCGTGTCGATCCTGTCGCGCTGAGCCTGTCGTTCTCTGGGCCCAGCCTGCTCTCGGTCCCAGCCTGCTCTCGGTCCCAGCCTGCTCTGAGACCGGCCCCGCTCTGAGACTGGTCGCAGCACCGCCTGCCCTCCCTCCGGCGCAGGACGGTGCCGCGATCAGTCGAACCCGGCTCGGCGCCGCAGCGCGAGCTTCTCGACCTTTCCGGCGGCGTTGACGGGCAGCTCCTCGACCACCTCGACCCGCCGGGGAGCCTTGTAGTTGGCCATCTGGTCCCTGGACCAGGCGATGACGTCGTCAGGTGTGGTGCTCGCCCCCGGCGTGAGCACGACGAACGCCATCCCGACCTCGCCGAGGCGTTCGTCGGGGATGCCGACCACCGCCGCCTGAGCGATCTCGGGGTGCCGGACCAACGTGTTCTCGATCTCGGCGGGATACGCGTTGAAGCCGCCGACGATGAACATGTCCTTGGCCCGACCGACGATGCAGAGCCGGCCGTCGCCGTCGACACGACCGATGTCGCCGGTGCGCAACCAGCCGTCGGCCGACAACGTCGCTGCGGTGGCCGCCGGGTCGTCGAGGTAGTGCGACATGACCGTCGGCCCCTTGAGCAGGATCTCGCCGGGTTCGCCGTCGGGCACCGCGGTGCCGTCGCCGTCGACGATGCGCACCTGCATGCCGGGTCGCGGTGTGCCGACGGTGGTGGCGACGGCCTCGGGCGGGTCGCCGGGCTCGGTCGCCGTGGCGGTGCCGGCTTCGGACAGCCCGTAGCCGACGAGCACACGTTCGAAGGGCAGCTCGTCCATGATGCGGCGGATCAACGGCACCGGGATGTCCGCGGCGCCGGTGACGGCGATCCGCAGGCTCGACAGGTCGTGCGAGGTGTCGCCGGCGGCACCGTCGAGGAGCGACTGGTACAGCGTCGGTGCGCCGGGCAGCACGGTGATGTGCTCGCGTTCGACCATGTCGAGGACCCTGTCGACGTCGAACACGGGCACCGGGTACATCGTCAACCCGGTCGTGACCGACGGAAGGATGCCCGCCTTGAGCCCGAACATGTGGAAGTACGGGTTGACCATCAGGTAGCGGTCGCCGTGGCGGATGCCGGTCATGGCCACCCAGTCGCGGGCCACGCCCATCGTTCCGCGCTGCGTCTGCACGACACCCTTGGGCAGACCGGTCGTGCCCGAGGTGAACAGGATGTCGCTCGGATCCTCAGGTGTGACCGCGGACGCCCGCCGGTCGAGCTCGGCACGGTCGTCGTCGGTGACGGCGCCCAGCAGGTCGTCCCAGGCGAGGGTTCCCTCAGAGGGCGGACCGTCGACGACCACGATCGTGTCGAGCTCGGGCAGGTCGATCGACGCGGCGCGCAGCATCGCGACGTGGTCGGCGCCGAGGAAGTCGGTCGTCGTGAGCAGCAGGCGCGACCCACTGCGCGAGAGCACGACCGCTGCCTCGTCACCCTTGAACCGGGTGTTGACCGGCACCAGCGTGGCGCCGGCGGCGCTGAGCCCGAGCACCGCGGCGATCCACCGCGGCGAGTTCGGCGCCCAGATCGCCACCCGGTCACCCGGCCCGATGCCGGCGTGCACGAGCGACGCGCCGACGTCGCGGACCAGCTCGCCGAGCTGCGAGTAGGTCAGCGACACACCGTCCGCGACGACCGCCACGGTGTCACCGTGCGCGGCGACCGCGGCGGCGAACGCTCCGGGGATCGTCATCGGTGCGGACGCACCGCCTACCTCGGTCATGTCGGGTCCTCCCCGTCTGCTGTGTGCTGGGCGATCCACCGGTCCCTGAGCTCGCGGCGCAGCGCCTTGCCCGACGGCAGCCTCGGGATCGCGGCGACGCGTTCGACGCTGCGCAGGCGCTTGTAGCCGGCGAGCTGGTCGTCGACGATCGCTCGGAGCGCGGCGTCGTCGACCACGACAGCCGGGTCGAGTGCGACCGCAGCGACCGGCGCCTCGCCGGTGCGGGCGTCGGGCACACCGAACACGGCGCAGTCACGCACCGCCTCGTGGCCGAGCAGCACCGCCTCGATCTCGGCGGGTGCGACCTGGTGGCCGTTCACCTTGATCATGTCCTTGGCCCGGTCGGTCAGGCGCACCCATCCACCGGCGTCGATCGTGCCCACGTCTCCCGTGCGGTACCAGCCGTCGTCGAAGGCCTCGGCGTCTGCCGTCGCGGGCAGATACCCGGCCAGCGTCGAGGGTCCACGAGCCTGGAGCTCACCCACTTCGCCGGCCGACAGGACGTCACCCGTCGCGACGTCGACGATCCGCAGCTGCACGTCGGCCGGCGGCACGCCGGGGCTGTCGAGCCGCCAGTCGCCCCGACGGTCGACCGGGTTGACCGCGAGCACGGGCACCTCGCTCGCGCCGTACGCGGCGAGGATCGGCACGCCGGTGCGAGCGGTGACCGCCTCGGCGACCGACGGCGTGACCGGTGTGGCGCCCCACATGATGTAGCGCAGCGACGACAGGTCGAACCGGTCCAGCGCCGGGTGCTGAGCGATCGCCAGCACGATCGGCGCCACGGCCATCTCGAGAGTCAGCCGGTCCGTCTCGATCGCGGCGAGCTCCCGGTCGATGTCGAAGCGCCGGTGCAGCCGCACCGTGGCACCGGCGTCGAACGCGGCGAGCAGGTTGAGCAGCCCGAGGATGTGCGACGGCGGAGTCGAGATCTGGAAGCGGTCCTCGTCGGTCAGACCGAGCGCGTCGACCCAGTGCCGCGTCGCGACGCTCAGCGATGCATGCGTGTGGCGCACCGCCTTGGGCAGCCCCGTCGTGCCCGAGCTGAACACCAGCACGACGTCGTCGGAGGCGGCAGCTGCCGTCGCACGCGGAGGCGCCGAGCCGCCCTCGGTGGGTTCGCTCCACCCCGTGACGTCATGCACGGCGTCGGCACCCAGGTGCTCCGCGAGCGCGCCGTCGTCGTCACGATCGACGAGCGCCCGACGAGCGCCGGTCAGATCGAGCGCGTGTCGCACCTCACGCTGCTTCCACGCCGGGCTGACCATGACGGCCACGGCACCGACGCGCGACAGGGCGAGCACAGCGAGCGGGAGCTCGACCCGGTTCGACATGCGGACCGCGACCCGTTCGCCGGACTGCACGCCCAAGGTGCCGAGCCGTGCCGCGACATGGTCGACGGCGCGGTCGAGGTCGCCGAAGGTGTGGTCGCGCTCCTCGTCGCGGATCGCGACCCGCTCGCCGTGACGGCGTGCCGCCGCGGTGAGCAACGCGTCCAGGCGACGCTCGCCCTCCGCGGCGCCACCCTGGTCAGGCATGGTCAGGCGAACCTCGCCGAGAGCACTGCAGCCGGATACTCGGGGTCGTCGCCCGAGGTCCGCAACCACGCCCCCAGGTCGTGGGTCAGCACGGCAGAGCTGCCGAGCAACGCATCGAGGGCGAGGACCCGTCCGTGGAAGTGGTGATGGTCGTGCTCCGCGGTGAAGCCGATGCCGCCGAAGCCCTGCAGCGCCCGATCGCACGCCTGACGGCCGTTGCGCCCCGCGATCGCCTTCACCGCTGCGTCGAAGCGAGGTGGCGGATCGTGGCGCAGCTCGATGGCCCGGCGCACCGTCGCCGCGATCGCCACGCAGTCCGTCGTGCCCCACGCGAGCACGTGTCGCAGGGCTTGGAAGGTGCCGATCGGGCGCCCGAACTGCTCGCGCAGCCCGGCGTACTCGGTGGCGTTCGCCACGACCTGCTCCGACGCGCCGAGGATCTCCGCAGCGAGCGCCACCCGCCCGAGGTAGATCGCCCGGTCCCGCAACGGGGCGGCGTCGCCCTCGGCGAGGTCCGGCGTGCGCGCGCCCAGGTCGAGCGCGACCTCGGCGATCGACAGGTGACCGGCGAGTGGGATCTCGGTCCGCACGAGGTCCGACGAGTCGACCAGGATCACGCCGCGTCCCGGCTCGTCGAACAGGACGGTCCGTCCGGCGACGTCGCCGAGCACGACCCAGCGGGCTGACCCGTCCCGAGTCGGCCGTCGGATGGCGGCGACGCACTCCCCGGGCGCCCGTCCGAGCGCCTCGGCGAACGGCTGCGCGAGCAGCGCCCCGACCGCCGGGGTGTCGGACAGCACCCGACCCTGAGCCCGCAGCGCCGCGAACACCGCGCCGGCGGTCTCGTCGTCGTCGAGACCGGGCAGCAGCTCCCACCACGTCAGGTCGTCCAGTGCTGGCGCTCCGGCACCCACCGAGAGCGCCTTGACCGCGACGGCCAGGAACTCGTCGTCGTCCGCCACAGGCGCGCTCACGGCAGGCCCAGCACTTGCTTGGCGATCGTGTCGAGCTGCATCTGTTGGGATCCTCCGTAGACCGTGACGATGCGAGAGAACAGGTACTCCTGGCGTCGGATCGCGACCTCCGGGGTCTGCACCCCGACGGCCAGGTCCGGGTCCTCGCCGAGCACCCAGTCGTGCACCGAGCGCTCCGCTGCGCACAACAGGAGCTTGTTGAACGCCGCACGCGGCCCGAGCGTGGTGCCCGACGCGTGCGCGGCGATCCCATCCGCGCCGGCCGAGGTGGCTGACACGAGGTCGAGGAACGCGTTGCCGAGGCCGCTGTCGTCACGGCCGGAGGACGTGCGGGCGGTGTCGAGCAGCTGCTGGTACTGGAAGCAGTGACGGAACCAGGCGAAGGTGCCTCGCTCGTGGCTCAGGATGTGCATCGCGACGGCCCAGCCGCCGTCCAGCTCGCCGACGATCCGATCGACAGGGACCCGGACGTCGTCGAAGTGCACCTCTGCGAGCTCGTCGGTCCCGTTGGCCTGCACGATCGCCCTGGGCTCGACGCCCGGGGCGCGGAGGTCGACGACGAAGGCCGTCAGACCCCGGTGCCGCGACGCCGCGTCGCCGGTGCGCGTCAGCAACAGGCACCAGGTGCCGTACGGCGCCCAACTCGTCCAGATCTTGGAGCCGTTGATCACGTACTCGTCACCGTCGCGCACTGCGGTGGTCCGCAGGCTCGCCAGGTCGGAACCGGCGTTCGGCTCGGAGAAGCCCTGGGCCCAGAGCTGTCGTCCCGAGAGGAACTCAGGCAACAGCTCTGCGACGAGCGCCGGCGGACCGAGCGCGGCGAAGGTGGGTGCGAGCACCTCGAGGTGCTCGAAGAGGGCCATGCCCTGCACGCGGCGTCGGGCCAGCGCTTCCCACATGACCGCCCGGTGGCGGATCGTCCCGCCCAGGCCGCCGAGCTCGGCGGGCCAACCGACCCGGGCCCATCCGGCGTCGTAGAGGTCCGACATGAGGGCCTGCATGATCTCGACGCGTCGGGCGAAGCTCGGCTCCGGTCGACACGCGGCGACCAGCGAGGGCGGCTCGGTGTCGAGCCAGGTCTCGAGCTCGACGCGGAAGCGGCCGGGGTCGATGTCGGCCAGCGCTGCAGCGCCGGTGCCCGCCACTTCGGTGCCCGCCAGGTCGGAGCCTGCGCCGTCGGAAGCCATCACTTGGGAGGGAAGCGCAGCGCGCCGTCGAGGCGGATGTTCTCGCCGTTGAGGTAGTCGTTGCGCACGATCGACTCGACCAGCTGCGCGAACTCCTCGGGGCGGCCCATGCGCTTGGGGTTCACGATGTTCGCGACCAGCGCCTCCTGCATCGGCTCGGGTGCGCTCATCATCATCGGTGTGCCCATGGTGCCGGGAGCGATCGCGCAGACCCGCACGCCGATCGGCGCCATGTCGCGCGCCATCGGGAGTGTCATGCCCAGGATCGCAGCCTTCGCTGCGGCGTAGGCGAGCTGCCCCGTCTGCCCCTCGAGCCCGGCGATCGACGCGGTGTTCACCACCACGCCGCGCTGGCCGTCGTCATCCGCGTCGTGGGCCGACATGGCCGCGGCTGCCAGGCGGGTCACGTTGAAGGTGCCGATGGCGTTCATCGACATCGTGTCGAGGAAGCCCTGCTTGTCGTGCGGGGTGCCGTCGCGCCCGACCGTGCGCCAGGCGCCGGTGCCGCCACCGGCCACGTTGACGACGATCGAGAGCGTGCCGATGCCCTCTGCTGCGGCGATCGCCGCGGCGACGTCGGCGTCGTCGGTCACGTCGCCGCCCACACCCACCACGCGCCCCCCACCCTCCTCGGCCAGCTCTTCGGCGAGCGCGGTGGCGCGCTCGGCGTCGCGGTCGAACACCGCGACGCCCACGCCGAGCCCGGCGAGCCGCCGCACGGTCGCCGCGCCAAGGCCACCGGCGCCGCCGGTGACGATCGCGGAACGTCCAACGAGATCCATCTACCGCTCCCTCTCGATCACTTGGTGCGCGCCAGCATCCGTGCCAGGTTCGCCCGGAACTCGGGCTGGTCGAACGACTCGGACTCGGCGTCGACCGCGGTCTTCAGCGCGCTGCCGACGAGGCCGCGCAAGGTCGTGTTGAGCGCCGCCTTGGTCTCGCGCACCGACTGCGGCGGCAGGGCGGCGAGCCGGGTGGCGAGCTCGTGGGCGACCTCGAGCGATCGCCCGCTCGGCACGACCCGGTTGGCCAGTCCCAGCTCGAGCGCCTGCTCGGCCGGGAGCCGGTCGCCCAGCAGCAGGAACTCCTTGGCCCGCAACAGGCTGGTCAGCAGCGGCCACGTGAGCGCTCCCCCGTCGGCGGCGACCAGGCCGAGGGCGACGTGGGGATCGGCGTAGTACGCCTGCTCCTCCATCACCACCAGGTCGCTCATCGCCGCGAGGCTGCAGCCCAGGCCGACCGCGGGGCCGTTGACCGCAGCGACGATCGGGACCGGGACCGACGTCATCGCCTCGACGATCACGATCGCCTCGTCCATGATCCGCTGGCGCAGCTCGGTGTCGTTCGCCATGCGGTTCAACAGGTCGAGGTCACCGCCACCGGAGAACGCACGGCCGCTGCCGGTCAACACGATCGCCCGGACGTCGTCGTCGGCCGACAGGCGAGGCCACACCTGCGCCAGCGCGCCGTGCAACGCCTCGTCGGTCGCGTTCAGCGAGTCCGGTCGATGCAGGGTGACGACGGCGACCCCGTCGTCGATGTCGACGAGCAGCACCTCGTCGGTTCGTTCGAGAGCATCCGACTGGTCGAGCTCATCCTTCGGCACGGACTTGGTCCTTCCTGGCGGGCACGATCGGCGGGGCCTGCTTCCAGTTGGGCACGCCGTCGGACTCGAGCGCGGCGGGGAAGCCGTCATCGTGCACCTGTGCCCAGTGCGAGTGGTTCAGCTCGTGCAGCGTGAAGCAGGCGTTGAGCGCGTTGTAGAAGCCCATGTTGTCGACGCTCTGGTTGACGGCTTCCTTGATGAGCAGCGCCGCCATCGTCGGGGTGCCGGCGATGCGCCGCGCGAACTCGAGGGTGCGCTCCGCGAGCTCGTCGAGGGGGAACACCTTCGACACCATGCCGATCTGGTGCGCCTCGTCGACCGAGAGCGAATCGCCGGTGAGGAGCAGCTCCTTGGCGCGTCGCGGCCCGAGCTCCCAGGGGTGGGCGAAGTACTCGACGCCGCACATGCCGAGTCGGGTGCCGACGACGTCGGCGAACACGGTGTCCTCGGCGGCGACGATCAGGTCGCACGCCCACATGAGCATCAGGCCTGCCGCGTACACCGGGCCGTGCACCTGGGCGATGGTGATCTTGCGCAGGTTCCGCCACCGCCGGGTGTTCTCGAAGTAGTGGTGCCACTCCTGGAGCATCAGTCGCTCGGCGCCCTGTCGGGTGCCGCCGTTCTCCTGCCACGAGGGATGGCTGGCGTACTCCTGCATGGCGACGTCGGAGCCGAGGTCGTGGCCCGAGGTGAACATCGGCCCGGCGCCGCCGAGGATCACGACGCGCACTTCGTCGTCGCGCTCGGCTCGCAGGAACGCCTCGTGCAGCTCCATGAGCATCCCGCGGTTCTGCGCGTTGCGGGCCTCGGGCCGGTTCAACAGGATGCGGACGATGCGCCCGTCGTCGAGCGGCTCGTAGAGCAGGTAGTCGTAGTCCGTCATGAGCAGATCGGCCCTCCTCGGGTGCGGGTCATGTGATCGTCACCGGCAGCGACGCCCAGCCGCGCATGGTCGACGTGTAGACCCGGGTGGCGGCGTCGTCGTCGACTTCCCAGTCGGGGAAGCGGGCGAGCACCTCTTCCAGGGCGATGCGCCCTTCGAGGCGGGCGAGCGACGCACCCAGGCAGTAGTGGGCGCCGTGGCCGAAGGTCAGGTGCGCACCGTCGCTGCGGTGGATGTCGAAGCGGTCGGGGTCGGTGAAGTGGCGGGGATCCCTGTTCGCCGCGGCGACCAGCAGCAGCACCGCGCTGCCCGCAGGAATGGTCGTGCCGTGCAGCTCGACGTCGGTGGTGACGCAGCGGGCGATGCTCGCGCCGGTCGGCTCCAGTCGCAGCACCTCGTCGACGACCTTCGGCAGCAGCTCGGGGTGCCGGGTGACCTCGTGGCGCACGTCGGGCAGGTCGCCGAGCATGCGGCCCAGCCAGCCGATGAGCCGGCCGGTCGTCTCGAACCCCGCGCCGGCGATCACGCCGACGAAGATGAGCAGCTCGTCACGGGTCAGCCGACGGGTGACGCCGTCGCTGTCGGTGAACTCGACCTCGAGCAGCTCGGTGACGAGGTCGTCCGACGGGTTCCGTGCACGCCAGTCGACGTACTCGGCGAAGGTGTCGGCGCTGAAGTAGCGCTCGCGCCGCACCGCCATGGGTCGGCCCGGCTCGGAGTGCAGCCGTCGGTCGGTGCGGTCGCGCTCGGCGGGTTGCATCGACTCGGGCATGCCGAGCAGCAGGCCGATGGCCCGCATCGGCAGCTCGTCGCCCAGGTCGGCGACGAAGTCGAAGCGGTCCGCGTCCTCGAACGGCTCGAGGCAGCGCACGCAGAACTCGCGGATCTGGTCCTCGACCTGACGCATGCGGCGCGGCGTGAAGGTCCGCGCAACGAGCGCCCGGTGGATGGTGTGGTCCGGCGGGTCCTCGTTGATGAACATGCCCGGCGGGATCTTCGGCGCCGCCCGCACGACCTCGAGGATGTTGCCGCGTGCCGAGCTGAACCGAGCCGTGTCACGGAAGGCCGCCTCGACGTCGTCGAAGCGAGACAGCGCCCAGAAGTCGCGCTCCTCGTCGTGGAACACCGGTGCCTCGTCGCGCAGCCGCCGGTAGATCTCGTTCGGGTCGGGCTGCTGCTCGATCGTGTACGGGTCGTAGTGCAGCGCATCGCTCGTCATCGCCATGTGGACCCCCCGGTCGACTCGCGTGCTGAGCGACTGCATAGCACACACGATCGACGTCGCGATGCGGGATCCTTCACGGCCAGCGTGGGGCGTGCCGCTGGGCGGGACCGCCTTGCCACGACAGGGAGAACGTCGTTCTCGGTTGCGCTAGGTTCCGCGATGTGACCGACGAGCGCGCTGTCATCGACGACCCCGGCCAGATCGACTCCGACACGGTCGATCTCGACACGCCGGACTTCTTCACCAACGGCGCCTTGCTGAAGGACCCGTACGCCTGGTTGCACGCGTCCCGTGACGAGTGCCCGCTGCGACGCGAAGTGCACCACGACGTGGTGATGGTGACCGGCTACGACGAGGTGGTGTCGATCTACAACGACACCGAGCACTTCTCGTCGTGCACGTCGGTGTCGGGGCCGTTCCCCGGCTTCCCCGTGCCCCTCGACGGCCACGACGACATCACCGAGCTGATCGAGCAGCACCGCGACGAGCTGCCCTTCAACGACCAGCTACCCACGCTCGACCCGCCGGTGCACACCGACCACCGTGCGCTGCTGTCGCGCATGATCACGCCGAAGCGCCTCAAGGAGAACGAGGAGTTCATCGCGCGCATCGTCGACGAGCAGCTCGACCAGGCGCTGTCGGGCGACGGCCGCAGCGAGTACATCCGCGACTTCGCCGCACCGGTCGCCCTGCTCGTCGTCGCCGACCTGCTCGGTG
Source organism: Actinomycetes bacterium (assembly GCA_023389745.1). Lineage (GTDB taxonomy): Bacteria > Actinomycetota > Acidimicrobiia > Acidimicrobiales > Microtrichaceae > JAFAFN01. The sequence continues at coordinate 32,212 of JAEWED010000073.1, forward strand.
TGCCCGAAGAGGACCATCCCGAGTTCCGCCACGCCATGCTCAACAAGGCCGGCACCGTCGGCAGCAGCAAGGGCGAGGAGATGAAGAGCACGCCGCTCGAGTACCTCTACGAGCGCTTCAGCGACTACATCGCCGACCGCCGCTCCGAGCCGCGTGGCGACGTGCTCACCGGCGTGGCGCAGGCGACGTTCCCCGACGGGAGCACGCCCGAAGTGATGGACGCGGTGCGGGTGGCGGCGAACCTGTTCGCTGCCGGCGGCGAGACGACCGTCCGACTGCTGAGCACCGCAGTGATGCTGCTCGCCGAGGACCCTGCGCTGCAGGCGAAGATCCGAGCGGACCGCGACCTGGTCCCGAACTTCATCGAGGAGTGCCTGCGCTTCGAGTCGCCGGTGCGCGGTGACTTCCGGTTGTCGAAGGTGCCCGTCACCGTCGGCGACGTCGACCTGGCTGCGGGCACCACGGTGATGCTCGTCAATGCCGCGGCCAACCGCGACCCCGCCAAGTTCCCGGATCCCGACGTGTTCGATCCGACCCGCGAGAACGCCCGCAGCCACGTGACCTTCGGTCGTGGTGTGCACACCTGCCCCGGAGCGCCGCTCGCCCGGACCGAGGCGATCATCAGCATCAACCGGCTGCTCGACCGAACCTCGGACATCACCATCGACGAGGAGCACCACGGCCCGCCGGACGACCGTGACTACCACTACGTGCCGACGTTCATCCTGCGTGGCCTGACGAAGCTGCACATCAGGTTCGAGCCGCCGGCGTGAAGGAGCCCTCGTGAAGATCACCGTCGACGCCGACGACTGCGCGGGCCATGGCGCGTGCGTGGTGACCTGCCCCGACGTGTTCCGCATCGGGCCTGACGGCTACGCGATCGTGCTGGTCGACGAGGTCCCGGGCGAGCTCACCGGTGCGGTGGAGCAGGCTGCGCTGGAATGTCCGACCCAGGCGATCTCGATCGCCGCTGAGTGACCGGGTCGAACACCCGAGTCGGGAGCACACATGCCCTTCGACGGCACCACCGCGATCGTCACCGGCGCTGCGTCGGGGATCGGCCTGGCGATCGCCGAGGCGCTCGCCGGCCGCGGCTGCACGGTCGCGCTGCTGGACCTGCAGAAAGCGGCGCTCGACGAGCAGGTCGAGCGTCTGCGGGGCAGCGGCCTGGAGGTGCGCGGCTACGTCTGTGACGTGACCGACCGGCCGCTCGTCGACGCGACCGTCGAGCAGGTCGGGACCGAGTTGGGCGCTCCGTTGATCCTGGTGAACAACGCGGGTCGACCGCTGTTCAGGCCGTTCCTGAGCATCACGCTCGAGGAGTGGCACCAGGTGATCGACGTGAACCTGACCGGCACGTTCCACCTGTGCCAAGCGGTGCTGCCGTCGATGATCCAGGCCGGTTGGGGTCGGGTCGTGAACATCTCGTCGTCGAGCACGCACGGCGGCCAGCCGTACCTGTCGGGCTACGTGGCGGCGAAGAGCGCGGTGGTGGGGCTGACGAAGTCGCTGGCGCTGGAGCACGGTCCGGACGGGATCACGGTGAACACGATCCCGCCGGGATTCATCGACACGCCGATGCTCCAGGCGGACGCGGCTCGTGGGCGGCTCGGTCCCGGCGGCGTCGAGGATGCCGTGGCTCGCACTCCGGTGCGGCGGATCGGCACACCGGAGGACATCGCGAACGCCTGCGTGTTCCTGTGCCAGGACGAGTCGTCGTACATCACCGGCCAGATCATCGGCGTCAACGGCGGGCGGAACACCTGACGGCACGACGCGCTTCCGCGGAAGCGCGTCGTGCTGCAGAGCGGCACGACCTGTGGGGTGGTTCAGAACCGAGTCACGACGAAAGCGCCGCCGCTCGCGCTTCCGCAGCAGCGCGTCGTGCTGCAGAGCGGCACGACCTGTGGGGTGTGTCCCAGAACCGAGTCACGACGAATTCCGGCCGCCGGCGGTCGACGATCTCGTCGCGACTCGGCCCTGAGCGACCCCTCCCTCCCCTGCCGGTGCGTCCACACCTGGCAGCGTGTTCGGACGCTGCCGAGCTACCGTTCGCGTCCCGAGATCCGGTGGGAGGACAGTGGATGCGAGGCGATGACCGGCGCTGGCTCGCCGGACTGGCGATCGTGATGCTGCTCGCCGGCGGCTGCGCCGACCGTGGCCAGGCGGTCGATGTCGACGGCGATCCAACACAGGAGCTCACCCGGATCGGCGAGCCCGGCGTCGATCGCGCACCGTTCCCGATCGACCGGGGAGTTGCGACCGCTGCTGGCGACGATCTGGTGGTGATCTCCGGCGCATGGCCGCCCGGGGAGCGCATCGACGCAGCACTCCGACGCGCCGATGGCACCTGGTGGGAGCTGCCGTCACTGCCGTTCAGCGGATTCATCCACCTCGCGACGGCAGGAGATCGAGCGATCGCTGGCGGCGTCGCGTGCAGTGACCGTGGCTGCGAGAACGGCGAGCTCGCCTTCGCCATGTTGGACGAGGACCACAGTGGATGGACCCGACTCGACGCGCCGGACGTGGACCTCTCCGTGAGCGAGACGGAGCTGACGAGCTCCTTCGGCCCTTCCGACCTCGCCGAGTTCTTCGTCGGCAGCAACCTGTACTCCATCAACGAGCACGGAGAGCTCGCCGACTGGAGACCGCGACCGATTCCCGGCGTCGGCGGCAGCTCCTACGACTTCGGCTGCCGTGTCGACGACTCGTACTTCAGCATGATCACGCACTCGGTCGATCTCAACGACGCCGCCAACCGTGGCTACGTCCAGGAGATGACGGGCGACGTCCACGTCCAGCCCATCGGCGGTTCGGACCCGCCCGTGCCGGTCGCTCCGGTGCTGCCGGGCACCGTCAGTGCCTACCACTACCTGTGCGCCGGGAATCTGATGATCATCGACCACGATGGCACTGAATCGGTGTTCCACACCGACACCCGCATGTGGGAGCGCTCGCCATCCAACTTCCACACACTGGGTCTGACCATGAGCCCGATCTCGGGGCGCGTCGCCGTGTCACCCGATCGGTCGACGCTCTTCCTCGCCAACTCCGGGCCGGTCGTGCGACGCGTGGGTCCCGGTACCTGGGAGGACACCGGAACGGTCGGCAGCGTGTTCGCGACCGACGCCCAGGTGCTCGCCCTCGATCATGAGGGCACCGTCACCGTGCTGTGGCCCACCGCCTGAGCGGCTCCACCAGGATTTCGTCGCAACTCGGTTCTGGAGTACCCCCAGCTCCCCGTCGGCGTGCGCCGAGGGCGCTTCCGCGGAAGCGCGGAAGCGCGCTTCAGCCTCGGGCGAACTGCTCCCGCAGCGCTCGTTTGGCCAGCTTGCCGGCCTCGGTGCGGGGCAGGTCCTGTGCGAAGAACCAACGCCGCGGGACCTTGTAGCTTGCGAGCTGCTCCTTGCAGTGCGCCAGGAGCACACCTTCGAGCTCAGGGTCGCCGACGTGGTCGGCGACCGGTTCGACGATCGCGGCGACCGTCTCACCCCAGTCGGGATCGGGCAGCCCGATCACCCCGACGTCGTGCACCGCCGGATGATCCAGCAGCACGCTCTCGATCTCGGCGGGGTACACGTTCGTCCCACCGGTGATGATCATGTCCTTGGCCCGGTCCGCGACGAACAGGTAGCCGTCGTCGTCCAAGTAGCCCATGTCGCCCAGGCTGAAGCGCCGCCCCCGGAACGCCGCCGAGGTCTGATCCGGGTCGTCGTGGTACGTGAAGCCCACGCCGTTGTCGACGTAGATGTGGCCGACTTCCCCCACCGGCAACTCGTTGCCGTCGTCGTCGAGGATCGACAACCGCACCCCCCGCACCGCCCGGCCCACCGTGCCGGGGTGCTCGAGCCAGGCCTTCGGCTTGGCGATCGTCGCCGCGCCCTCGACCCCTCCGTAGGTCTCCCAGATGACGGGGCCCCACCACTGCATCATCTGCTCCTTCACCGCCCGGGGGCACGGCGCCGCGGAGTGCACGATCGAGTGCAGGCTCGACACGTCGTAGCGGTCCCGCACCCGCTGCGGCAGCTGGAGCAGCCGGTGGAACTGCGTCGGCACCATGTACGCCGAGCGCACACGATGTGTCTCGATCGCCGCGAGGGTCGCTTCGGCATCGAAGCGCTCCATGATGACCAAGGCGTGTCCGACGTTCAGGCCCCCCATGTAGTAGGCGTGCGACCCGCCGTGGAACATCCCCGTCGACACCAGCATCGGCCCGTCGAGGGGCCGGAAGTCGAACGCTCGACCGAACACCGCCGCGTCGTTCGCCAGCTGGCCGACATCGCCCTCGGCCAACGGCCGACGGATCCCCTTCGGGTGTCCGGTGGTCCCCGAGGTGTAGACGAACAGCCCGCCCTGGGTGCGATCGCTCGGCACCGATGTCGGGTGTGCACCACGTGCGGTGTCGAGTTCGGTGTAGCCGTCGACCTCGCCGATCGTGCACACCTGGACCCCCAGGCCAGCGTGGTCGATGTCAGCGAGCAGTCCGGCGAACCGCGCCGCGATGACCAGCACCCTGGCGCCCGAGTGGCGCAGGATCGCCTGAAGCTCACGCGAGCTCAGATGGGTGTTGAGCGGGATCATGTGGAGCCCGCTCTCGTGGCAGGCCAGCGACGCCTCGACGATCGTGTTGCCGTTGTCGGCCATCACGGCGACCGGTGCCCCGGGCGCTGCTCCCAGATGGCGGAACAGGTGCACCAGCTGGTGCGCCCGGCCGGCGAGCTGGCCGTAGCTGAGCGGCCCGTCGGGACCTGCGAGCACCGCCGGCGCGTCGGGGTGATCCTCGGCGATCCACCAGAACCCGAGCCGCTGATCCCACACGTGGTCGTGGGCTGAGCCGTTCGTCCGGCCGTCCATCGGAAAATAGTAACCCATTTTCTCGATGCGACTAGGGTCCGGGAATGGTCGCTCTCGAAACGTTCCGTGCCGAGGTGCGGGAGTTCCTCGACGCCCGCTTCGAACTGCTCGATCCGCTGGCAGACGACCGCCGCGAGGACATCATCTCGAGGACCCCCGACGGCGAGAAGGCGTTCGTCGACGCCGCCGTCGGGCTGCAGCGCGACCTGGCGACCGCTGGGCTCGCCGGGGTGCACGTGCCCGTCGAGTACGGCGGCCGAGGACTCGACGTTGCCCATCACAAGCTGCTCGAGGCCGAGCTCCGCCGCTACGACGCCCCGTCGCTGCGACCTCTCCGGATCGGCATGCACCTGGCGCTCGCGACGTTGCTGCGCTCCGCGTCGGACGAGCAGAAGGCCCGCTACATCCCTCCCCTGATCCGCGCCGACGAGCAGTGGTGCCAGCTGTTCTCCGAGCCCGACGCGGGCTCGGACCTGGTGTCGTTGCGCACCCGTGGCGCCCGCGACGGCGACCAGTGGCGCCTGGACGGCCAGAAGGTCTGGTCGTCGTACGCGGCGCGGGCCGACTTCGGTCTGCTGCTCGCCCGCACCGACCCGGATTCCGCCAAGCCGCAGTCCGGCATCACGATGTTCATCCTGCCGATGCACGCCGAGGGCGTGACGGTGCGGGCCCTGGTCGACATCGCCGGTGGCGAGCACTTCAACGAGGTGTTCCTCGACGACGTCCGGATCGACGACGCACTGGTGCTCGGCGAGGTGAACGATGGCTGGACCGTGTCGCAGGGCACGCTCGGCGGGGAGCGCTCCGGCTACATGGGTGGCTCGGGCGGTGGTCGCCGTCACCGCCAGGTCGTCGGCGTCGCCACGAGCGCGGGGACGCTCGACGATCCCGTCGTGCGGCAGCGCATCGCCCGGATCGTCACCTCGGAGCGGATCCTGGAGTGGGTACGCGACCGCTATGCGAACGGCTCGCTGTGCGCCGGGCACCCGGCGGCCGGGTCGTTGATGAAGCTCATCGGTGGGAGCCTGGAGCAGGAGTGCGCGGAGTTGATCGCCGACATCGCGGGCCCGGCCGGTCAGGCCTGGAGCAGCGACGACCGCGACGGCGACATCGTCGCCCACGACCTCAACGCCACACGGCAGGCACGCATCGCGGGTGGCACCCACGAGATCCAGCACAACCTGCTCGGCGAGCGGGTCCTGGGACTCCCCCGCGAACCTCGCTGACCGGCCCGCTCGCTCGACAGCCAGCACAGCGAGCGGGTCCTGGGACTCCCCCGCGAGCCACGCTGAGCTACTGGAGCGAGAACACCGTGACCAGCTCGTCGGGGTCGCGGGTGTTGATCGTGTAGAGCATCGTGGCGTCCCAGTGGGCGGCCGCCGCCTCCTCGTCGCCGGCGACGATGTGGTCGAGCAGCTTGCGGTAACCCCGCACCGCTCGCCGCATCAGCGGCTGGTCGATCCGTGCGGTGTTGCGGAGGTAGTAGGCGCGCACCATGTGCTGCAGCAGCTTCGACAACGTCGACAGCGTGCGGTTGCCCGAGCTCTCGATCAGCGCATCGTGCACTCCGGCTGCGGCGAGACCGAAGGCCATCGCATCGTCGGCCTCGGCCGCATCGGAGGCCGCAGCGATCGCGGTCTCGAGCGCCTCGAGGTCCTCGGGCCGGTGGGACCGGGCGAGCTGGCCGGCGATGCGCGGTTCGATCATGCGACGTGCTTCGTCGAGGTCGCCGACCGACGTGCCCTGCAGCTGCAGCGACGCCGCCAGCGTCATCGAGATCGGGGCCAGGTCCGGGTGCGTCACGATCGGGCCGCCGCCACGGCCGCGGCGGATCGTGATCAGGCCCTGCGACTCGAGCACCCGCAGCGCCTCTCGCAGCGTGGTGCGGGCGATGCCGAAGTGGCTGGTCAGCTCCTCCTCGACGGGCAGCCGCTCACCCTCGGCCAGCTCACCCCGCAGGATCTGTCCGCGGAGCTCGTCGACGACGACGGCGTGCGTCTTGCGACCGGGCGACGCCGCCCCCGACGCCCGCTTCGCCGGAGCCTTGTTGGCGGGCACCTTCTTCGAGGGAGCCTTCTTGGCTGCCGGCTTCTTCGGCGCCGCCGGCTTCGCCGCTGCCTTCTTCGCCTTCTTCACTGCCGCCTGTTTCGGTGCCGCCTTCTTCGGGGCAGCCTTCTTCGTGACCCGCTCGGTGGCGGCTGTCGACCCGTCGCGCTTCATCGGAAATCAGTCTACGATTTTGCACCGTGAGCGACGACATCTCGACCGCAGCCCCCGACGGGACCGCGACCCGCCCGGCCGACCGCACCGACGGCGCCTTCACCACGATCGAGTTCGGGGTGCGTGACCACGTGGCGACGATCACCCTCGACCGCCCGGACCGCATGAACGCCTTCGACCGCACGATGTGCGAGGAGGTGACCGCCGCCTGGGCCATCGTCCGCGACACCGACGACATCCACGTCGCCGTCCTGCGGGCCAACGGCGATCGAGCCTTCTGCACCGGTATGGACGTCAAGGCGGGTGTCTGGTGGCGTGACCAGAACATCTGGAACCACGTCGACCCGGGCGTCCACCTGGGGCCTCGGTCCAACCGGGTCTGGAAGCCCGTCGTGTGCGCCGTGCAGGGCATGTGCGCCGGCGGCGGCCAGTACATGGTCAACGAGAGCGACATCGTCATCGCTGCAGAGTCCGCGACGTTCTTCGACCCGCACGCAAACGGCTCGATCGTCTCCGCGGTCGAACCGATCGGCATGTTGCACCGCGGCGTGCCGCTCGGTGAGGTGCTGCGCTGGGCGCTCATGGGCTCCGACGAACGGCTGACCGCACAGACGGCCAAGGAGATCGGCCTGGTCACCGAGGTGGTCGCCGACGGCGATCTGCGCGACCGGGCCGACGACATCGCCGCACAGATCGCACGCCGCGATCCGATCGCCGTGCAGGGCACGGTGCGCGCCATCTGGGAGGCGACCGAGATGCCCCCTGCCATGGCCAAGCAGAACGGCCTGCTCTACACCCACATCGGGAACAAACCGCCGGGCGAGCGGCTCGTGCAGCCCCGCAGCGAGCGGCCTCCGCACCTGCGCTGAGCCGGAGCAGCGACGCGCCGTCGGCGGACCAGCCGGCCGAGCGCCGTCAGTCCCGCAGGCGTGCGATCTCGTGGTCGAGCATCTCGCCCACGCTGTTCGCCGGCGGTGACGGCAGGAGCACCGGACCGTGCTCCCGACTCGGCAGGAGCACCACCGCGCTGCCGGGGCTGGTCACCACGCCGCGTTGGTTCGTGACACGGATCGCGAGGTGCGCCTCGGAGCGGACGCCGTCGTCGGTCTCGACCTGACGCAGGTCGGTCACCTCGCCGCTCAACCACGACGTGTCGCCGATGAAGTTGAAGCGACGGTGCTGGCACTCGAGCTGCCACAACCACGCGTCGTCGCCCATCCAGTCGGTGACCAGATGGGTCAGCCACGTCTCACGCAACGCGCCGTAGTCGTAGGACGTCGGCAGGCCGAGCTCACGCGCACGCTCGGGGTCCCAGTGCAGCCGCTGCACCGTGTCGGGCACGTGCAGCGAGTTGGGCGGGTACAGGCCGGGCGCCTTCTGTCGGACCTTCCAGGCGAGCCGGAAGCTGCCCGGCGGCGTCAGCTGCATGCCCCAGCCGAGGTGCCACACCACGATGTCGGTCGTCGTGAGAGGTCCCTTCACCTTGGGTGACAGCTCGTCGCCGATCGACACGTCCTCGAACCATCGCGGATCGCTCCCCCGACGCTCCTCGGCGGCGTAGGCGGCGTCGATCTCGGCAAGCTGCTCCTGGCTGTACGGCTCGGGGACCTCGTGCTCCTTCTTGCGCTCCTTCGTCGCGCCGCGCTCCGCGTTGACCCACGTGCCGCGCCGGATCGCGTGCAGCCGCTCGTGCTGGTCGGCGTAGATGAAGTCGTGGGTGACGTGCGCGCTGCGTCCACCGAAGTCGCTGCGCTTGTCCTGCACGCCGACCTGGGCGCGCAGGCAGCTCAGCCGGTCGCCGAGTGCGAGAGGACGCCACCACTCGAACGCCATGACCGCCTGGTACGAGCCGAGCCCGGCGAACGGGTCGCCCCGCAGCACCGCCTTGTTCTCGGGCGGCATGGGGTTCGGTGAGGCGTCCTCGCCCATCGTGTAGAGGAACGCCGGCGGGGCGATCAGGCCCTGCCAGCGTGTGCCCGCCGCGTACTGCTCGTCGCAGTACAGCGGGTTGTCGTCGCCGTACCCGAACGCGAAGTGGCGCAGCCCGTCGCGGGACACCTCGAGGTTGTGCGGCATGTTCGGCAGCCGGACCGGCACACCGATGCGGGCACGCGACCGCTCGAAGCTGTCGTCGGTCAGCAACCCGTAGGTCGGGTCGTCGGTCGCGGTCATCGAGCTCCCTTGGTCGTGGTGGTGCCGAGCAGCCCGACGATCGACTCGGAGTACGCCGCCGATCGGCGCGGTGACACCAGGAACGACGGCACCGAATGGAACCGGAGCTCCGGCAGACGGCGGCGGGCGGCGAGTCGGTCACGGGCCTCGGCGGTCGAGCCGAACACGGCGATCGACTCGAGCATGTCGGCGGGCACTGCGGCCGCCATGGCGTCCATGTCGCCGGCGCGGAACGAGTTGCGGATCTCGTCGACCGCCGGGCCCCAGCCGTGCAGCGACGTGAGTGAGTCGTAGGTCTTGACCGTGACGTAGAAGCCCACCATGAGCCGGGCGTCGCGCTCGGCACGGGCCGGATCGTCGTCGTCGATCGAGGTGATCACCCACCCCCACCGCTTGAGCGCCGCGGCGTCCCGGCCGGTCGACTCGGCACCCTCGGCGAGCGTCGGGTCGACGACCTCGTCCCACCACCGGTCGGTGAACAGGCCGTGGCCGATGATGCCGTCGGCCACCCGCCCGGCGACGCGGAGCATGCCCGGGTTGAACGCACCGAGCAGGATCGGCACGTCGATCGCGCCGAGCACCGGCGCCATGATCGTCGCGTCGATCGGATAGAACTCGCCGTCGTGGCGCACGGGTCGCCGGTTGGGCGCGGTGAGGTAGGCCCTGACGGCGCCGACCAGGTCGGCCATGCGCCCGAGCGGACGATCCGCCGGCACGGCGAACCAGTCCTCGTTCATGCGCCGGGTGCCCGCCCCGAGGCCCATGAAGGTTCGGCCGCCGGCCATCTTGTCGACGTGGCGCATCGCAGAGGCGTGCACGAACGGCGAGCGGGCGAACGCATAGGCGACCCCGGTGCCGACTCGCGCGGTGGTGGTGTTCGCCGCCATCTCGGCGAGGGTCACGTACGCGTTGCCGTCGACGAACTCGCCGGTGCAGAAGGCGCTGCAGCCGGCGGCCTCGGCGACCCTGCCGATCTCGGGCCCGGGCCAGCGCATGCCCCAGTCGCCGGTGGTCCCGACCGCTGGCGTGAGCGTCATGTCGATCTCCTCGTCTGTCGGAACGACAACTCGGCGTCGACCGACGGTTCACGGGGCAGTCCCAGGGTGCGTTCACCGATGATGTTGCGTTGCACCTCGTTCGTGCCGCCGCCGAGCGACGGCACGAACGCGGTCAGGCCGGTGCGCAGCACCCGTCCGCCGTCCGGTGCGGAACCGCCGGCGAGCATGGCCGCGGGACCGAGCAGCTCCAGCGACAGGTCGCGGGACTCGTGCGACAGCCGGGCCAGGTCGAGCTTCATCGCCGGCCCGTCGAGTGCCGAGGGCACCTTGGCGCGGGCCAGGTCGCGCAGCCGCTGTCCGTTGCGGCGGTAGACCTCGCTGTGCACGTAGTAGCGCACCACCTGTTCGCGCAGCGCGGGCCGATCCTCGAGCTCGGCCGCTCGGGCGAGCTCGAGGATCTGCCGGGACGAGAGCAGCGGCGCCTGGCGTCGTTTGGCGCCACCCGCAGCCCGCCAGGCGTCGACCAGCTCGCCGACCGGTCGGTCGAGCTTGCCGGGGATGCTGCCGGCCTCGACGAGCACCGCACCTCGACCAGGTGCCGCTGCGGACGACGCACGTTCGTGCGCCAGCGTGGTGCGTGCCACCGACCAACCGGCGCCGACCCCGCCGATCACGTCCGCGAGCTGCACCCGGGCCTCGGTCAGGAAGACCTCGCTGAACTCCGCAGCGCCGTTCATCTGCACCAGCGGGCGCACCTCGACGCCGGGCTGGCGCATGTCGAGCATCACGAAGGTGATGCCCTGGTGCTTCGGCACGTCCAAGTCGGTGCGACACAGCAACATGCCCCACTCGCTGACGTCGGCCTTCGAGCTCCAGACCTTCTGACCCGACACGACCAGCTCGTCGCCGTCGACCTCGGCGCGGGTCGACAGGCTCGCCAGGTCCGAACCGGCGCCGGGCTCGCTGAAGAGCTGGCACCACTGGGTCCGACCGCGACCCAGGGGCTCGACGAAGCGTCGCAGCTGGTCGTCGGTGCCGTGTTCGATCAGCGTCGGTGCGCCCATGTTCGGCCCGTTGCCGACCGGCGCCGCGATGGTGCCCGCCGACGCGAGCGCGCCGGTGACGATGCGCGCCTCGGCGGCGGTCGCGGCGAGGCCGCCCAGTCCGACCGGCCAGGACGGGAACGCGTAGCCCGCGTCCCAGAGCAGGTCCCACCACTGCGCGAGCGTCAGCTCAGGTGACCAGTGCTCCCCCACCCACCGCTCGACCTGTTCGACGCTCGACTCGCCTGCCATCAACCCCCCGGATGCCGCAGTCGTAAAATAGGTGCCTATTATGTCCCATCGCACGCCGACGCGCGGCGCTGCAGTCGACATCGACCGATCGAAGGCGGCTGGCTGACCATGGATCTCTCGCTCACCGAGGCCGAATCGGACCTGCGCGAGCTCTGCCGGAGCTTCGCCGAACGGGAGATCGCGACCAGGGCACCCGCCGCCTGGGAGCGGGCGGAGTGCCCGACCGACCTGCTGCGTGAGATGGGCGAGCTGGGTCTGCTCGGCATGCTCGTGCCGGAGCAGTGGGGCGGGATCGGCATGTCGACCGTCGGCTTCGTCGCGGCGCTCGAGCAACTCGGCCACGCCGACCAGTCGGTCGCTGCGGCGTTCCAGGCACACGTCACGATCGGGTCCATGCCGCTGCTGCTCTTCGGCACCGACGAGCAGCGCGAGCGCTGGCTGCGACCGATGGCCGAGGGCCGTGTGCTCGGTGCGTTCGGGCTGACCGAGCCCGACGCCGGCTCCGACGCCCGCGGCATCGCCACCCGGGCGGAGCGTCACGACGGCGGCTGGCTGCTCAACGGCGCCAAGACCTTCATCTCGAACGCCGGCACCGACATGTCCTTCGGCGCGACGGTGCTCGCGCGCACGGGCACGACCGACGGCGGCGGCCCCCGCTTCGGCAGCTTCGTGGTCGAGAAGGACACACCCGGCTTCACCATGGGCCCCAAGATGCGCGGCATCGGCTGGCGTGGGCTCGACACCCGCGAGCTGTTCTTCGACGACGTGTGGGTGCCCGACGAGCACCTGGTCGGTGACCCGGACCTGGGACTCGGGCAGTTCCTCGGCACCCTCGAGGTGGGCCGCATCTCGATCGCCGCGCTGTCGCTCAGCCTCACCCAGGCCGTGTTGGACATGTCGCTCGAGTACGCCGCGCAGCGCCAGCAGTTCGGCCAGCCGATCGGCAAGTTCCAGGCGATCCAGTTCAAGCTCGCCGACATCGCCACCGAGCTCGAGGCCGCCCGCTGGTTGACCTACCGCGCGGCGTGGCTGCGCGACCAGGGCCAGCCGTTCCTCAAGGAAGCGGCGATGGCCAAGCTCAAGGCCAGTCGGCTGGCTGCGTCGGCGGCGTCCGAGGCGGTGCAGATCCACGGGGGCATCGGCTACATGCTCGAGTCACCCGTCGCCCGCTTCTACTGCGACTCGAAGGTCCTCGAGATCGGCGAGGGCACCAACGAGATCCAGCACGTCGTGATCGCCCGGGCCCTGGGCTGCTGAGCGGCCGGACCCGATGATCGTGGCCCCGATCCAGGCTGTGTCAGGTCGCCGCGCAGCCCCAGTGTCAGGGGGCCGCGTAGCCACCGTCGACGACGAGGGCAGTGCCGGTGGTCCACGCCGAGGCGTCGCTCGCCAGGTACGAGTACGCACCTGCCACGTCGTCGGCGCGGCCGAGTCCCAGCGGGTGCTTCGCCCCGATCGCGTCGAGCGCCTCGGGCGGCAGCTCGTCGTGGATCGCGGACCGGAACGTCCCCGGACAGACGCAGTTCACGCGGATGCCGTCACGGGCGTACTCGACCGCGGCGACCTTCGCGAGCTCGATGACGCCCGCCTTGGTGACGCAGTACGGCCC
>JAEWED010000122.1 GCA_023389745.1 Actinomycetes bacterium
AACCTGACCTCACCACCGCTGACCTCACCACCGACACCGGCTTCCTCGGGCTCGTCGCCGACCACGAGCCCGGACGGTTCAGCTTCACCGTCGAGAACCACCTGTCCCGCCAGGACGGGCGGCTCTACGGCGGCACGGCGATCGCCGTGTCGATCGCCGTGGCCGAGGCCATCTCTGAGCGGGCCGCGCTGTGGGTCACCACGCAGTTCGTCTCGACCGCACCCGGTGGCGCCCGGGTGTCGGTCCTCGGCGAGGTGCTCGCCCCCGGTCGGCGCACCAACCAGTTCCGCGTCACCGCGACCGACGACGAGGGCGCGGTCATGTTCGCCTCGCTCGGTGCGACCGGGCACCATCGCCCCGACGGACTGACGGGGTCCTTCGATCGCCGGCCCGAGGTCGCACGGCCCGAGGAGTCGGCCGATTCCGGCGGACCGTTCGTCGCCATGCTGCGCAACGCCGGCGTGACCGAGATCCCGGAGCTGCCGCGCGACGTCGGCTTCTCGAGCGTCGTCGAGTTCCGCGAGCCCGAGGTGCGCGACCACCCCGACGCCGGACCCGGACGGATGTGCATGTGGTGCCGGCGCCGAGACCGCGTCCCGCTGACACCGGCGATGGTGGCGTTCGTGGCCGACATGGTGCCGCTGTCGATCGCGCACGGCGCGGGCGTCGTCGCCGGTGGTGTGAGCCTGGACAACACCGTGCGCTTCGCCGCGACCGAGCCGAGCGAGTGGGTGCTGCTCGACCTGCGCGGCCACTTCGCCTCGGGAGGCTACGGCTATGGCACGGCGCACCTGTGGAGCGAGTCGGGCCAGCTGCTCGCGACCGCCAGCCAGACCGCGACCATGTTCGAGTTCGACAGCAGCGCGTCGCCCTGGGAGCGACGCCGCTGATCCTCGGTACCCGTCGGTGGCCTGTCGCCGGTGGCCCGGTCGTCGGGGCGCCACCATCGCCACGGCTACCTTCGACGGATGTCGCCATCCGCCCCGTCCGCACCGACCGTGAAGGTGCTGCAGCTCAACGCCGGCACGTTGCTCGAACACGGCTGGGAGGACCGCCGGCACGAGATCGTGGCGTGGATCGACCGGCTCCGACCCGACGTCGTCTGTCTGCAGGAGATCTGGGAGCGCATCGACGATCCGACCACGAACACCGCCCGATGGATCGCGGCGCACGCCGACGGTGAGTGGCACTGCCACTTCGGCGGCGACGCGTTCGACGAGGCGCTGTGGCCCGACGCCGGGGTGCACTTCGGGTCCGCGATCCTGTCGCGCTGGCCCTTCGAACGCACCGGCCACCTGCCGCTCCCCGTCGAGGACGACCCGGACGACCCGTTCCCCGGCCTGGTGCCGTGGGAGATCGTGCACGCCCGTACCGCCGGGCTCGACGTGTTCAGCTGCCACCTCGCGTCGGCTCCGGTGCACGGCCACCACCGCCGCAGGCAGGTGCTGGCCATCGACGAGTACGTGCGCTCGGTGCGTGGCGACCTGGACGGGACCACGGGCACCCGCCGGCGGCGTGAGTCGGTGCCGGCGATCGTCTGCGGCGACTTCAACGCAGAGCCCGACAGCGACGAGATCCGGTTCATGACCTCGCTGTGCGACCTCGACGGCCGGCGCACCTACTACCAGGACGCCTGGCGCGTCGCGGGCGACGGCGGACCGGGCTGGACCCAGCAGTGGCGCACCCACCCGATCGCTGCGGCGATCAACGTGCCGCGCAAGCGGATCGACTACGTGTTCGTGGGCGACGCCTTCAACCGCGTCGACGGCGCGGGGCGGGTGCTGTCCGCGGAGCTCGCCCTGCACGAGTCGCTGACCGGAGTGATGGCGAGCGACCACATCGGTCTGTGCGTCGAGGTGCTCTGGCCCCAGCGTCCCGGGCACCCGGGCTGACCCGTCAGGGCCTCAGCCGAAGCTGTCCCAGCGAACGGCGCCGTCCCAGACCTTGGGGTAGTACCGCCGCAGGTACCGAGCGAACTCGTCGATGTGGCGACCCATCTCGGATCTCGCCCGGTCCACCTCACCCGCCTCGATCGCCTCGTAGATCGAACGGTGCGCCGCCACCACCGCAGCCCGCCTGCTCTCGGGGTAGTCCACACCCAACGCCGTTCCGTCGGTGATCCAGTGCAGCGAGGCCGTCAGGAGCCCGAACAGCGGGTTGCCCGAGCTCCACGCGATCGCGTCGTGGAACGCCTCGTTCTGGTGGAGGAACTCGTCCTCGTCGTCGACGTGCTGCTCCATCAGGTCGACCGCCGTGCGGATCTGGTCGAGGTGCACCGCCTCACGGCGCTGCGCCGCCTGCGCCGCCATGGCCGGCTCCAGCAGCTGTCGGGCCTCGACGATCGAGCGGAACGGCGTCGACAGCAGCTCCATGTACAGGGCGAGCGACGTCCCGAAGTCCTGGGCGTCGGGTGTGTTCACCAGCGGCCCGCCGCCCGGGCCGGGCTTCATCGTCACGACCCCCTGCATCTCGAGGAACCGCAGCGACTCGCGCAGGGTGCCCCGCCCGACGTCGAACTGCTGGAGCATCTCCCGCTCCGAGGCCAACCTCGATCCGGGTTCCAGCCCTGCACGGGTGATCTGACCGACGATCTGCTGCGCGACGAGCAGCGCCGTCTTCTTCGTGCGGCGGGGTCGCGCACGGCGGGGCGCCTCGCCGCGCATCGGGGTCGGGGTGTTGCTGCTGGTCTGCGTCACGTGTCTCCGAGAGCTCGTTCGGCGCCGAGTCCCCGGCGGCGGGGCGGCGCTGATCAGTAGTGGGCGTCGAGGCGGAGCACCCGCTCACGGATGCACCACCGGCCGTCCGCCTCGACGAAGTGGTCGCGGTACACCCCGGTCGCCTGGACCCGGACCTCGCCGCCGTCCACGACGAGGAGTGTCAGGACGCTGGTGGTCCTGGCCTCGGTCCGCTCGTCGAGCTCGAGGGTGACGTTGGTGACCACGTGGCGTCGCTGGTCGGTCTGGATCTCGTGGTGATCGGTGAAGTGCCGCATCACCTCGTCCCGACCGACGTAGGGACCCATGGTCTCGTCGCCGATGTGGAGCGTCATCGTCGCGTCCGCCGTGAAGCAGCGCTCCATGAGCTCTGGACGGCGGTCGTCGTAGCCGAGCGCCCAGGTGGCGAGGACGTTCTCGATCGCGAGTCGGTCGGCCATGTCAGTAGTGCACGTCGAGCTGCAGCAGACGTTCGCGGATGCGCCATTCGTCGCCGATGCGGACGACCTGGTCGCGGTACACCCCGGTCGCCTGCAGACGCACCTCGCCGGCCGAGGTCACGAACAGGCTCAGGTAGCTGACGATGCTCGCGGAGTCGTCGGTCTCGTCGAGCACGACCAGGTTGGTCGTGACGTGGCGACGCTGGTCGCGCTGCTCACCGTGGTGGTCGGTGAAGAGCCCCATGACCTCGTCGATGCCGTCGTAGGGGCCCATGAGCTCCTTGTCGTCGCCGAGCCCGATCTCCATCGTCATCACCGCGTCGTCGGTGAACGCCGCTCGCATGCGCTCCGGCTCGCGCTCGTCGTAGCCGTAGGCCCAGGACGCGAGCATGTTCTCGATCGCCTGTCGGTCTGCCATGTGTCATCTCCATCTCGTCGGACGGCCGCGTGTCGGGCCGTGCTGTTGGGGTGTTGGGGTCTCCGGCGCCCCGCCGTGGGGCGCCTCGTGTCGCTTCGGTCCTAGGCAGCGACCGTCGGCCGCTCACCACACAGTCGCACCAGGTCGGCCACGCTGGTGTCGCCACCGACCTCGGCGCGCACCGCGCCGTTGTGCACGACGTAGATCCGGTCGCAGTACTCGCAGAGCTCGTCGAGCTCGGAGCTGACGATGAGTGCCGCCCGGCCCTGTCCGACGACGGCCCTCACCAAGCTCATCAGCTCGTGCTTCGCGACCACGTCGATGCCGGCGGTCGGCTCGTCGAGGAGCAACAACCGTGATTCCATCAGCAACCACCGTGCGAGGATCACCTTCTGCTGGTTGCCACCCGACAAGGTGTGCAGCGCCACCTCGGGTGAGGCGCACTTGATGCCGAAGCGCTCGACGGCGTCGGCCGCGAGCTCCTTCTCGGCCCGGCGGCGGAGCCACCCGCCACGCGACGGGATGTCGGGAAGCACCAGGTTCTCCCGGACGGTGAGCTCCAGCAGCCCGCCCTGGTTGCGGCGGTCCTCGGGGATCAGCGCGACACCGTGGCCGATCGCGTCGGAGGGGCTCCGGAGGCGGGCGTGCTCGCCGAAGATCTCGATGCTCCCGCCCGCGAGACGGTCGGCGCCGGCGACGGCACGGAGGATCTCGGTCCGCCCGGAGCCGAGCAGCCCGGCGAGCCCGACGACCTCACCCTCGTGGACCTGCAGGTCCACGCCGTCGAGCACGTGGGTCCTCAGACCGCTGCACCGCAGTGCGATGGGCGACGTCCGGATGTCCGCGACCTCGGGTGTGGCCAGCTCCTCGATGAGCTCGGGCACCGGGTCGTGGTTGCTCGAGATGCCGACCTCGACGGCTCGCTCGACCGACTCCGGGCTCGCCGGCGCCGTCATCACCACCCGGCCGTTGCGGAGCACGATGACCGTGTCGCAGAGCCTGGAGATCTCCTCCATGCGGTGCGAGATGTACACGACGCTGAGCCCCTCGGACCGCAGCTGGTTGAGCACCTCGACCATCCGGTCGGCCTCACGATCGGCGAGGGCCGCCGTCGGCTCGTCCAGGATCAACGTCGACGGGTGGACCACCAGCGCACGGCAGATCATCACCAGCCGTTGCGCCGCCGGACTGAGGTCGCGCACCAGGGTCTGGGCGGGCACGTCGAGCCCCACCCTGGCGCAGACCTCCTCGACCGCACGCACGCTCCGGCGGGCCGACACGAAGGGACCGGACTGCATCCATCCGCCGGCGAGCACGTTCTCCGCGACCGTGAGGTCCTCGGCGATCGCGAGCTCCTGTGTCACGAAGCCGACGCCGTGGCTCCGAGCGGCCCTGGGCGTCGGCACCCGACGGACCGCACCGTCGATGACCACCTCGCCCCCGTCGGGCTGCACCGCCCCGGTGAGGACCTTCACCAGTGTCGACTTGCCGGCGCCGTTGGCGCCCAGCAGGGCGACCGACTCACCCGGGCGCACCGACATCGTGACGTCGTCGAGCGCGAGGATCCCCGCGTAGCGCTTCGACACGCCCCGCACGCCGAGCACGACCGAGGACAGGTCCTCGGTGTCGGTGGCGTCGGCCACGCCGTCGTCGTCCGGCAGCCCGCTCACGCCGTGCCTCGCGATGCCGCCTTGGAGAGCACGACCGCTGCGATGAGCAGCGATCCCTGCACGATCTGTGCGATCCAGGACTGCACGCCGATCATGATCAACCCGCTCTGGACCACCGCCAGGAAGGCCGCGCCGACGAGCGTCCCGCCGACGTCGAAGATGTTCGAGCGGAAGGCGGTCGTGCCGAGGAAGCACGCGGCGTAGGTCGGCAGCAGCAGGGCGACGGCCGAGTTCGGGTAGTACGACGCGGACTGGGCCATGAGGATGACCGCAGCGACCGAGGCCCCCACGGCGGAGACGACGAAGCCGCTGGCACGGAGCAGGTCGACGCGCACGCCGGCGAGTCGCGCCGCCTCGGGGTTGCCGCCCGCGGCGCGCATGCGTCGACCCACGACGGTCCGCTCCATCCCGACCCACACCAGCAGCGCGAACACGGCTGCGGTGAGCACGGCGTTGGGGATCCCGAGCGTCCGCCCGACGGCGAGCTCGGTGAACTCCGGGGGGATGCCGGTGTAGAGGGTGACGCCGCGCATGATCCCGAACTCGAGCCCGGCGAAGATCGTGCCGGCGCCGAGCGTGATGATGAAGGCGTTGACCTGCGACTTCACGACGATCGTTCCCACGAGCAGTCCCATCAGTGCGGCCGCCGCGAGCACGATGCCAATCGCTCCGAGCCACGGCAGACCCTGGCTGCTGATCAGCCAGATGAGCACCGCTCCGGAGAGCTGAGCACCGTTGCCGATCGACAGGTCGAACTCGCCCAGCCCGAGGGGCACGGTGAGCGCCACGGCCAGGATGATCAGCGGTGCGGCGATGCTGGCGGTCGACCGGGCGTTGGCGATCGTGAAGAACGAGTCCGGTTCCATGACACCGAACACGACGATCACCAGCCCCAGCATCATCAGCAGGCCGTAGCGGGTGATGATGCGCAACACCGCCTGGCCCGCAGGGGGTGCGTGATCGGTGCGCGACGCGGTGTCCCCCGCTGGTTCCTGCAACACCGTCGTCTCGGTCACTGTGCGACCTTGTTCCAACACATGGGCTCCTGGATCTGGTGGTGATCGTGGTGAACGAGTCGTCCGCCGACGGAGGGGGGGTCTCCGACGACGAACGACTCGGGCCTGACCGCTCAGCGCGGGGTGAACTCGATGTGCAGCTCCTTGAGCGCACGGAGGAAGTAGTTCGGGTGGTACTCGAAGGTGTGGTCGTCCGCGAAGCGGATCGACTCGACACGGTCGACGAGGCCCTTGAAGCCCCAGTACAGCTCGCGGCGGGCGAGCGCCGCCCCGAGGCAGAAGTGCGCGCCGAAGCCGTAGCCGAGGTGGCCCTTGGCCCCCTCACGCTCGAGGTCGACGTCGGCCGGGCAGCCGTACTCGCGGGGATCGCGGTTGCCGGCGGCGAAGCGCATGTTGAGGACCGAGCCCGCCGGCAGGTGCACGCCGTGCAGCTCGGTGTCCTCGGCGACCTCTCGCAGCAGGCCCTGCACCGGCGTCTCGAGGCGCACGACCTCCTCGATGAAGACCGGCAGGTACTTCTCGGGGTCGGCCTGGAGCGCCTTCCAGACCTCCGGCTTCTGCACCAGCATGACGACGCCGGCGGAGAGCGCGTTCGTCGTCGTCTCGGACCCACCGACGAAGATGTCGGCCATCATCTCGCCGTGGAGCTCCTCGTCGGTGAGCGTCCGACCCCACTCGGGGATCGGCTTGTTGACGATGTCGCTGAGCACCGTGTCCTCGGGCTGCTCGCGCAGCCGCTCGAAGATCGCCTGGAAGTAGTGCTGGGCCTCGATCTCCTTCTCGGCCGACCAGAGTCGCTCCTCCATGGTCTGCATGAGTCCCAGACGCTGGACCCACGCGTCGGTCCAGGCCTTGATGCGGGGCATGTCCTCGGGCGGGACGCCCATCTGCTTGCCGATCGTGTACAGCGGCAGCGGCACGGCGAAGGCGCTGACCCATTCGCAGCGGCCGTCGCCGATGAAGCTGTCGAACAGGTCGTTCGCGAGCCCTTCGACGTACGGATCGAGCTGCTTGACGCGTCCCGGCCGGAACGCCTGGGACATCATCCGCCGCAGCTCGGTGTGCTTCTCACCGTCGAGCGCGTCGAGGTTCCGGGCCGGCACCCAGCCCTTCTCCTCGTAGAGCTTCTGGATCTGGCGCTCCTGCTCCGCGGCCTCTTCCTGCTTGCGGATCTCCTCGGGATCCGTCGGCTTCATGGCCTTCTCGGTCATCCCGGCGGCGGAGCCCACCTGGTTGGTGAACAGCTCGGGGTTCGACAGCACCGCCTTGAGGTCCTCGTAGCGGGTGATGACGAACATGCCGGTGTGCGGGTCGCGCCACACCGGCGCCTCCTCGCGGAGGGTGTCGTACGCGGGGTACGGACAGGCGTTGGTCTCGGGATCGAAGAAGTTGATGTCGATCGTTGCGTCGGTCATGTCATGGCTCCAGGTGGTCGGGGTTCGGGGGACGGGTCGGGGTGGGCAGTGGTCGGTCAGGTCATGCCGAGGGCGTCGACGCTGTCGCGCCAGGCGAGGACGCCGCCGTCGATGAGCCAGGTCACGCCGTTGACGAACGAGGACCGAGGACCGGCGAGGAAGCAGACGAGCTCTGCGACGTCGACCGGGTCGCCGATGCGACGCACGAGGTGCGCCCCGAGGTGCGCGGCGTCGGGCGCCTCGGCCAGGGCCGGGTCCTCGCCGGCGAGGGTCGAGCCGACGGTCTTGACCATCTGGCTCTCGACGGTCGCCGGGCAGTAGCAGTTGGCCCTGATGCCGTACGGAGCGAGGGCGACCGCGAGGTTCTTGGTCATCATCGCGATGCCGCCCTTCGAGGTGCCGTAGGCGAGGCCGTACGGGTAGCCGGCGAACGAAGCGGTCGAACCGGCGTTGATGACCGAGGGCCCGAGGTCGCTCTCGCGGAGGTACGGCAGCGCCGCCTTCGTGCAGACGAAGGCACCGCGGAGGTTCACCGCGATGACTCGGTCGAAGGTCTCGATCGCCATGTCCTCGAAGCTGAAGTCCGTGGCGATCATCGCCTCGTGGATGCCGGCGTTGTTGTGCAGCACGTCGATGCCGCCGAACTCCGTGGCGGCCGCATCCATGAGCGCCCGCACCTGGTCGTCGTCGGTGATGTCGCAGTGCACGAAGACAGCACGGCCGCCGTCGTCGCGGATGGCGGCGGCTGTGGCCTCACCCTCGT
>JAEWED010000150.1 GCA_023389745.1 Actinomycetes bacterium
AGCGTGTGACGGAGCGACTTCAGCAGCGGCGCGACGGACGGCTCGTTCAGGCCGCGCACCCACTCGGCGAGGTCGCTGATCTGCATCGCGCAGGCGTCGGCGATGTTCTTCCCCTTGATCTTGGAGGACCGGGCGGCCTCGCTGAGCCGGGTCCCGTCGCACTCGGGGCAGGTGGTGAAGGTGACCGCCCGCTCCACGAACGCGCGGATGTGCGGCTGCAGCGAGTCGATGTCCTTGGACAGGAACGACTTCTGGATCGTCGGGATCAGCCCCGCGTAGGTCAGGTTGATCCCGTCGACCTTGATCTTGGTCGGCTCCTTGTGGAGCAGATCGTGGAGCTCCTTCTTCGTGAACTTCTTGATCGGCTTGTCGGGATCGAAGTAGCCGCACCCTCGGAAGATCCGGCCGTACCAGCCTTCCATGCTGTAGCCGGGGATCGCGAGCGCACCGTCGTTGAGCGACTTGGTCTCGTCGTAGAGCGCAGAGAGGTCGACGTCGTTGACCTGCCCCATGCCTTCGCATCGCGGGCACATGCCGCCGACGCGGTTGAAGACGACCTTCTCGCTCTTCTTGTTGCCCTTCTCGACCGTGATCGACCCGGCCGCGCGGATCGACGGGACGTTGAAGGAGAAGGCGCTCGACGAGCCGATGTGCGGCTTGCCGAGGCGGCTCCAGAGCACGCGCAGCATCGCGTTCGCGTCGGTCGCCGTGCCGACCGTCGAGCGAGGATTGCCCCCCATCCGCTCCTGGTCGACGATGATCGCCGTCGTCAGCCCGTCCAGCACGTCGACCTCGGGCCGGGTCAGCGTCGGCATGAATCCCTGCACGAACGCGCTGTAGGTCTCGTTGATCAGCCGCTGCGACTCCGCCGCGATCGTGCTGAACACCAGCGACGACTTCCCCGAGCCCGAGACGCCGGTGAACACGGTCAGCCGCCGCTTGGGGATCTCGACGCTGACGTCCTTCAGGTTGTTCTCCCGCGCGCCCTGGACGCGGATGAAGTCGTGGCTGTCTGCGGGGTGTCGGCGGGAGGTCATGTTCGCGGGCATGTCATCGAGTATCGGCGGTGATCGAGACACTGTCGCTGCTGCGCGACCTGGTGACGTACGGCAGGACGAACAAGTAGAGGCCCGTGAACAGGAGCACCGCGAGCGGCGCCAGCGCCAAGAGGCCCACCCAGACGACCTGCTTCTCCAGTCCGAGGGCGACGAAGTTGACGATGACGGCCACCGTAAACGCAATGGATAGCCAGCGGTGCGTCTGCCGGATCCATCTGTTCAGCTTCGGCGTTGTCCCCGAGGACGAGCTCGACCGGCTCATGGCAGCTTCGCGAGCAGGTCGACGAGCTTCCCGCCCATCATGTTCCAGCCGTAGCGCGCTCCGCCGAACTCCCGCTTCTGGTCCGACTTGAAGCCCGACTGCACGAGCGAGAGGCGCGTGCCCGACCCCGTGGGCGCGAGCGAGAACGTCACGACGGTGTCGAGGAACGGGACCGTCCACTTGTAGCTGAGCTTCCGTTGCGGCTCGATCTCGACGAGCTGGCAATTCACCGTCCCGTCCCAGCCCGGGTACGGCTGCGTCTTGAACATGAACTCGGCGCCCGGCTCGAGCTTGAACCCGATGGCGGGCAGGAGCCACTCGCTGAGCAGCGCGGGGTCGGTGAGCGCGCGCCACACCTTCTCCGGTGGATGCTGCAGTTCGAATTCGAATGAAATGGAGTCGGTCTGCGACGGGGCGGTCTTGTCGGTGACGGTCATTTGTCCATCTTCTCCAGCAGTCGTTCGAGTCGTTCGACGTGCTCCGTCCAGAACGCGCGGTAGTGCGCGATCCAGTCGATGAGCGGCTTCATTCCGCGTGGCTCCACTCGGTAGTAGACGCAGCGTCCCTCGCGCCGGCCGTCGACCAGACCGGCGTCCTTCAGCGTGGCGAGGTGCTGCGAGATCGCAGGTTGCGAGATGTCGAAGCGCGCCGTGAGGTCCTTCACCGCCGCTTCGCCGCGCGTGAGCGACTCGAAGATCGCCCGGCGACTGGGGTCCGCCAGCGCCTGGAAGATCTTGTCTTCGGCCACGGCCGCGCGCTGCATGACTAATTCATAAGCCGAGACTTATTGGTCGTCAAGAGGCGGATCTGCCCGCCGGATCGGTTCTCTGCTCGCGGTATCCCGTCGTCGGCACGTGTGCTCAGGGCAGGATCTCCACGTACCCGTCCGTTCCGTGCACGCGTATCCGCTGCCCGTCCCGGATCCGGCGGGTGGCATGCTCCACCCCGACGACGGCCGGCAGCCCGTACTCCCGCGCGATCACCGCACCGTGAGTCATCAGGCCCCCGACCTCCGTCACCAGGCCCTTGATCGCGACGAACAGGGGCGTCCAGCTGGGATCGGTGTAGGCGGTGACGAGGATGTCGCCTGCTTCGAGATCGGCCTTCGCCATGTCGAGGATGACGCGGGCCCGTCCCTCGATCGTCCCGGCGGAGACCGCCAGACCGATGAGCGCGCCGGCCGGCACATCGTCGCGCCGGTACGCGCCGGCGATGGCCTCGCCATCCGACGTGAGCACCCGCGGCGGCGTGAGCGTTCGATGGGACCTGAACGCGTCCTTGCGCTGGCGGATGAGCTGCTCATCCACGCGGTTCGTGCGCACGACGTCGTGGAGCTCCTCGAACGTGAGATGGAAGATGTCCTCCTTCTCACGAAGCACGTGGGCCGTGACGAGGCGCTCGGCTTCTTCGAGCAAGGCCTGCTTGTAAACGAAATAGCGGCTGACCATTCCGTACTTCGGATATTCGCGATAGCCGATGAAGGTCCTGACGCGGTCGATCATCCGCTTGGTCTCTTCGGCCTTCCGCTCGCCGTCCGGCAAGGCCCGCAAGCGCTCCAGCAGCTCCTGCTCCTTCTTCGACGCCTGCTGCCGCCCTTGCTCGAAGCGCCGCGCGCCCTCGCCAGGCGCGAAGCTCTTGATGTTGCCGAGGAGCAGAGGCACGAGCGTGCTGGGGCGTTCACGGAAGCGCGGCCTCGTGATGTCGATCTCGCCGACGCAGCGCATGCCGTACTCGTCGAGCCAGGATTGAATGGCGTCGCGCGCTTCCCGCCCGCCCGCGAGCTGCGGCAGCCCGTCCAGAAAGCCCTCATCCTCGACGTGCTGCAGAAAAGCCACCACCTCCGGATGCGGGCGGATCACGTCCGCGACGTCCAGGAGCGCCAGTCCCATCTCCGACGTGACGTTATGGGGGACGGACTGCGTCAGCGTGTCGGCCGCGTTCTTCTCGCCGAGCCACGCCTGCAGCTTCTCGTTGAGCCACCACGTGGCCTCGATCGCCGCCATGATCACCTGGTGGCCCTTCGGATCGAACAAGATGCGCTTCAGCTCCTGGATGTCCGAGAGGATGAAGTCGAGCAGCGCCGAGCCGGACTTCATCCGGA
>JAEWED010000257.1 GCA_023389745.1 Actinomycetes bacterium
GACCTCGCTCGCGCCGGAGCGCTGCGCGACCGTCCGCGCCGCACGCTCGCCGCCGTCGACGCCGGCGAGCGCCGCCACATCGGCCACGGCGTCGGCCCGTGCCTGGTCGACCAGTGCCGGGCCCGAGACGCCGATCGCGGCGACCAGACCCACCGCGACCGCCACCAGCGCGAGCATCAGCAGCGACGCCGCTCCACGCTGGTCACGACGGTCAGCTCTCGTCGGCGTCACCCGAGCCATCGGCCCCCTCATCGGCGAGCGCTGTGTCGTCGGCGAGCGCTGTGTCGTCGACCTCGGAGTCGCTCGCAGTGGCGTCGCCCTCGGTCTCGTCGTCCGACGGCGCCTCCTCGGAGGACAGCACGCGTGCCACCGCCGCGACCCGCGTCTCGTCGTCGTTGCGCATGACGCGCACACCGGTCGCACCACGGCCCTGGACCGAGATGTCCTTGACGCCGGTTCGGATCAGGACACCCGCGTCGTTGATGAGCAGCAGGTCGTCGTCCTCGCCCACGAGGAAGCCGGTGACGACACGTCCTCGATCGGCGTGCAGCTTGTGGGCACGCACGCCCTGGCCGCCCCGACCCTGGATCGAGAACTCGTCGATCTCGGTCCGCTTGCCGTAGCCGGCGTCGGTGATCGTCAGCAGCCGCAGGTCCGGCGCGATCACGTCGGCGCCGACGACGCCGTCGCCCTCACGCAGGCGCATGCCGCGCACACCACCGGCGGTGCGGCCCATCGGGCGGACGTCCTCCTCGGAGAACCGGATGCCCTGGCCCGCTTCGGAGACCAGCAGGATCTCGTCCTCGCCCGAGGTGGGGATCACCCGGACCAGCTCGTCGCCGTCGCGCAGGTTGATCGCGATGAGGCCGTCCTGGCGGGAGTTGTCGTACGCGTTGAACATCGTCTTCTTGACGGTGCCGTTGCGGGTCACGAAGAACAGGTAGCGGTGCGTCTCGTAGTCGCGGGTGTCGATGATCGTCTGGATCTTCTCGTCCGGCTGGAGCCGCAGCAGGTTCACGATCGCCAGGCCCTGCGCGGTGCGGTCGCGCTGGGGGATGCGGTGCGCCTTGAGGCGGTACACACGACCACGGTTCGAGAAGAACAACAGGAAGGCGTGCGCCGAGGTGTGCACCAGGTGCGTGATGTAGTCCTCGTCCTTGAGGCGGGCGCCGGCGACACCGCGGCCGCCGCGACCCTGGGAGCGGAACGAGTCCGCCGCGACGTTCTTGATGTAGCCGCGGGCGGTCATGACCACCACGACGTCCTCGTCGTCGATCAGGTCCTCGATCTCGAGGTCGCCGTCGTCGTGCTCGATCGTCGTGCGCCGCGGCGTCGCGAACTCGTCGCGGATCTCGGTGATCTCCTCCTTGATGACGGCACGCAGCTTGGCGTCGTCGGAGAGGATGGCCTCGAGCTCGGCGATGGTCAGCTGGAGCTGCTCCATCTCCTCCTCGAGACGCTCACGTCCGAGGCGGGTCAGCGTCGAGAGGCGCATGTCGACGATCTCGGTCGCCTGGATCTCGGAGAAGTCGAAGCGCTCCTCCTGCAGGGCGAGGATCGCGGCGCCCCGGTCGGCCGACGCGCGGATCGCGGCGATGATCTCGTCGATCAGGTCGAGCGCCTTGAGGAAGCCCTCGACGATGTGCGCACGGCGGCGCGCCTTGTCGAGACGGAACTGCGAGCGGCGGGTGATGACCTCGACCTGGTGCTCGACGTAGTGCACCAGGGCGTCGCGCAGGTTGAGCGTACGCGGCACGCCGTCGACGAGGGCCACGAAGTTGGTCGAGAACGCCGTCTGCAGCGGGGTGTGCTTGTAGAGGTTGTTCAGCAGCACGTTGGCCGGCGTGTCGCGCTTGAGCTCGATCACCAGGCGGGTCTGGCCGCGTGAGCGCTCGTTGCGGATCTCACGCACGCCCTCGATCACGCGGGCGTTCGCGAGCTCGGCGATCTTCTCCTCGATCACCTCGACCGAGGTCTGGTACGGGATCTCGGTGACGACGATGCGGTCGCCCTTGGGTCCCTCTTCGATCTCGGCCTTCGCACGCATCTTGATCGAGCCGCGACCCGTGCGGATCGCCGAGATGATGCCGGCGCGACCCATGATCTGTGCGCCGGTCGGGAAGTCCGGGCCCTTGACGAACTCCATCAGGTCGTCGGGGGTCGCCTCGGGGTTGTCGAGCAGGTGGATCGTGGCGTCGATGACCTCGCCGAGGTTGTGCGGCGGGATGTTCGTGGCCATGCCGACCGCGATGCCCTGGCTGCCGTTCACCAACAGGTTGGGGAAACGGCTCGGCAGGACGACGGGCTCCTCGGTGGAGCCGTCGAAGTTCGGCGTGAAGTCGACGGTGTTCTCGTCGATGCCCGCCAGCATGTGCATGGCGAGCGCGGTGAGACGGCACTCGGTGTAGCGGTAGGCGGCGGGCTGGTCATAGGGCGACGGCGACCCGAAGTTGCCGTGGGGGTCGATCAGCGGGTGGCGCAGCGAGAAGTCCTGGCCCATGCGGACCAGCGCGTCGTAGACGGACTGGTCGCCGTGGGGGTGGTACTTGCCGAGCACGTCACCGACGACCGTCGCGCACTTGCGGTGGTTGCGGTCGGGGCGCAGGCCGGCCTCGTGCATGGCCCAGAGGATCCGGCGGTGCACCGGCTTGAGGCCGTCGCGCGCGTCGGGCAGCGCACGGGCGACGATGACGGACATGGCGTAGTCCAGGAAGGACTGCTCCATCTCCTGTTGGATCTCGATCGGCTCGATGCTGCCCGAGGTCGACGCGACGAGGGCGCCGTCGGTGGGTTCCTCCGGTGTCACGTCGTCGTTCGGCGTGTCATCGCTCATGGCTGTGGAGCTCCGCTCGTTCTGATGTCCGCGCCCGTCAGATGTCCAGGAACCGGACGTCGGAGGCGTTGGTCTGGATGAAGTGCTTGCGACTCTCGACGTCGTCGCCCATCAGGATCGAGAAGACCTCGTCCGCGATGACGGCCTGCTCGACCGAGATCTGCAGCAGCGTGCGCTGCGCAGGGTCCATGGTCGTCTCCCAGAGCTCCTCGGCATCCATCTCGCCGAGGCCCTTGAGGCGCTGGAACTCGTTCTTGTGGTTCGGGTGGTCCGCCAGGAACGCCGCCTTGGCCGCGTCGTCCTTCAGGTAGATCTTGTTGCGCCCGACCTCGGTCGAGTACAGCGGCGGCTGCGCGATGTAGACGTGCCCGCCCTCGATCAGGGGTCGCATCTGGCGGAAGAAGAACGTGAGCAGCAGCGTGCGGATGTGCGAGCCGTCGACGTCCGCGTCGCACATCAGCACGACCTTGTGGTAGCGGATCTTCTCGATGTCGAACTCGTCGCCGACGCCGGCGCCGACCGCCGAGATCAGCGCCTGGACCTCGGTGTTCTTGAGCATCTTGTCGAGGCGGGCACGCTCGACGTTGAGGATCTTGCCGCGGATCGGCAGGATCGCCATCGTGCGCGGGTTGCGGGCGTCCTTCGCGGAACCACCCGCGGAGTTGCCCTCGACGATGTAGAGCTCGGACTCACGCGGGTCCTTCGACGAGCAGTCGGCGAGCTTGCCGGGCAGACCGGCGCCGTCGAGCGCCGACTTGCGGCGGGTGGCGTCACGGGCGTTGCGGGCGGCCTCTCGTGCCCTGGCCGCCTGCACTGCCTTCTGCAGGATGCGCTTGGCCTCGGACGGGTGCTCCTCGAGCCACTCCGACAGCTTGTCGTTCGTGGCGCGCTCGACCAGGGAGCGCATGGGGACGTTGCCGAGCTTCGCCTTGGTCTGGCCCTCGAACTGCGGGTCGGTCAGCTTCACCGAGATGATCGCCGTGAGGCCCTCTCGGATGTCCTCGCCCTGGAGGTTCTGGTCCTTCTCCTTGAGGAACTGGTGCTCGCGGGCGTACCGGTTGACCGTGTTGGTGAGGGACTTCTTGAAGCCCTCCTCGTGCATGCCGCCCTCGATGGTCGAGATGCCGTTGGCGAAGCTGTGCAGGCCGTCGGAGTTGTAGCCCGTGTTCCACTGGAACGCGATCTCGACCTCCATCGAGGAGTCGCCGTCCTCTTCGGACTGACGCAGGTAGCCCACGTCGCTGAAGAGCGCCTCCTTCGCGGCGTTGACGTGTCGCACGAAGTCGCGGATGCCGCCCTCGTAGTGGAACTCGACCTCGTCGGAGCTGTGGTCGGGGCGGGTGTCGCGGAAGGTGATGCGCAACCCGGCGTTGAGGAACGCCATCATCTGGAAGCGCTCGGTCAGGGTCGCGGCACGGAAGTTGGTCTCGTCGAAGACGCTGGGGTCCGGCCAGAACCGGACCGTGGTGCCGGTGCGGGGCTGACCGTCGGGGCCCAGCGGCGCGTCGCCGATCACGTGCAGCTTGTCGACGGGCTCGCCGCCGTTCGCGAACGACATGGCGTGGCGCTTGCCGAGCTGGTCGATCTCGACCTCGACCCGGACCGACAGTGCGTTGACCACCGAGATGCCCACGCCGTGCAGGCCGCCGGAGACCTTGTAACCGCCGCCGCCGAACTTGCCGCCGGCGTGCAGGACCGTCAGCACGACCTCGGCCGCGGTCAGGTCGGGGAACTGCGAGGACGTGCCCACGGGGATGCCTCGGCCGTCGTCGCGCACCTCGCAGCCGCCGTCGGGCAGCAAGGTGACGTCGATCGTGGTCGCGTGCCCTGCCATCGCCTCGTCGACGGAGTTGTCGACGACCTCGTACACCATGTGGTGCAGACCCGCCGGGCCGGTCGATCCGATGTACATGCCGGGGCGCTTGCGCACCGCCTCGAGCCCTTCGAGGACCTGGATCGAGTCGGCGTCGTACGTGGTGGGTTCTGAGGTCAAGCGTTGCCTCCGGACAGCAGCCTCTGGTCGTCGCCACGGGTGATGACTCCCCCGTGATCGTTGGGCCTCGATCGTTGTGGACAACCTGTGGACCAGCGTGGGAGACCCGCGCGACGTCGGTCCGAAATGGTACCACCTGCAGGGGTCGCTCCCGGCCACCCGCCGGGGGATCGCGACCCGGTCGCGCCGGGTCAGCGAGAGGGCGGACGGACCTTGACCGACACGGACTCCAGGACCCCTCCGCCGCACACCGCGTCGGCCGCCGCGACCAGGTCGCGAGCGCTCCAGCGCAGGTGTTCCGCGAGGGCCGCGTCGTCGACCGCGACGACCAGCTCGCCGTGTCGGACGGACTCCACCGAGCAGCGCGGCGCGAGCCGCGCGCCCACGATCGAGGCCCAGTGCTCCTCGAGCAGTCGGACGGTGTCGGGGCGGGCGAGACCGAGGGTCCGGTGCAGGTGGCTCAGCGCCGAGCCCACCGGCTTCATCGTTTCGGTCGTCCCCGGCAGGGGCTCCCACGCCATGGCGCCACGTTACGCCCGCTCGAGCCGGTCGCCCGAGGTGATCGAGCGACCGCGCCCGTCAACCCACCGCGCCCGTCAACCCACAGCACTCGTCAACCCGCAGCACTCGTCGCGACCGTGCCCGAGGTGCCCGGGCTCACGGTGATGCGCTGCGCGACCTCGACGCCGTCGGGCAGGCCACTGGCGGTCGACAGCAGCGCCTGGCCCGCCGGGAGGCTGCGCAGCAGTGCCGCGGAGCGGTCGGGGTCGAGCTCGGAGAACACGTCGTCGAGCAACAGGACCGGTGGCGCACCGGTCACCTCGTGCAGAAGCCGGTGCGACGCGAGCCGCAGCGCCAGCGCCAGCGAGCGCTGCTCCCCCTGTGAGGCGTGCGTGCGCGCCGGCAGCGACTGGAGCACGACCGACAGGTCGTCGCGGTGCGGACCGACCAGCGTCAGGCCACGCCGCAGCTCGTCGCGGCGCGCCGCGGCGAGCGCGTCACGCAGGCCCTGGTCCCGCCAGGGCGCGACGTAGGTGAGCGAGATGTCGTGGTGCTCGCCGGCGACGTCCTCGTAGGCACGCACGACGATCGGCTCGAGCTGTGCCACCAGGTCGTGGCGCAGCGCCGCGAGCCGCTCCCCCGCCTCGACGAGCTTGTCGTCCCACACGGCCAGGGTGAACTCCGCCGCCTCGTCCAGGCGTCCGTGGGTCTGCTTCAGCAGGGCGTTGCGTTGGCGCAGCGCCTTGTCGTACTGCGAGCGGATGGCGTCGTGGCGCGGGTCGAGACCGACGAGCAGCTGGTCGAGGTAGGTGCGACGCAGGGCCGGTCCACCCTTGACCAGCGACAGGTCCTCGGGTGAGAAGACCGTGACGCGCAGCGCGCCGAGCAGGTCACGGTTGCGGGTCAGGCGCTGGCGGTTCAGCAGCACCCGGTTGCGCCCCGAGGTGACGAGCTCGGCCTCGATGAGCTGCTCGCGACCCTCGGCGACGATCTGACCGCGCACGACCGCCGCCGATGCGCCGGCCCTGATCAGCGCCTCGGTCGGCGCGCCGCGGAACGACTCGAGCAACGACAGATAGCCGACGGCCTCGAGCAGGTTCGACTTGCCGACGCCGTTCGGGCCGGTGACGGCGCAGAGCCCGTCGACGAGCTCGATCTCGAGGGTTTCGTAGGACCGGAAGTCCTTGAGCCACAGGCGCTCGACGCGCACTCGATCAGATGGCCGAGGTCAGGCGGGCCGAGATCAGGAGACCCGGACCGGCATCAGCAGGTAGAGGAAGTCCTCGCTGTCGAGGGGACGCAGCAACGCCGGCTTGAGCGAGTCGACGGTCTCGAGGGAGACCTCGTCGCCCGGGGTCACCTCGAGGCCGTCGACGAGGTACTCCGGGTTGAACGCGACGGTCAGCTCATCGCCCTGGTAGGTCGCGTCGAGCTGCTCCGAGGCCTCGCCCACGTCGAGGGTCACCGCACGCAGCTCGAGCTGGTCGGTCGTCATCGTCAGGCGGACCGGGCTGTTCTCGCGAGCCATGAGCCGCACACGACGCACCGCGTCGAGCAGCGCCTGGCGGTCGACGTTCAGCCGGTTCGGCTGCGCGGTCGGGATGAGGCCGCGGTAGTTCGGGAACTCGCCCTCGATGAGGCGGGTCGTGAGGTGCAGCGCACCGACCTGGAACGACGCGTCGCGCTCGCCCAGGATCAGCGTCACGTCCTCGTCGTCGTGCAGCGCACGTGCGAGCTCGTTGAGCGCACGTGAGGGCACCAGGACCGTCTGGTCCTCTTTCAGCGCCGCGGTGCCGGGCAGGTCGCGCACGGCGAGCCGGTACGAGTCGGTCGAGACCATGCGCAGCCCCTGGCCCTCGGCGGCGAGCAGCACGCCGGTGAGGATCGGGCGGGACTCGTCGGTCGACGCGGCACGCACCACCTGCTTGAGGCCCTCGGCGAGATCCGCTGCGGTGAGCGTGACCTGCTCGCCGACAGGATCGACCAGGTTGGGGAACTCGTCGGCGGGGATGGCGTGCAGACGGAAGTTCGAACGACCTCCGCTGATGCGTGCCTCGTCGCCGTCGGCCTCGACGTCGATCGCACCGCCTTCCAGGGACCGGACGATGTCGACGGCCATCTTGGCGGGCAGGACGGCGACACCGTCGGTGCCCCCCGAGACCTCGATCTCGGTGGTGATGGTCAGATCGAGGTCACTGCCCGTCAGCCGCAGGGTGTTGCCGGCGAGCGAGAGCCGGAGCCCCGACAGCACCGGCAGCGTGGCGCGACTGGACGTGGCTCGTTGAGCGGTGGCAAGTGCTTCGACGAGCACGTCACGCTCACAGCGGAACTTCACTGCTTCTCGCTTTCCCCACTACTGGTGCTGTGTTCGTTGTTCAACCAGTGGAAGTAGTAGTTGGGCCTGTGGATTGTGGGAAACCTAGCGCAGCCCAGCTCTGGCACGGGATGGTCGTCCACATGCCGTTCCGGCGATCCACTGCACATGGATGGAACTACAACGATGTCTGTGCACGAGCTGTCTCGCAGGAGGGGTCGAGCACAGCGCGATCCCGCTCCCATCGCGGTCGCGACCCCCATCTCACCCCGGCTCCGGGGACGACTGTTCCACCGGTTGTGCACAGGTGCGGGGGTCATGGTGGGGCTCAGCCCGTCGCGTGCTGCTGGATGAGCGCCTCGAGGGCGGTGACGTCCTCGTAGGTCTTGCGGCGCTCCTGCATGAGGTTCGCGATCTTCTCGTAGGCGTGGATGACCGTGGTGTGGTCCCGACCGCCGAACTCCTTGCCGATCTGCGGGTACGACAGATCGGTGAGCGACCGGCAGACGTACATGCCGACCTGGCGGGCGTGCACCAGGTCCCGGGTACGGCTCTTGCCACGCAGCTGCTCGACCTCGAGGCCGAACATCTCGGCGGTCCGCTCGGTGATGAACGCCGCGGTGATCTGCCGGGGCTTCGTGGAGCTGATCGAGTCCGCGAGGATCTCGGACGCCAGCGCGACGGTCAGATCGGCGTCGTTGAGGGCGGCGTAGGCGCTGACTCGGATGAGCGCTCCCTCGAGCTCACGGATGTTGTACGTGATGTTCGCGGCGATGAACTCGAGCACGTCGGAGGGCACCCGTGAACCGGCGTGCTCGCCCTTCTTGCGGAGGATGGCGAGGCGCGTCTCGAAGTCGGGCGGCTGGATGTCGGTGATCAGGCCCATCTTGAAGCGGCTGCGCAGACGGTCCTCGAGCGTGGCGATCGCGTCGGGCGGACGATCGGAGGACAGCACGATCTGTCGCTGGGCCTCGTGCAGCGAGTTGAAGGTGTAGAAGAACTCCTCCTGGAGCTGCTCCTTGCCCTCCATGAACTGGATGTCGTCGACGAGCAGCACGTCGATCTCTCGGTAGCGCCGCTTGAACTCGGGCTGGGAGTTCTTGCGGATGGCGTCGACGAACTCGTTGAGCAGTGTCTCGGTGGAGATGTAGCGGACCCGGTAGGTCGGGTAGTTCTCCCGCACGTAGTGGGAGATCGACTGCAACAGGTGCGTCTTGCCCAGCCCGGCGCCGCCGTAGACGAACAGCGGGTTGTAGCTGCGAGCCGGGGTCTCCGCGACCGACAACGCCGCGGCCTGCGCGAAGCGATTGGAGGGACCCGTGACGAAGGACTCGAAGGTGTAGCGGCGGTTCCCGCTGTCGGGCGTGGTGTCGCTCGCGGCGTCGGCGCTGCCCGTCGCGGTGCTGCTGCCCGCGGGTGTGGTGTCGCTCGCCGCGCGTGGCTGTGCCGGTGGGCGCGGCAGGTCGGGTTCCGGTTGGAGGTCGTCGATCTCGACCTCGATGACCAGCGAGATGGAGCCGTGGCCCGCATCGGCCAGCGATGCCTCCATCAGTCCGAGGTACCGCTGCTCGATGCGCTGGCGGACCATCTGGCTGGGCACCGACAACGTGAGCACGCCGTCGACGAACTCCTTGCCGCGCACGTCCTGGAAGGTCGAGCTCCAGACGGCGTCGCTCACCTGCTGGACGAGCACGTTCGCCGTCTCGTCCCAGACCTGGGTTGCGTCGGCAGTCACGGACGCACTCCTCCTCCGCCTCCGACATGATCCACAGCTGCATCCACATTCTGTGGACAACTCATCGCGTGCTCGGGCGAGCATCGGAACGTACTCACGCCCCGGCGATCGTGCAAGTGGACCCCAGCGCGCCGGGCCGGGTCACGCCAGCCCGCCGGGCCGGTCACGTCGGCGGGTCGCGCACGCCGGGACACACCGGTTGGCGACGCTGTACGGCACCGCGTACGCTGGGCGCTTCCGGTACCCAACCGGGGCACTTCTACGCGTTCGATCCTGTGACGACCCGGTGGACCACCACTCGGTCCCGCCGGTGGTGACGCACCGTCGGCGCTCGGCCACGACAGGCGCCTGCCCCGATCCATTGACTCCAAGTCAGCGGATTTTCGACGGGGACCGGATCTCGGGCGGAACCGGTTCCGTCCACTTTCCCTTGGAGTTCCAGTGAAGCGCACCTACCAGCCGAAGAAGCGGCGTCGCAGCCGCAAGCACGGTTTCCGCCACCGCATGTCGGACCGCGCCGGCCAGTCCATCATCAAGGCCCGGCGCCGCAAGGGCCGTCACAAGCTGTCTGCTTGATCGATCGGGTCAGCGGACGTGACGCCTTCCGTCGCCTTCGTGCCGACGGTGTTCGCGCACGGAGCGGGCCACTCACCGTGGTCGTCGCGTTGCTCGGAGACCCCGAGCATCCGGCGGTCGCGTTCGCACTGCCGCGCACGGTCGGCTCCGCCGTCGTGCGCAATCGCCTGCGACGGCAGCTCAGAGCAGCAGCTCGAGACCTGGCGCAGCACGACCTCCTTCCGCCGGCGGCGTACCTCGTCATCGTACGGCCCGCGGCACGTGGAGCGTCGATGACCACTCTTCGTGGTCACTTGTTGCACGCCGTGCAGCACGCCACCGCTGCGGCGCCCGCCGCCCAGCAGGCACGGTGACGACCGCGATGGCGCGCGACGTCCGCTCCGAGCCGTCGGTGCCGCACCGCGCCGACGCCCCGGCGCCGACCGAGGTGAGCGACGGGGCAGCCCCTCGCTCGTGGGCGGCACGACCCCTGATCTGGGGTGTCGACCTGTACCAGAGGGCCCGAGCCGGCCGTCCGTCGCCGTGTCGCTACACCCCGAGCTGCTCGACCTACGCGCTCGAAGCGCTGCAGGCCCACGGAGCGATCCGTGGTTCGTGGTTGGCCACCCGCCGCCTGGCCCGTTGTCACCCGTGGGGGGGTCACGGCTACGACCCCGTCCCCACTCCCCGAGACCGACCTACTCCCCCAGACCGTGAGGTCAACTGATGTTCGAAGGGTTCTTCGACGCACTCGCGTCGGTGTTGAATTTCATCTACACGCTGGTGCCGGAGGGGCTGCGGCCCACCTTCGGCTTCGGCTTCGCCATCATGGGCCTGACCGTGCTCGTGATGGTGCTCATCACTCCCCTGACGGTGAAGAGCACCCGCTCGATGCTGCAGATGCAGCGTCTGCAGCCCGAGATGAAGCGGCTGCAGGAGAAGTACAAGGACGATCGCGAGAAGCTCAACCAGGAGCTGATGGCGTTCTACCGCGAGAACCAGATCAACCCGTTGGGTGGCTGCCTTCCGCTGCTGGCGCAGATGCCGGTGTTCATCATCATGTACCGCTTGCTGCACGGACTGACCGAGCGCGACGGCGGACTCGGCTCCGGTGCCGGCCAGGCGCTGGCCCAGGTGACCAAGGGCGTCGAGACCACACCGTGGATCCTGACCGATCAGTTCTTCCACCCGGCACACCTGAACCCGTCGACGGCGCTCTACAAGGCGCTGAGCACGACGAACGACATGAACTTCTTCGGGATGGACCTGTCGCTGTCAGCCGCCCAGGCGCTGCGGATCGGCGTCTTCATCGCCATCCCGTACTTCCTGCTCCTCCTGATCATGCTCGGCACGGGCCTCTTCCAGAACCGTCAGATGCAGGCACGGAACACGTCGGGCAACGTGAACCCCCAGCAGCAGATGATCATGAAGTTCATGCCGTTCTTCCTGCCGATCTTCTCCTTCGGCTTCCCGGCAGGCCTGGCGCTGTACTGGTGCACCCAGAACCTCTGCCGCATCGGCACCAACGCCTACATCACACGCAGCCTCTACAAGAAGGAACACGACGAGGATGCCGCCATCGAAGCGGCAGCCGTCGAGAAGAAGACCGCGAAGTCCACGAAGAACAGCGGTGCGAAGAAGGCCGTCACCGCAGGTTCGACCAAGAAGGACGACTCGTCCCGCGCCAGCGGGCCGGGCAAGAGCGCAAAGAGCCAGGCGGCTCATCGCAAGGCATCGGGAGCGGACTCGACGAGCGGGACCTCGTCGAACGGAGGCGGTGGTTCATCTGTGAACCCGCGCCGGTCTGGTGAATCCCGTCGTGGGTCCCAATCATCGAAGAAGAAGTGAGGACCACTGTGGAGTGGGTGGAGACAACCGGTAAGACCATCGAAGAGGCGAGGGAGCTCGCACTCGACCAGCTTGGCGTGGACGCCAGCGAGGCCGAGTTCGAGACGCTCGAGGAGCCCAAGAGCGGGCTGTTCGGCCGGACGAGGGGGGTTGCCCGGGTGCGAGCCCGCGTCTCGCCCTTGACGCCGCGGCCGAAGACCGAGCGTCGCCGCCGCCCGAAGAAGGGTGGCGAGGGTGGCAACTCGTCGGGTTCCGAGGCGCCGCGCAACGAGGCTCGCCCCGCCAAGGCCCCGGCGAAGAAGGCACCTGCCAAGAAGGCAGCGGCCCCAGCCGCCGCAGCGCCGGCCGACGTGTCGGACAACGGCGTGGAGCAGGCCGACGAGCGTGCGCCCCGTGGTGGTCGCCGCGAGGACCGTGACGCCCCGCGGGAGCAGATGGACGGCGCCGAGCAGATCTCGGTGCTCGAGGACTTCCTCGTGGAGCTCGCCAAGGGCTTCGGCCTGGACGCCACGGCCTCGTCGACGCTCGAGGACGGTGAGCTGCGGGTGAACCTCACCGGCGACTCGCTGGGCCTCCTGGTGGGCCCGCGGCTCGCCACGCTCGACGCCATCCAGGAGATCGGTCGCAACGCCCTGCAGCGTCAGGCCGCCGGCCGTGAGTACGCCAAGGTCATCGTCGACGTGGCGGACATCCGCCAGCGTCGCACGGCAGCCCTGACCGAGTTCGTGACCGGGGCAGCCGAGAAGGTCCGTGAGGACGACGCCGTGGTGGTCTTCGAGGTCATGTCCTCGGTGGACCGCAAGCAGGTGCACGACGTCGCGTCGGAGCTGGACGGCGTCCGCTCCGCCTCCGAGGGCGAGGATCCTCGTCGTCGGGTGGTGCTGCGGAAGGACTGACGGACCACCAGATCTGGTCCACCGATTCCAGCGGTACGGATCCAGTCGTACGGAACGGGCGCCCTACGGGGCGCCCGTTCCGCGTTCCGGGGTCCGATGTTCCACGTGGAACATCGCGTCGGCCGTGTCCCTCCGGGGCAACTCCCCGACGACCGGTCCCTCCCTGGTTCCACCGATGTTCCACGTGGAACATCCCTACAGACGCAGCGGGAGCCAGGCCGCCAGATGACGAGCGGGCCGCTTCCGGCAGGACGGACGTGCGTGAGATCCCCTGGACGCGGGCCCCGGTCGGTACGCTCGTGGCCGATGACCCCTCCGGATGACTCCCCCGACCCGCTCGACGTCGTGCTGGAGCGCAGTCGCGCCCTGGGCTTCCTCGGGCCGGGTCCTGTCGCTCCGCATCGCGAGCACGCCCGCTCGTTCCTCTCCCCGATCGGCGACGCCCGTCGTGTGCTCGACCTGGGGAGCGGTGGAGGACTGCCCGGACTTGTGGTGGCGTGGGAGTTGCCGGGCGTCGATGTCGTGCTCCTGGACGCGATGGCCAAACGCTGTGAGTTCCTGCTCGGTGCCGTGCGAGAGCTCGAGCTGGATGATCGTGTCGAGGTCCGGTGTGGACGAGCCGAGGAGCTCGCCAGGGATCCCGAGCTGCGCGCTGCCTTCCCTGTGGTCGTCGCACGCTCCTTCGGGGCACCGGCCGTCCTGGCGGAGTGCGCCGTCGGGTTCCTCGCCGGTCCCGGTGCTCGACTGTTGGTGAGCGAGCCTCCCGACGCTGCGGCGAGTGGGCAACGGTGGCCTTCGGACGGCCTCGCAGCACTCGGTCTACGGCGAGGTGCGCTCCAGCATGGACACGGTGGCACGATCCAGGAGTTGCTCGTGGAGACCCCGGTCGACGAGCGGTTCCCGCGCCGCGTCGGCGTTCCCGCCAAGCGCCCCCTGTTCTGACCCTGACCTCAAGGCCACGTTCGCCCACTGCCTGACGACCATCGCACTGCTGGCCGGTGGGAGCACGAGAAGGGCGAGGTCCTCGTGCAGGCGCCGCTGGTCGACGCCCGGGCCCTCCGTGCCTGATTCGCCCACGTCCGGCCGCCGGGATGGACCTCACCCCGCTGGCGGAGGGTGACCGAGTCTCGTCGGGGGGTGTTCCACGTGGAACATGTCGAGGGTGCTTGACCCCGCCGCGGCCGCGGGGAAGGATTGCAGGCGTTGCGGCACCTCGCCGCACGAGCTGTGTCCGAGCAGGGAGACTGGATGATCGACGTCCCATCCCCCGGTGAGCCGGATCACGAGCCCGATGTCCAGCAGCTCCGTCCCGATGCGACCGAACGGTCCGTGCCGGAGGCTGCTCCGGCGAGTGGGCTGGGTCCATCGTCCGTCCGTGACGAGCCGCTGCCGAATCCAACGACTGAATCTCCGCAGTTCACCACCGGCGGGGGTGCACCTGTGATCACCGAACCCACGGTCGCCACCGAGTCAGGTGGCGCCCCGACGTCTCCGTCGTCGGGATCGTTCACACCCGGGCCGTCCCCGGAGCCGACTCCGGCAACGGCCGCGACGGTCGAGGCACCCTCGTCGCCGGCGCCGTCCGAGGCTCCATCCGAGCCGGCGTCGGCCGTGCGGCCCGGTCAGCTGAGCGACGTGGTCCGTCCGCTGCCGAGGGTGATGGCGGTCGCGAACCAGAAGGGCGGCGTCGGGAAGACCACCACGACGGTCAACCTCGGTGCCTCGCTCGCCGAGCTCGACTACCGCGTGCTCGTGGTGGATCTGGATCCACAGGGCAACGCCACCACCGGCCTGGGCATCAACCCCCGGACACTCGAGTACACGATGTACGACATCCTGCTCAACGACGTGCCGTTGGACGAGTGCATCGAGCCCACCGAGGTGAAGGGCCTCTTCGTCGCTCCGGCCAGCCTGGATCTCGCCGGCGCCGAGGTGGAGCTGGTCTCGACGCTGAGCCGCGAGAGCCGTCTGAAGCGGGCGCTCGCCGACGTGATCGACGACTACGACTACGTCCTGATCGACTGCCCGCCGTCGCTCGGGCTGCTGACGGTCAACGCCCTGGCAGCGGCGACCGAGGTGCTCGTGCCGATCCAGTGCGAGTACTACGCGCTCGAGGGCCTCGGCCAGTTGACGCGCAACGTGGACCTGATCCAGCGCAACCTGAACCCGGACCTCGAGATCTCCGCGATCGTCCTGGTGATGTACGACGCACGCACCCGACTGGGCGAGCAGGTCGCCACCGAGGTGCGCGCGCACTTCGGTACCAAGGTGTGCCGCAACGTCATCCCCAGGAACGTGCGTCTCTCCGAGGCCCCGTCCTTCGGAAAGCCCATCAACACGTTCGATCCGAGCTCCCGGGGCGCCGTGGCGTACCGCGAGCTGGCACGGGAGGTCAGCGGTGGCTCGTAAGGGTGGACTCGGCCGTGGACTGACGGCACTGATCCCTGCCGCAGAAGAGGGCCCGGCTGGCTCCGAGAGCGGTCTGCGCGAGCTGCCGATCGGTTCGGTGGAGCCGAATCCCCTGCAGCCCCGACGTGTCTTCGACGAAGAGACGCTGGAAGGCCTGGTCGAGAGCGTCAAGGAGCTCGGTGTCCTGCAGCCGATCCTCGTGCGCGAGCGCGGCGACCAGTTCGAGCTCATCGCGGGGGAGCGGCGCTGGCGGGCGGCCAAGCGTGCGGGACTGCCGACGATCCCGGCGGTGGTGCGCACCGCGGACGACGAGGCGTCGCTCGAACAGGCGCTCGTCGAGAACCTGCACCGACAGGACCTGAACGCCCTCGAAGAGGCCGGTGCCTACCAGCAGCTCATCGAGGACTTCGGACTGACCCAGGAGCAGGTCGCCAAGCGCGTGGGCAAGAGCCGCTCCGCGGTCGCGAACCACCTGCGTCTGTTCCAGCTGCCGCCGGCGGTCCAGAAGCTGGTCGGTGAGGGACTCCTGTCGGCCGGCCACGCCAAGGCGCTGCTGAGTCACCCCGACCGCTCCTACCAGGAGCTGCTCGCCCGTCGAGCCGTGGCCGAGGCCCTCAGCGTGCGCGACGTGGAGAGCCTCGTGAAGGAGCGCCTCGATCTCGAGGCGGGACTCGGCGCCGGGTCCGACACGGCGCCCGACACCACCGACGAGGAGCCGTCGGCGTCGGGCCACGAGGAAGAAGGGGAGCGGCGTCTTCGTCCCCCCGGCCTGCTCGAGCTCGAGGAGCTCCTGGCCTCCCGGCTGGACACCCGCGTCTCGATCGCGATGAGCGCTCGGCGCGGCAAGGTCACCATCGACTTCGCGAACCTCGAAGACCTCGAGCGCATCTACCGCCTCATCATCGAGTAACGACCTGCGTCGCCGATCCTGGCGAGCGCCCGCAACCGGTCGTCCGTGCTCCCGATCACCCGTTGTCCGCGCGCGCACTCGGGCCCATCGATCCTCGTGCGACGCGCCTGAACCGGAGGCGCGCCAAGGGCCCGGCTCA
Organism: Actinomycetes bacterium; assembly: GCA_023389745.1. Lineage (GTDB taxonomy): Bacteria > Actinomycetota > Acidimicrobiia > Acidimicrobiales > Microtrichaceae > JAFAFN01. The sequence continues at coordinate 16,134 of JAEWED010000257.1, forward strand.
GCGTGTGGGCCTGATCCTCGGGTCGAGAGTCGAGGCCGAGTCACGTTGTCCACAGGGTGTGCGTAAGTCTGTGGTTAACCGAAGCTCAGGTGCAGAATGAGACCTGTTCCGGTGGAGGACGTGGAGTCTCGACCTCCACAGGAGGCGCGACCTGTCCACAGGCGGTGGATCGTCGCCTCGGTGCCCCACTTCTGGCTCCCCAGAGGCCTCGCCGCTGCCGCGGTACGGCAGATGCACGCACCGGACAGACGTCCGGGGCCCGTACAGATGGAGTGCGATCGGCAGGGGAGCGCTGGGGCGATCAGCGTGGCTCGGTGGCCCACGCGGTCACCGCGCGGTGCACCGACGCCACCACCAGATCGAGGTTCTGCTCGATCAGGCGGGCATCGCCGAGCTTCAGGACCACGGCGGGGGGCCGGGTCTCCCTGAGGATCGGGAGCCGCATGCCGCGGACCTCGCCGATGCCCCAGCCGGGCGCTGCCGGCAGCTCGGCGACGAGCTGCTCCGCCAGGTGGCGACCGCCGGTCGACTCGTAACCGGGCACCGAGAAGTACGACGCCTCGACGACGGGCTCCTCCGCGACGACGAGCGCCAGGTAGACGTCGGCGGAGAACTCGTTGGTGGCGAGGGCCTGGTCGGACCAGTCGCCGTCGACGGAGAGGATCTCGGCACCGGACTGTCGCAACTCGGCGACGACGTGGGTCGCAGCGGGATGGCTCGGGCCACGAGTGCCGACAGCGACGCGCAGCTGCGAACCGACCCGGCGCCGGAGCTGCTCGCGCTCTCGGACACCGGTCACGGTCGCGGTACCGCCGCGACCCTCGAGGCGCCGCAGGCAGCTCACGGTCTCCGGACCGCAGACCTGGTCGCCGACGAGACCGGCGTTCCGCTGGAAGTCGCCGACCGCCCGCTGCGTCGTCTGGCCGAAGATGCCGTCGACGCGTCCCGCGTCGAACCCGAGCGCGCCCAGGCGCAGCTGGAGCTCGGACACGTCGTCGCCGCGCATCATCGGAGAACGCAGGCAGAGCAGCCGATCGCCGAGCCCGTAGCCCGCCTCGATCAGCGCGGACCAGGTGTGGGAACCGCAGACACCGTCGGGGTCGAGGCCTGCGGCGCGCTGGAACGCGGTCACCGCCGCAGCGGTCGCCTCACCGAAGTCACCCGCGGCGTCGTCGGAGTGGAACCCGGCGGCGGCGAGCCGGCGCTGCAGGTCGGCGACGTCGGAACCACTGGCACCGGTTCGGAGCGGAAGTGACGCGAGTGCGATGGTTGCGCTCCGGGTTCGAGGGTGGACGGGACAGCCGGCGGCAAGCGGGGGCGTCAACGATGCTACCCGCCGCCTCTACGCGACGAAACCCGGCGATCGAACACACGTTCGATCACCGGGTTCCGCTCGGAGTCTCGGGAGCCCGCCCTGCTCGGACGAGGCCTGCTCAGATGAAGGTGCTGAGGTCCTCGAGCAGCTGGGCCTTGCCACGGGCGCCGACGATCCGGTGGGCCTCGACGCCGTCCTTGAACACGATCATCGTCGGGATGCTCTGCACCCCGAACTGGCGGGCCAGCCCCTGGTTGTCGTCGACGTTGACCTTGGCGATGCGGAGCTTGCCGTCCTGCTCGGTCGCGACCTCCTCGAGGATCGGGGCGATCGTCTTGCACGGTCCGCACCACTCGGCCCAGAAGTCGACGAGCACGGGCTCGTCGGAGCTGTTCACCTCTTCGGCGAACGTCGCCTCGCTCAGCTGACTGATGGAACCGGACATGTGCTCGACCTCTCGGTGGGGACGGGGGTGCAGTGGTTGCTGCGGGACAGTGACGTGAACTCGTTCGAGGGTCGGGACATTCCGGCCCGGTCGGTGCGGCGGCCTCCCGCCGGCGACTGGCGACCGGCGACTGATCCGGACCGTCAGATGCCCTGTTCCTCGAGCCAGCGCTCGGCGTCGATCGCGGCCATGCAGCCGGAGCCGGCGGCGGTGATCGCCTGTCGGTACCAGTCGTCCTGCACGTCGCCCGCGGCGAAGACACCCTCGACGTTGGTGCGCGAGGTCTTGCCGTCGGTGAGCAGGTAGCCGTTGTCCTTGAGGTCCAGCTGACCGCGGAACAGATCGGTGTTGGGCCGGTGCCCGATCGCCACGAAGAGACCGCTGAACGCCTTGGTGGTCACCTCGTCGGTCTCGACGTTGCGCAGGACGAGCCCCTCGACCGACGTCTCGCCGACGATGTCCTCGACGACTGTGTTCCACAGGAACTTGATCTTCTCGTTCTCGTGGGCGCGGTCCTGCATGATCTTGGAGGCACGCAGGGAGTCACGGCGGTGGATGATCGTGACCGAGCGACCGAAGCGGGTGAGGAACACGGCCTCCTCGATGGCGGAGTCGCCGCCGCCGACCACGGCGATGTCCTGGTCGCGGAAGAAGAAGCCGTCGCAGGTGGCGCACGTCGACAGGCCGTGACCCATCAGGCGCTGCTCGGCCTCGAGCCCGAGCATCAGCGAGCGCGCGCCGGTGGACACGATCACCGAGCGGGCCAAGTAGGTGGCCTCGGCCTCGGTGTCACCCACCCACACCTTGAACGGTCGGGCGGAGAAGTCGACCTTCGAGACCTTCGCGGTGACGATCTCGGCGCCGAAGCGCACCGCCTGGGCACGGAAGTTCGCCATGAGCTCCGGACCCATGATCCCCTCGGGGAAGCCGGGGAAGTTCTCGACCTCGGTGGTCAGCATGAGCTGCCCGCCCGGCTGGTCGCTGGTCGAGGACGGCTCGCCCTCGATCATCAGCGGCTCGAGGTTGGCACGGGCGGCGTAGATGGCGGCGGTGAGGCCGGCGGGGCCTGATCCGATGATCACGACGTTGCGGATGTCGGGCATCTCTTCCTCGTTGGGGTGGGGCTCGTTGGGGTCGGGCTCGTTGGGGTCGGGCTCGTTGGGGTGGGGCCGAGCAGGGTTGGCCCGCGTGACGCGGGAGCCGTCGGCAGGTGGAGTGACGGACGGTGGGGGACCGGCCCTCAGGTCGTCGACGGGCGACGGCGGGACCACAGGACAACACCGACCAGCACGAACAGCGTCCCGAGGATCGTGTAGGTGATCCAGACCTCGCCCACCCAGTAGGTGATGAGCCGTACGAGCCCGACGAGTGCCAGCACGGCGATCGGCAGGAGCAGGAGCAGCGCGACGACGGCGTGCACCGACACCCGCGAGGCCTGCAGGATCTTCCCGGTGGTGCTGTCCCTGACCTTGTCGACGGTGTCGACGATCAGGTCGGTGACCTGATCGGTCCAGTCCGGCTCGTTCGTCGCACGGGGTGCGCTGCCGGCGGGCGCGCCCGTCCCCGGCACACTTGTCCCCGGCGCGCCGGTTCCAGGAGATGCGGCCGGGGGGATCGAGCTGTCCGGTGCGGAGGCGGCTCCGGCGACGGGGTCGGTCATGGGGGCGAGCCTACGCGGTGACGCGGCCCCGGGTCGTCAGCGCCGGCCCAGTTCGGCGCACGTGGTCGCGTCGACCACGACCAGGACCGAGGCGTCGGGATCGGTGACGGCGACCAGGACCGGCTGCGACGCGACCGTCGCGCGTCCGATCGAGGTCAGGCCGCTCGCGGAGAGCTCGGCGCAGCCCTGCCAGCGCGCGATGGCGGCGTCGTCCTTCGTCGCGTCGGGGGCGGCGCTGCGGTAGCCGGTCGCGACCAGTGCGTCGAGCAGGGTCTCGACGGACTCGAACGATCCGAGGTCGGCCGATGCGCCCAGGCTGGCCGGCGCCGTCGTCGTGAGGAGATCCTCGGGCACCTGCGCTCGATCCTCGGCCTGCGCGCTCGACTCGTCGCCACCGGCCGACCCGCTGCCGTCGGCGTCCGCAGGGGCGGACTCCGCTGCCGAGCCACCGGAGTCGGCGCTGTCGTTCCCTGCGACGGCGAGGAAGTCACCGTCGCCCTGGATCGCGGCCACGCCGGCGATCCCCAGGCCCGCGATCACCGCCACCGCCGCGGCGACCAGCGCCACACGGCGTGGCCCACCGCTTGACGCGCGGCGAGGGGCGGGCACCGGCGCGACGTGGCGACGTGCGGCGAGCTCGTCGGCTGGCTCGCCGGTTGGCTCCTCGGCGGGCCAGAGCACCGCACCCAGTTCGAGCGCCGCGTCGATGGCCGCCTCGCGGCGTGCGGGATCGACCGCGACCGGCTCGTCGCGCAACATGGCGGTGATCTCGGGATGCGTCTCGCTCTGATCGGCGTCGTCGGGTTCGGACATCAGGACTCCAACTCTCTGACGTCGGACCCCGGTGACGGGTTCCCGGTTCCATCGGCGCCCGAGGTCACATCGGCCCGGCCTGTTCCGTCCAGCGCTGCTGTTCCGTCCAGCGCTGTTGTGCCGTCGGTCGTGCCGAGCGCCTCGGCGAGCTTGCGGCGCCCTCGTGAGATGCGGGATCGCACGGTGCCCGGCGCGAGGTCGAGCAGCGCTGCGATCTCGGCGTAGTCCAGCTCACCGACGTCGCGCAGCACGACGGGGATGCGGAACTCGTCCGGAAGCGCTGCGAGGGCCTGCTGCAACCGGGTCCGCTGCTCGGCGCCGACGGCCAGGTCGGCGGGATCGGCATCGAGTCCGTCGCTGCGTCCGCTCCCCGCGTCGCTGGTGGACCAGTGGCGCCTGGCGGATCCGGACAACCGATCGGTGGTGTCCGCGTCGTCCGACGTCAGCGTCACCGGCCGTCGACCGCGGCGTCGCAGCTCGTCGAGGCAGGCGTTGGTGGCGACGCGGTGGCTCCACGTGCTGAAGGCGGCGCTGCCGTCGAAGCCGGCGAGCCCTCGCACGATCGCGAGCAGGGCGTTCTGCGTCGCGTCCTCGGCGTCGCCACGATCCCGGCAGATGCGGTGGCACAGCAGATGGATGCGGTCGTGGTGGCGTCGCAGCAGTGCGTCGAGCGCGGCCCGGTCGCCGTGCCGCACCCGCTGGACGAGCTCGGCGTCGGACAGGCGCCCAGCCCGACCGCCAGCCGGATCGCCGGGCCGGTCGCCGGGCCCTGGCGAGGTCACGACGCCGGGGTGGTCCCGAACACCCGGACCTCGAACAGCTCGACCCGGTGGCGTCCGTCGTCGGAGGCGTCGCCCAGGTCGGTGATCCACACGAGCACCCGCACGCCCGTCGTGCCCTGGGCGAGCGCGACCTCGACCGGACCGCGCACGTCGCGCAGCTCCCCGGCCGGCGTGGCCGTGTCCGGATCGAAGTCGTCGAGCGGAGTGGACTCGTCGAGCACGAACACGTCGCCGCTCCACCCGTTCGCCGAGGAGTCGATCTGCACCGAGGTGACCTCTGCAGGGGCGCCGAGCTCGACGGCGAGCCCGACACCGCTCTTGGTGCCGAAGGTCTGCGCGTCGTAGCCCTCGGTGTTCCACCCGGACTCGACGTCGGCGTCGATCGCAGCGCCGGCGACCCGTTCGTTCTCGCCGTCGCCGCCGAAGGGGTCGAATGGCTGTGCATCGCTCAGCGCGAGCTGCGTCGGCGGGGCCGTGGTGACCTGGGACGACGTCGTGTCGTCGGCGTCGTCGGAGCGGACCGCCGTCTCACGCAGCAGCAGACCGGCGACGGTCAGCGCCGTCGCGACGAGCAGGATGAACAGCGCGGGCAGCAGCCAGCCGCGCTCGGATCGCGCGAACGACGCCGGTTGCTCCGAGGTCGGCTCCTCGACGTCGACCGGATCGGGAACGGGCACGACGGTGTCGATGCCGGTGTCGAGCAACGCGGCGCGGAGGTCCGCCGCGGAGTCGAAGCGATCGTCGGGGTCGCGCTGCAGCGATCTCATGACCGCGGCGGCCACCCGAGGGGGCACGTCGGCCCTGACGCGCCGCGGATCGATCGGGTCGCTGTGCAGCCGGGCGATCGCGACCGCGGCGCCGGTGTCGCCGTGGAACGGCACACGCCCGGTCAGGCACTCGTAGAGCACGATGCCCAGCGAGTACAGGTCCGCCCGGCCGTCGACGTCGTTGCCGAGCAGCTGCTCCGGCGAGAGGTACGTGGCGGTGCCGACCAGGGTGCCCTCCTGGGTCAGCTCGGTCTGGTCGTCGGCCTTCGCGATGCCGAAGTCGGCGATCTTCACCCGGCCGTCGCGGCACAGCAGCACGTTCGACGGCTTGACGTCGCGATGCACCAGCCCGGCGCGGTGCGCGGCCTCGAGCGCGTCGAGCAGACGCAGCGCGATGCGCACCGTCGTGTCCGCGTCGAGCGGGCCGTGCTCGTCGAGGTGGCTGCGCAGGGTCGACGCGTCGAGCAGCTCCATGACGATCGCCTCGTGCACCCCGTCGGAGCAGGTGTCGTAGACGCCGACGATGCCGGGGTTGCTCAGCCTGGCCGCGGCGACGGCCTCCTGTCGGAAGCGCGCCACGAACGCCTGGTCGCCGGCCAGGTGCGGGTGCAGCACCTTGACCGCGACCTGACGGCCCAGCACCTCGTCGGTGGCCGCCCACACCTGGGCCATGCCGCCGGATCCGATCAGGCGGTCGAGGTGGTAGCGGTCGCACAACGTCAGACCCGCGAGACCCTGGACGGGGGACGGCTGGACCCTCGTCACGTCGTCGTCGTGGGGCATTCGACCCTCAGCCACCTGTGGCCACGCTATCGGGGACGTCGTCGGGGTCGCCGCTGCCCGACGGGTGCGACCCCGACTCCTCGGCGCGCTGGCGCCGGGCGCGTCGGTTCGTGTGCAGCCACCAGCCGGCGAGGAACACGATCGACAGGATCGACAGCGCCGCGCCGACCCCGGACACCGCGGTGGAGCGCACCGGGATGCTGGTCGCCGGCAGCGTGAGCCCGCCGTCGGGGACCGAGACCTCGATGCGCAGCAACGACTCACCCGGTGCCTGGACCTCGACGGGCAGGTCGATCCGGTTCTCGCCCGGCTGCAGCACGATCTCGCGGGTCTCGCCGCCCTCGATGTCGAGGCGGGGCGACCGGGCCCGCAACGTCAGGGTCACCTCGAAGGGCAGACCGTTGCGGAAGCGCAGGGGGATGACGCTCGACTGGCTGGTCACCACCACGCTGCGGGGCCGCGGCGTCTCGATCGCCGCCATGTTCCCCGCGATCCCCGCGCGGATCGTCGCGTGCAGGGTCTCGCGCTCGGTGGCGTCGAGCGACGCGGCGAGGCTCTCGTCGTTGAGGTCCTCCCAGATCGTCAGCGACGGGTCCGCGCCGCCACCCATCGAGCGGTACGCCTCGATCTGCCGCCGCGACTCGGCGACCGCGACCAGCGCGGGTTCCTGGTCAGGGATCACCCGGGGAGCGAGCGAGACCTCGATGCCGGGATCGTCGGGCGTGGGCGCGGCGAGCGCGTTGCCCGCCGGATCGGCGACCAGCGGGCCGCCGTCGGTGGTCAGCACCGGCGTCAGGGCGTCGAGCACCTCGGCGTCGGTGGTGGGCGGGAGCACGATCGCGGCGGCGCGGCGACGGGCCACGCCGTCGCTGCGGGCGTCGAACCACGACGACATCAGGATCGACGCGGTGTGATGCGCGCGCATCCCCGGGTCGACGTCGGCGCTGGTGAGCACCGCGGCCAGGTCCTCGTCGTACGCGAGCACCTGCATGCCGTTGCCGCCGCGCACCGTCATCGGCGTCGTCACCGCGTCCTGTTCGGTCAGGTCGTCGGCGGAGCCCAGGTCGAGGCGCGACCGGGGGACGAGCAGCGACTCGGTGCCCGCACCCGCGTACACCGTCAGGCTCTCGGGCGAGACGGTCTCGTCGAGGGCGTAGGTGGTCCGCACGGGCAGGCGTCCGGTGACGTCGGTGACGGTGCCCGATCCGAGCAGCAGCTGGCGGCCGAGCTCGTCGGCGCCGCCCGCGGCGACCAGTCCGCCCGAGTCGACGCCCACGTAGGGCCGGTTGAGCAGCTCGTTGGCGGTCGTGCCGTCGGTGTCCGTGCCGGGGGAGCCCGGTCCCGCCGACGGGCGCCGACCGGCATCGAGTGCACCGAGCACCCGCGACGCCCAGCTCTCCTCGACGGCCTCGAGCGCGTCGAGGGTGTTGGCACGGGCACCGACCGACAGCGGTGCGTCGGGTGCCTGTTCGAGCAGCGAACCCGCGCGTTCGAGGGCGTCCTGGTCGCTCGCCGAGAAGGTCGCGGAGCCGTCAGGGGCGATGGCGGGGGGCGACTCGACCGGCAGCAGCAGGGTGACGCGCAGGGGCTCCTCCGACGGGTCGATCCGACCGCGTTCGGGGTCGGGCAGCCGGTTGAGGAAGACGACCTCGGTCCACAGGACGGTGCCGTCGGCCGCGGTGAGCACCAGGTCGACCGGGTGGATGCCGGGGTTCGGCAGCAGCACGCGGTCCGAGCTGGACCGCTCGGCGCGGATCGGGATGCGCAGGGTCGAGCCGATCGACGGGTCACCGAGCTCCGACACCGGGACCGTCACGGAGCTCTGCAGGATCCGCCCCGCCGACTCGCCGTCGATGATGTCGCGGACCTGCTGGCGGAGGTCCGCGGTGCGTTCGGGAACGAGCGACTGGTGGATGGTCCAGGTCAGCTCCGCGTCGGCGGGCACCGTCGCGGTGGGCGCGAAGGCGACCTCGAACTCGCCGTCCGCGGGCACCCACGGGCTGACCGAGGTGATCTCGAAGCCGAGGCGTGGCCCGGTGGGCCCGGCCGGTCCCTGGGCGGCCACGTCGCGCAGCGGCAGGAGCGCGCACAACGTCGCGACCATCACCAGCAGCAGCGGTGCGCGCCGCCTCACGGGATCGGTCTCGACAGGACGACGAGGTCGGTGGGGGTCAGCTCGAAACCGAGCCCGACGTACAGGTCGAGCGCACGCTGGTTGTCGTACTGGGTGTTGACCAGCATCCTTCTGACCCGTCGTCGTCCTGCCCAGCGCAGTGCATCGAGCACGAGGCTACTGCCGACACCCTGGCGGGTCCGGGTCGGCTCGGTCGCCAGGCGCTGCAGGAATCCCTGGTCCCCGGCGCGGCCCGTGACGGCATACCCGACGATCTCGTCGTCGATCTCGGCGACGCGGAACCGGGTGCGAGGTGTCGCCTCGATCGCCTCGTCCAGGCCGGTGCGGTCGAGGCGCCAGAACGCCGGGAACGCACGGCCGTCGACGGCGAGCGCCAGTTCGTGGTCGCGACGTCGGGCACGTCGCAGACGGAGGCGGTCGGGCGCTCCCGCCGAGGGTGACTCGGGCACGTCGCGGAGGTCGTGGGCGAGCACCCGCAACCGGTCGTACTCCTCGAACCCGGCCGCCAGGAACGGATCCGCCTCGACGGTGTGCAGCGCCGAGGTGATGATCGACGAGTAGCCCACCTCGGAGAGCCGTTCGCAGCACCGGCGCAGGCCCTCGACGCTCGGACGGGGCTGCTCCGGGAACAGCGCCAGGTACGCCACCACCGGGTCCGCGTGCCACGGACCCACGCGGAACCGCTCGCTCCCGAGCGTCACTGTCTGGCGCGTGCTCATCGTGTCGTCCGGAGTCTCCTGCACCTGGGTGGTCGGGTCGGCCGCCGGGGCGACCCGAGCGAGGAGCGGGGTCCCGACCACCCTGATCGGGTTGGGGCTGTTCAGGTTAGGTCAGCACCCCTGGCCGGTCGGGCCGTACCGGACGCGAGCGGGGTGTGCCGGGCAGGCGGCGGGAACCGGCGAGGGCCGGGTCGTCGGACCCCGGTACGATCGCGCCGATGGCGGTGCTCCTCTACACCGACGAGCGATTCCGCGAGCACGACACCGGGCCACACCACCCCGAGCGTGCCGCCAGGATCGGCGCGGTCGAGACCGGTCTGATCCAGCACGGGCTGTCCGACGCGCTGGTCCGCGTCACGCCCCGCCCCGCCACCGACGACGAGCTGCAGCGGGTCCACCCGGAGCGCTACGTCTCGAGCATCGAGCGCTTCGCCGAGGGCGGCGGCGGCCACCTCGACCCGGACACGGTGGTGTCCGCACGCTCCGCCGAGATCGCACGGCTCGCGGCGGGCAGCGGGGTCGACGCGTTCGAGCGGCTCCGTGACGGCCAGGCCGACGCGGCGTTCCTGGCGGTGCGGCCACCCGGGCACCACGCGACCGCGACGCGCTCCATGGGCTTCTGCCTGTTCAACAACGCGGCCGTGTGCGCGGCGGCGATCGCCGAGACCGGCGCCACGGTGATGGTCGTCGACCTCGACGCCCACCACGGCAACGGCACCCAGGACATCTTCTACGACCGCGGTGACGTCACCTACGTGTCGTGGCACCAGGACCCGCTCTACCCGGGGACGGGCCACGCGGACCAGTGGGGCACCGGCGCGGGCGTGGGGCACACGCTGAACCTGCCGATGCCCCCGGGAGCGACGGGCGAGCACTACCGGCGTTCCGTCGAGGAGATCATCGCGCCGTACGCCGAGCGCATCGGGGTCGAGTGGCTCGTCATCTCCGCCGGGTACGACGGCCATGCGCACGACCCGCTGACCGACCTGGCCCTCACCTCGGGCGATTTCGCGGACCTGACGCTCGACCTGGTGCAGCTGGTCGAACCCGGTCGGGTCGTCGTGGTGCTCGAGGGTGGCTACGAGCTGCGCGCGGTGGCCGACTCCGCGAGCGCGACCGTCGCGGCGCTGCTCGGCGAGCGCCTGCACCCCGAACCGCCCAGCTCGGGTGGCCCCGGCTCGGAGTCGGTCACCCACGTCGCCGCGATCCGCCACCGACTCGACTGATGCTGCCCGACTCCGTCACCCCGGCGATCGAGGCGGTCGCCCCGGTGACCCGCCGGTTCGCTGCGGCCGGTCACCGCCTCTACCTCGTGGGCGGCATCGTGCGCGACCTGCTCGCGGGGCGCCCGGTCCGCCGCCAGGACCTGGACCTCACCACCGATGCCGAGCCGTCGGTGGTCAAGGAGCTGGTGGCCCCGGTCGCGTCATCGCTGTGGACCCAGGGCGAGCGCTTCGGGACCATCGGCTGCATCGTCGAGGGACAGGACCTCGAGATCACCACGCACCGGGCCGAGCGCTACTCCGGCGAGACGCGGAAGCCCACCGTCGAGTTCAGCGACGACGTGGTCGCCGACCTGTCGCGACGCGACTTCACCGTCAACGCGATCGCCATCGAGGTGACCAGCGCGGCACCGCGTCTGATCGACCCCTTCGACGGCGCGGGGGACCTCGAGGCACGCGTGCTGCGCACGCCGCTCGATCCCGTCGTGTCGTTCTCCGACGACCCGTTGCGCATGCTGCGCGCCGCCCGGTTCGTGGCGGGCTTCCAGCTGCGCCCCGTGGCCGAGCTCACCGCAGCGGTCGCCGACATGGGTGACCGGATGTCGATCGTCTCGCGCGAGCGGGTGCGCGACGAGCTGGTGAAGCTGCTCGCACTCCCGGATCCGACCGCCGGCCTGGAGTTCCTGGTCGACACCGGCCTGCTCGGCGTGGTGCTGCCGGACGTCGCCGCGAAGGCCGAGCTCGCCGACCGGGCCGAGTGCCACCCGAACGCCCTGGCCCACGC
>JAEWED010000021.1 GCA_023389745.1 Actinomycetes bacterium
GGCCTACACGGTGGTCGGCGAGTCCCGAGCGCACGCCGAGGAGCGCGAGCAGCTCTTCCTCAACGAGCTGGTCGACCCGACGGCCTCGCTGACGCTGCTGTCGGAGCTCATGAACCACGACTTCTCATCGCTCCCGCTCGACGCCGAGATCACCGACGAGCTCGTCGAGTCCGTCAACGGCATCCGAGGGCTGGTGCAGAACCTCCGCGAGCACATCGGCGAGCGCGTCACCCTCGCCGACCTGGCCGGGCACCGCGCGACCCTGCTGCAGGGTCCTCGCTTCGTCGGCACCGGGGCCGAGGTCGCCGAGCAGATGGAGGAGTGGTTCACGACCGACGCGTGCGACGGCTTCGTCATCGCGGCGACCCACACACCCGGTGCCTACGAGGACGTCGTCCGCATGGTGGTGCCCGAGCTGCAGCGCCGTGGCTTGTTCCGGGATCGCTACGAGGGATCCACCCTGCGGGACCACCTGGGCCTGGCCCGGCCCGACGCCGGGTTCCCCGAGCCGGCCGCCTCCGAGACCGCAGCGGGCTGACCGGGCCGTGACGGGGCTCCCGCTCGCCGGACTGAGGGTGATCGAGGCGGCCACCCTCGCGGCCGGGCCGATGGTGGGGACCCAGCTCGGCGAGCTCGGCGCCGAGGTGATCAAGGTCGAGCCACCGGGGACCGGTGACCCGATGCGCACCTGGGGGGCGCGCAAGCACGACGTCGGGCTGATGTGGAAGAGCGTGTCGCGCAACAAGCGGTGCATCACTCTCGACCTGCGCGTGCCCGAGGGTCAGGAGCTGTTCCATCGACTGCTCGACCTCGCCGACGTGCTGGTGGTCGGGAACCGGCCCAGCGCGCTCGAGCGCTGGGGCGTCGACTGGGAGTCGGTCCACGCGGCGCACCCACGGGTCGTCATGTGCCACGTCACCGGCTACGGCAGCGGCGGCCCCGCCGCCGACAGACCCGGCTATGGGACCCTGGCCGAGGCGATGAGCGGCTTCGCGCACCTGACCGGTCAACCCGACGGCCCGCCCACGCTGCCGCCGTTCATGCTCGCCGACGGCGTCGCATCCATGGCGGCAGCCGTCGCGGTCCTGGCGGCCCTCTACCACCGCGACATCGGGGGTGGAGGCGACGCCGACGGTGAGGGCGACGCCGAGCGCGAGGGGCAGCTCGTCGACGTGAACCTGATCGAACCGCTCGCCCGGCTCATGGAGTGGAACACGCTCTCGGTCGATCAGCTCGACGTCGTGCCCAGTCGGGTCGGCAACCGTCTCGATGCCAGCGCACCCCGCAACGCGTATGCGACCGCGGATGACCGTTGGCTGGCCGTCTCGAGTGCGTCCCCGAGCGTCGCGGTGCGGCTGTTCCGCTCGATCGGCCGCGACGACCTCGCCGAGGACCCTGACCTGCGCGACCCCGTTCGCCGACAGGCGAGGGCCGAGGAGATCGACCAGGTCGTCGCGGACTGGATCCGCCGGCGAACCCTCGACGAGGCGATGGAGGTCTTCATGGATGCTCACGTCGCAGCGGCACCCGTGTACGACGGTCGACAGCTGCTCGAGGACGAGCACCTGGGCGCCAGGGGCACCTTCGTCGAGGTCGACGACCCCCACCTGGGAGCGGTCCGGGTGCAGGGGCCCGTCGCACGGCTGAGTGCGACACCCGGGCGAGTCGGTCGTCTCGGACCGGAGCTCGGTGCCGACAACGACGAGGTGTACGGCGACCTGTTGGGGCTGCGCCGCGGCGAGCGCGCGGCGCTCGCGGCTCGGGGCGTGATCTGAGTGGCGCTGGCCGAACGGAGCGATGGAGCGAGGAGCGAGTCGATGGGGTCACCGAGGAGCCGACGGGCGGAGTTGGCCACTCCTGCGAGCAGCGAGACGATGTGCGAGAAGGCGTCGCGATCCGGTGCCGATCTGGTGTTCCTCGACCTCGAGGATGCCTGCGCACCGGCGGCGAAGGAGTCGGCGCGAGGCATCGCCGTGGCGGCGCTGCGCGAGCTCGACTGGGGGACCACGACCCGGGCCGTGCGCATCAACGGGCTCGACACCCCGTGGTGCCACGACGACGTGATCGAGGTGGTCAGCGGCGCGGGGGAGCACCTCGACGTGCTGATCGTGCCCAAGGCGCGCTCGGCGCGCGACGTCTGGTGGGTCGACGTCCTGCTCTCCCAGCTCGAGGCGAAGCTGGGCCTGTCGCGCCGGATCGGGCTCGAGGTCCTCATCGAGGAGTCAGCAGGGCTCGCCGACGCGGTCGCGATCGCCGGGTCGAGCCCGCGACTCGAGGCCATCATCTTCGGCGCGGGTGACCTGTCGGCCTCGCAGCAGGCTCGCGTCGACGGCAACTTCGATCCGCTGGGGGACTACCCCGGGGACTTCTGGCACTTCGCCCGGGTACAGGTCCTGACCGCCGCCAGAGCAGCGGGCATCCAGGCGATCGATGCGCCGTTCCCGGCCTACCAGGATCCCGAGGGCTACCGACGCAGCGCCCACCACGCGAGCCTGCTCGGCTTCGACGGCAAGTGGGCCATCCATCCGTCGCAGATCCCGATCGCGCACGAGGTCTTCGCGCCGACCGCGGACGAGGTCGCCGCCGCCGAGGCGATCATCGAGGACTATCGGGCGTCCGAGGCGAGCGGCGTCGGGGCGATCGGGCGCGACGGCCGCCTCGTCGACGCCGCGCACATGCGTCTGGCGGCGAACATCCTGGCCCGGGCGAGGAGCACGTGAACGTGTGCGGACCGGGCGCGCGGCCCGGATCCGGACCGCGTGTTTCCCGGCGAGTGGGACCGGGCATCGCATAGAGTCTGAAATATTGACCTGATTAACTCGGTACTGCTCTACAGTGCCGGGACGGGGCGGGGGGACACGCTCCGAGGGATCGCACGACCGAAGGGCATAGGGGGAAGCAACCATGTGGAAGACGCTCAGCAGACTGCTGGTCGTGCTGTTGTCGGTGACGATGGTCGCTGCGGGATGCAGCAGCGATGACGACGCCAGCGGCGAAGAGGGCGGCACTCCCGCGCCGGCCGACATCGACTACGAGGCGATCGGCCTCTGGGACGACGGCGCCTGCGACGAGGCCAAGCCGCCGCTCCACATCGGGTTGATGACCACCTTCGAGTCGCCGGTGATCTCGCTCGAGGACCAGGCGCTGGCGCTCGAGGCGGCTGCCGTGGGCTTCAACGCTCGAGGCGGGGCCAACGGCTCGTGCATCGAGGTCACCACCTGCGACGACGGTGCCAACCCCGAGAAGGCCGTCGGCTGCGTGCGCACGATCGCCGACGCCGGCGTCGTGGTGACGGTGAACGACCAGGGTCTGGCCGCCCAGGGCGACGTCGCCGCGGCGATGGTCGACGCCGGCATCCCCCGCATGGCGGGCAACGTGACCCCGTCCGACTGGAACGATCCGAACTCGTACCCCCTCGACGCGTCGGGTACCGGCGTCACCTTCCTGCTGCCCCAGGGCCTCATCGACGCTGACGTCGACAAGATCGCCGCCATCCGTGTCGGCCAGGCCGAGGCGTCCGCGCTCATCGGGATCCTCGAGGACATCTACGAGGGCGAGGCGACCTTCCCGGCCGACATCCCCGTGCCTGCGGGCACCACCGACTTCACCCAGTTCATCCTGAGTGCCCAGGAAGCGGGTGCCACCGGCGCCACCCTCGCCGTCGGTGAGCAGGAGGCCGTGCAGATCGTCAAGGCCGGCGAGCAGGTCGGCACCGACCTCATGCTCGGCTCCAGCCTCGGCACCTTCTCGCACAACAACATCGCCGAGCTCGGCGACTTCGCCGACCAGATGGTCTTCCTCTGGTCCTTCGCCCCGCCGACCGCCGACCTGCCGGTCTACGAGGCCATGCGTGCCGACCTGGCCGCCTCGGGCGAAGAGGCGCTCGAGGCCGAGAACCTGAAGGCGAGCCCGGTTCGCTCGTGGATCGGGCTCTACGCGCTGCTCAAGATGATCCGCGACGCGGGCATGACCGAGTTCACCAGCGACGGCATCCGGTCCATGCTCGACTCGGCGACCGACGTCCCCATGCTCGAGATGTTCGGCGACGCGACCTGGACACCGAACGAGAACCACCCGGGCCTGTTCTCCCGTGCGGGCATCGATCGTTGGGTGACCTACCGCTGGGATGCCGACGCCGAGGGTGACTTCGACGGCAACTTCGTCGAGGCGAGCACGCTCAGCTTCGACGAGGTGTTGTGCGGCTCCCCGTTCGGGGCCCCGGCGGAGTCCTGCTGAGGCGCTGGCGCCGAGCCTCGGATCGGTCCTGAGCAGTGCAGGCCTTCGTCCAGTTCCTCATCATCGGCCTCGGCGCCGGGGCGACCTACGCCCTGTTCGCCCAGGGTGCGGTCCTGATCTACCGCGGATCCGGGCTGGTCAACTTCGCTCAGGGTGCGATCGGAACCTTCGCCGCCTACATCGCGTTCGTCGAGTTCGTCGACGAACGCGAGTGGGCGGCGTTGCCCGCGATCGTGGTCGCGGTCGTCGCCGGCGGGCTCGTGTCGCTGCTGTTCCAGGCGACGGTCCTGCGCGCGCTGCGCAAGGCCGCCCCGATCATCCGCGTCATCGCCACGATCGGACTGCTGGGTCTGCTGCAGGCCATCGTGCTCAAGCGGTGGGGGGCAGCGAACCGCCCTGTCGACGCCTACCTGCCCGACGACGTGTTCCGCGTCGGCGACTTCGTGATCCAGGAGGCACGGATCTACCTGGTCGGCATCACGCTGGCGATCACGTTCGCGCTGTGGGCCTGGACCAGGTACACCCGGGTCGGCCTGGCGATCAGCGCCAGTGCGCAGAACGAGCGTGCGGTGCAGACGCTGGGATGGTCCCCGGGGTTCCTGGCCGCGCTGACCTGGACCATGGGCGGCGTGCTCGGCGGGCTCGCCGCGGTGCTCGCGGCGCCGCTGACCGGCCTGTCGGCGGTCACCTTCACCATCGTCGTCACCGTCGCCGGCCTCGGCGCCGCGCTGCTCGGCGGCTTCCAGTCGTTCCCGCTGACCCTGCTCGGCGGGCTGATCATCGGCGTGGGCGAGTCGATGGCCACGCTGTACGGCGACGACCTGACCGACCTGCTCGGTCAGGACGTCATCACCGGCCTGAACCGGCTGCCGGCGTTCCTCGTGATCTTCGTCGTCGTCGTGGTCCGTGGACGCGGCCTGCCGCTGCGCTCTCACGTGGCCGCCCGACTCCCCAAGCTGGGCACCGGCCAGATCAACGTGCGCGGCGTCCTGCTCGGCTCGGCCCTCGCAGCGGCGCTGCTGTTCGGCGTCATGGACGCGGCCTGGGCGCAGGCCACCTACATCTCGCTGGCCACCGGCGTGATGGTGCTCTCGATCGTCGTCCTGACCGGGTACGCCGGGCAGATCTCGCTCGCGCAGTGGGCCCTCGCCGGCATCGGTGCGCTGATCGCCGGACGCTTCGTGCGCGCCGGCCTGCCGGTCGAGTTGGCCATCCTGTTGGGCGTGGCGCTCGCCATCCCCGTCGGTCTGATCGTCGCGGTGCCGGCGTTGCGGACACGGGGTGTGAACCTGGCGGTGGTCACCCTCGGGCTTGGATTCCTGGTGTCCGAGGTCGTCTTCGCCAACCCCAACTACCTGGGCGATCCGCTCGACGGCGGCACCAGGATCGGTGCGATCGAGCTGTTCGGACTCCAGGTCGACGCGTTCAACCACCCGCACGCCTGGGCGGCGGTGAGCCTGGTGTGCTTCGTGCTGCTGTCGCTGCTGGTCGCCAACCTCCGACGGTCGCGCACCGGTCACCGCCTCATCGCCGTGCGCACCAACGAGCGGGCAGCGTCCTCGCTGGGCATCTCGGTGTTCGGCGTGAAGCTCTACGCGTTCGCCGTGTCGGCGGGGCTGGCTGCGGTCGCGGGCATCCTCGTCGGCTTCAGGGGGCAGGTCGTCACCTACACCGACTTCAACGTCTTCTCGTCGATCAACAGCCTCGGCTACGCCGTGATCGGCGGCCTCGCCTTCGTCGTCGGCGCGGTCTTCGCAGGCATCAACGCCATCGGCGGCCTCGGCACCAGGATGATCGAGGACTGGATCGGACTCGGCGAGCAGTGGGACCTGATCCTCGGATCGCTGCTCGTGTTCGTGATCCTCATCGTCCATCAGAACGGCATCGCCGACGTGCTCGCCCACCCCAGAGGCATGTGGGAGAAGCTCCGACTCGTCGCGAAGCGTCGACCGCGCCCTGCGCTGCCGACACCCGAGGACGAGCCGGTGCCGGGAGCCACCTTGTCGATCTCTGGTCTCACCGTGCGCTTCGGCTCGGTGGTCGCGGTGCACGACGTCTCGCTCGAGGTTCGTCCCGGTGAGGTGGTCGGACTGATCGGTCCCAACGGTGCGGGCAAGACCACGCTGATCGATGCCGTCACCGGCTTCGTGCCCAGCGAGGGCACCATCGCCCTCGACGACCGACGCGTCGACCGGCTCAGCGCCACCAAGCGCGCCCGTCTGGGGCTTCGGCGTTCGTTCCAGTCGCTCGAGCTCTTCGACGACGTCAGCGTCGAGGAGAACCTGCGGGCGGGCAGCGATTCCGACGCGTCACGCCTGTCGTGGCTGACCGACTTGATCTGGCCGGGCCGACACGAGCTGTCGACCACCGCACTCGCAGCGATCCACGGCTTCGACCTCGAAGCGGATCTCGACAAGACCCCCGAGGAGCTGCCCTACGGACGACGTCGTCTGGTGGGCATCGCCCGCACCGTTGCGTCGGGCCCGTCCGTGGCGATGCTCGACGAGCCGGCTGCGGGACTGGACGAGAACGAGAGCGCCGAGCTCGCCCGGCTCATCCGCCGACTCGCCGACGAGCGAAACATGGGTGTGCTGCTCGTCGAGCACGACGTCCCGCTGGTGATGTCGACCTGCGACCGGATCGTGGTGATCGACTTCGGCAGTGTCATCGCCACCGGCACCCCCGACGAGATCCGCCAGAGCGACGCGGTGCGCGACGCCTACCTCGGGCACTCCGACGACGACGTCGACCTCGCCGAGCAGGGCGAGTCGGCACCGAGCGACGATCCGGAGGTGGTGACGTCGTGAGCGAGACACTGATCGAAGCGGTCGGCCTGTCGGTCGGCTACGGGAAGATGGCCGTCGTGCGCGACGTCGATCTGCACGTCGATGCCGGCGAGGTCGTCGCGCTGCTCGGCGCCAACGGCGCGGGCAAGACCACGACGCTGCTGAGCCTGGCGGGGGAGCTGACGCCGCTGCAGGGCGAGGTCAGGTTCCTCGGCGAGGCCACCACGTCACCGATGCACGTCCGGTGCCGCCAGGGCCTCGGCTTCCTCACCGAGGAGCGTTCGGTGATCATGGACATGTCGGTCGCCGACAACCTGAAGCTGGCGGGTGTCTCGCCGTCGGCGGCCTACGAGAACTTCCCGCAGCTCGAGCGCCTCATGGGACGTCGGGCCGGGCTCTGCTCCGGTGGCGAGCAGCAGATGCTCGCCCTGGCGAGAGCGCTCGGGCGCAACCCCAAGGTGCTGCTCGCTGACGAGCTGTCGCTCGGGCTCGCGCCGCTCGTGGTCGCCAGCATGCTCGAGGCGGTGCGTGACGCGGCCGACAACAAGGGCGTCGGCGTGCTGCTCGTCGAGCAGCACGTGCGCAAGGCGCTGACCATCGCCGATCGTGTCTACGTCATGGAGCGCGGCCACATCGTGCTGTCCGGGACCACCGACGAGGTCGCAGGTCAGCTCGACAAGATCGAAGACGCCTACCTGGCCACCTCCGTCTGACGCGGCGACTCTCACAGGCCGCCGACGACACCGGTGTCCTGGGCACCTCGGTACGCTGAGCAGATGAGTGGCGAGCGTCGGAGCGAAGTCAGGTGGGTCGCAGCCTTCGGTCTTGCCGTGGTGGCCGGAATCTTCCTGGTCGCCACGATGTATCGCCTGGACCTGGATGGCGGACTCTTGGGTGCGGTGCTCTGGATCGTGATTGCAGTGCTGGCCGCGGCTGTCTTCACGGCCGCACTCGACGGGCCGGGCTCACTGGTCCGGCTTGTCCGCGGCGGTCGTCAGCGTTGAGCCGGAGGGTCTAGAAGACGCCGACTCCGGCGGCTTCGTTGCGCTGCTTCCACTCGGCGCGGGGCATGCGCGTCGTGTCGACGTCCGCCGCCCGGGCTCGCAGCGCACCGACCGTCGCGTCCTCCTTCGCGGTGTGCGCGAACGGATCCCAGTCGAAGAACCGGCAGGCGTTCTGCCAGGTCATCTGGTGGATCTCGGCCTCGGTGCAGTTCGCGTCCTGGAACTCCTTCCAGGAGTACTCCGGCGACTCGGGCCACGTGGTGTCGGTGTGGGGGTAGTCGCACTCCCAGGCGATGATGTCCATGCCGATCCGGTCTCGGAGCAGCAGACCCGACGGATCGGTGATGAAGCAGGCGAGGATGTGCTCGCGGAAGACCTCGGAGGGGAGCTTGCCGCCGAACTCGGTGCCGTCGTGCAGCCACGACTGGTTCGTCCAGTGGCGATCGATGCGGTCGAGGTAGAACGGCACCCAGCCGATCCCGCCCTCGGACAGCGCGACCCTCAGGGTCGGGAAGTTCCGGAAGGTCGGCCCGAAGAGCAGGTCCTGCGCGGTGATGGCGGCGATCTGCGTCGCGAGCACCATCAGGTGGTCGATCGGAGCCTCCTGCGGACGACGGATGACCTCGAACCCGGCGCCGATGTGCAGCGACAGCACCATGTTGGTGTCGCAGATCGCCTTCAGCATCGGGTCCCAGTGGCCGGACATGAAGCTCGGCAATCCGTAGACGTGCGGGGTCTCGAGGAAGCTGATCGATCGGCAGCCCTTCTTCGCGAGCCGGTAGACCTCTTCGGCGGCGAGCTGTGGATCCCAGTTCGGCACCATGCCCAGAGGGATGAACCGGCCCGGATAGGCGGCGCACCACTCGTCGATGACCCAGTCGTTGTACGCCTGCATCATGATCAGCGCGACGTTCTTGTCCTCGCCCTCGTTGAAGGTGCGGGCGCTGAAGCCGGCCATCGTCGGGAAGTTCAGCGACGCGAGCACGCCGTTGGCGTCCATGTCGCGCACCCGCTGGTGCACGTCGAAGCACCCAGGTCGCAGCTCGGAGTAGGACCCCGGGTTGAATCCCCATTCCTCACGCGGCCATCCGACCGTCGCCGCCATGCCGAAGGGGGTCGAGGTGGCCGAACCCTGGAAGTGCCACTCGTCGACGCCGTTCTCGTTGCGGATCACCTTCGGCGCCTGGTCCCGCCACTTCGCCGGGACGTGCCGCTCGAACAGGTCCGGCGGTTCGATCATGTGGTCGTCGATGCTGACGAGGATCATGTCGTCCATCTGCATGGGTCTGCCTCCGTTGCGTTCCGGCTCAGCCCGGCGCCCAGACCCCCCGGGGTACGCCGATCTCGATGTTAGTAGGTCAGTATTTTCGGGGAGCGCTGCGTCCCTCCTGGTGGGACGTCGAAGCCAGCGCTCGTCGCGCCCCACGGTCGGGACGCGGGTCGGTCACGTCAGGAAGGTCTGCTCGAACAGGTGCAGGTGGCGCCAGGCGAGCTCGGGCGGGATGCCGCCGACCATCGGGTGCATGATCACCGCCGCCTCGTCGCCGAGCGGTTCGAGCTCGCAGCGGTACTGCTCCGGGGTGAGGATCCGGTACTGGTCACCAGCGCGCAGCTCGGCGACGTCGTCGGTGGTCGTGTAGGGCGACGGCAGGCCGGACTCGTCGCGCCAACGGCCGTAGGCGTTCGTCTCGTGGAGGAAGTAGGCGCCCAGCTCGTCCCAGGCGGCGTCGGGATCCTCGGCGAGCACCACGATCTCGCCGCCCGCTTCGGCCCTGCCGGGGCCGGGGTCCGGCTGCCCGAGCGCGACGCACTCGTCGCGGTAGTGCTCCCAGCACGCCAGGTCCGACGGCACGAAGCCGTCGGCGATCCTGGCCGCACGTCTCGCCGCGCCCTCGGACGTTCGCCGAGCAGCAGCATCGGCCCCGTCGCTGTCGTCGGTGTCGGGCGCACCACGACGGTGCGATCGCGGTGCTCGAAGGGCTCGCCGGTCCACGCTGCCCGCAGCGTCGTCACGGCCTCGGTGACCCGGCGCGGTCGCTCCGACATCGGCACTCCGAACATCTCGAACTCGCTCGGCACGTAGCCGCCGCCCAGGATCAGCGCCAGGCGACCGCCGCTGATCAGGTCGACGACCGCCACGTCCTCGGCCAGACGGATCGGGTCGTGGAACGGCGCGACCAGCGCCCCGATGGTGATCATCACGTGCTGGGTGCGAGCCGCGATCGCCGCTGCCAGCGGCAGGGGAGCGGGCAGGTAGCCGTCCGAGGACCCGTGGTGCTCGCTGAGGCCGACGAAGAACGCGCCGCGCTCGTCGGCCCACTGGCACATGTCCACGCACGCCTGGTAGCGCTCGCTCGGTGTGACCGGGCTGAACTCGGGGTGGCGCAGGTCGAAGCGCAGGCCGAACATCATCTCGACGAACCTCCCGGCACCTCGTCGTCGCCCTGGTCGGCCTGGTCGGTCAGCTCACCGACGACGAGCTCGATGCCCCAGCGCACCGCGTCGATCGCCGCGTCGCTGTCCAGCTGCCAACCGGCGAGCAGGCGCTCGTAGGAGTCGATGCTCCAGATCAGGTCGATGGTCGCCGCGGCCCGCAGGTGCTCCTGGTGGGAGCGGTGCGGCGCGCTCTCGGCGACCGCTCGCAGCAGCGCGGCGCGCCGACGGGCGTCGGTCTCGTGCAACGTCGGGTCGAGCGGCGGTTCGGGCGTCGGGGGATAGGCCGACACGAAGCGCAGGACCCGGGCCGCGACGTCCGCCAGGTCGTCGACGCCGACGGCGGTCAGGTCGATCCCGGCCTGACGCTCGTTGCGCTCCATGATCGCGTCGCGCAGGCCCTTCTCAGTGCCGAAGTGGCGGTAGATCGTCCGCTCACTGATCCCGGCTCGTGATGCGACGGCGCGCACGGTCACGTTGCGCCAGTCCCGGACCGAGGACTCGCGCAGCAGATCCGCCCCGGCGGACACGATGCGGTCCCGTGTGGCCTCGGCCTGCTCGCGTCGCCCGCTGTTGTCGTAGCTGCGCAGCACCAACGCCGCTCCCCGTGGTGGTGTGGCGCCACACTTTCGTGGCAGACCTCTGACATCAACATATCGCCGCTGCGGATGACACCCCTGGGCGCGACCGAGGCGCGTGGTCACCCGACGGCCCGCGGCACACGGGGCAGCACCGCCATCGTGGGCACGACGGCGGACGCGCCGAGGCCGATGACACCCTCGACGGCGTCGACCAGGTCCTGGACGTCGAGCAGCGCGCCGGCGATGTAGCCCTTCTCGTACCAGGTCCGACCGATCTCGACGGCCAGGTCCATGTTCCACCCCTGCGTGAAGCCGATGGCCGAGTCGCCCTCGCCGCCACCGCAGTCACCCACGATCAGCCGGGTGAAGCCGACCTCGGGGTGCTCGATCCGCCAGGCCTCGACCATCTTGTCGAGCGCGGCCTTGCTCGAGATGTACGCGCCGAGCCCGGGCCATGCCGGGGTCATCGACGCCGACACCGACGAGAAGTAGATCGCCCGGCCGTCCGAGGCCTGCAGGTGGGGGAGCGCTGCTCGGGTGGCGGTCGCCGCGCCGACGACGTTCGTCAGCAGCGTCGAGGTCCACGTGGCCGCGTCGGTGTCGGTCAGGCGGCCGAGCACGCCGACACCGGTCGCGTACACCAGCGCGTCGATCCCACCCAGCCCGGCAGCGGCCTCGTCGATCGCGGCGCCGCAGCCCGGCTCGTCGACGACGTCGCAGGCGATCGCCAACGCGGTGCCCGTCGCGCCTCCGGCGGCCAGCTCCTCGACCGTCGCGTCCAGGCGGTCCTTGCGGCGGGCGAGCAGGGCCACGTCGTGCCCGCCGGCCCCCAGGCCCACGGCGACGCAGCGCCCCAGACCGCTCGACGCTCCCACGATGACGACTCTCATGGTTCCCCCTCGGAAGTTGTCGGCCCCGAGTGCACGGGACCGGAAGTGGTGCACGACGGCGTGCGGCTCAGAGCTGGCTCGGCCCCCTGGGCACGTCGCGGAACGGTCGATCGCGGTCCAGACTCAGCTCGCGGGGCATGCCGAGCACCCGTTCGCTGATCACGTTGGCGGCCATCTCGATGGTGCCCCCACCGATGCATGCCGCCTGGCGCATCAGGAAGTCCTCGCCGCGGCCGACGAGCTCGCCGTCGTCGTCCTCCCACGCGACGCCGGCGCTCATCGCCAGGTCGAACGCGATCGTGTGTCGCCGCGCCACGCTCAGCCCGCCGAACAGCCGGGCGATCGCCGAGGCCTGGTCCGACATCGCGCCGCTGGCGACGCCCTGACCGACCCGCTGTCGGAGCGCGTCGCCGACCAGGTCGAGCATCTCGGCCTCGCCGACCAGCTCGTGCGCCGACGGGTCGTCGCCTCGTCCGGCGTCGAGCGCGATCCGGCGGATGGCCTGGCTGTCGACCGACGTGGTCGAGTGCTCCGCGGGCAGCGTGACGTACGGCGAGTTCGAGGCCATGCGCTCGTGGAACATCCACCGCAGCCCGACCGTCCACCCGTCGTTGACGTCGCCGATGCGGTCGCTGTCGGGGACCCGGACGTCGGTCAGGTACTCCTGGCAGAAGTCCATGTTTCCGTTGAGCATCTCGATCCGTTGGACCTCGATGCCCTCTGCGTCGATCGGGAAGATGAACACCGACAGGCCACGGTGCTTCGGCACGTCCCAGTTGGTCCGGGCCAGGCAGAGACCCCAGTTCGACCACCAGGCACCCGTGGTCCAGACCTTCGATCCGTTCAGGATCCACTCGTCGCCATCGCGGACCGCCGTCGTCAGCGCTCCCGCCACGTCGGACCCGCCGCTGGGCTCCGAGAGGAACTGCATCCAGAGCTCCTCACCGCGGAGGATCGCCGGCACGTGGCGGCGTTTCTGCTCCTCGGTGCCGAAGTCCAGCAGCACCGCCATGCACGGCGTCATGTTCGGCACCTGGATGCGACCAGGGAAGTCGAAGCCCGACAGCTCGTGGTTCAGGATCTGCTGGTGCTCGACGCTCAGCCCCTGCCCGCCGTACTCGACCGGCACCGTGAGCCCGGCCAGCCCGGCGTCGAAGAGCATGCGCTGCAGCTCGCGGTCGCGCTCGACGTCGCGCCGCTCGTCGTCGTCGGTGCCCACGTGGCGCAGGCTGACGGCTGCGTTGGGTCGTGCCGGGCCGACCTCGGTCCGCAGGAAGTGGCGGACCCGGGCGCGGAAGTCGTCGAGCGGCTCGTCGCTCATGCGGCCCGTCCCGGGTTGCGTGCGGTGCCCGCCTCCGAGGCGTGCTCGGACCGCCGGGCCTCGTCGGCGAGTGCCGCGGCGATGCGACGCCGGTGCTCCGCCGGCGTGCCCCAGAGCGCCCGGTTGAGCGTGTGGCGCCGCAGGTAGAGGTGCAGGTCGTGCTCGAAGGTGACCCCGATGCCGCCGTGGAACTGCACGCACTCCTGCAGCAGCTCGCTGCCCTGGTCGCCGATGTACGCGGCGGCCGCGCTCGCCAGCTTGTCAGCGCCGTCGGTCGCACGGGCAGCCTCGTCCGCGGTCGCACGGGCGGCCTCTTCCGCGGTCGCACGGGCGGCCTCGTCCGCGGTCGCACGGGCGGCCTCGTCCGCGATGGCATGGCTGGCCTCGAGCCACGTCGCCATGTGCGCCATGCGGTGCTTGATCGCCTGGTACGCGGCCAGCGGCCGCCCGAACGAGTAGCGGTCACGGGTCCACTCGAGGGTCATGTCGAAGGCGGTCTGCATCGCTCCGACCGACTCGGCCGCCGCCACCACGAGCGCCCGTCGCAACTGGCGCTGCACGTCGGGTCCTGCCGTGCCGAGCCCGCCGACGAGCGAGTCGACCCCGATCCGCACTCCGTCGAAGGTCACCCTGTCGAAGCGGCGGGTGAGATCCACCTGGCGCATCGGGGTGATCGCGACCCCCGGGGCGTCGGTCGGGACCAGCACCTGCGTCGGACCCTGCAGGTGGGCCCCCGGTCCCGAGGTGCCCGTCACCAGCAC
>JAEWED010000082.1 GCA_023389745.1 Actinomycetes bacterium
CTGCTGGTCGGCGCGATCGCCGGCCCCCTGCTGCCCGCGGGCACCGAACCGGTCGTCGACCTGCGCGAGCTCGGCAAGGGCAGCGGGCCACGGACGGTCGTCAGCCCGTTCGTCAGCATCCGATCGCTGCTCGACGAGCGCAGCGACCAGATCATGTTCCGGGTGCGGGCGGAGGAGCCGTCGTACTGGCGGCTCACCGCCCTCGAGGAGTTCCGCCCCGACGGGGACCTCTGGGTCTCGCACGGCAGCTACGACCCCGCCGACGACCAGCTCCCCCGCAGCGTCGCTCCGGAGGTACCGGCCACGGCGCTGCGCCAGCAGTACGAGATCGCCGGGCTGCGGAGCGACTGGCTGCCCGGCGCCTACGCCCCGGACCGCATCGAGGGCAACCGCCCGGTCCGCTACAACCAGGAGTCGTCGTCGATCATCCTCGCCGACGACGGCGTCGAGGGCGACGTCGCCTACTCGCTCGACTCGCTGGTGCCGGACTTCTCGGGGATCGAGCCGGTGCCGGGCGAGGCGGACGACGTGGATCCGATCCACATGGTCGCCCCCGACCTCTCCGACGAGCAGCGGTCGACGCTCGCCGACACCGTCGCCGGCGCGGCCGGCCCGATGGAGCAGATGCTGGCGCTGCAGACGTGGTTCCGGAGCGAGTTCGACTACGACGAGGACGCCGACTACTCCGACCGCTCGGACTCGCTGGCCGCGTTCCTCGATGAGCGGCGCGGGTTCTGCCAGCAGTTCTCCTCGGCCTTCGCCCTGCTCGCCCGCGAGCTCGGCCTGCCGAGCCGGGTGGCGGTCGGCTTCACACCCGGCGATGCGACCACCGACGCGTCGGGCGCACTCGAGTTCGTCGTCCGCGGTCGCCACGCTCACGCCTGGCCCGAGGTCCACTTCGCCGGGATCGGATGGGTGCCCTTCGAACCGACCCCGCAGCGCGGCGACCCGCAGGCGGAGCAGCACACCGGCGTCGTGCCCGAGCAGGCGGCACCGCCGCCCGAGCAGGCGGCCACCACCACGTCGGTGGTGCCGACCCCCTCGACCGAGCCGGCGCCGCCGACCACCGCCGGACCCGAGCTCGATGCCACCCGCGACGCACCGGAGCCAGCAGCGGCCGACGACGCGACCGGCGGCGCAGCGGCGTGGCCGCTGGTCGTCGTCGTGGTGGTGCTCATCGGCGCCGCCGCCTGGTACGTGGCACGGGTCCTGCGACGCCGACACCGGCACCGCCACGGCAGCCACCGCCACGACGTCCAGGTCGCCGACGCGTGGGCGGACGCGGTGCGCATGATCCAGCCGCTCGACCTGCAGCCGGCCCGCCACGAGACCCCCACGGAGTTCGCGTCGCGGGTCGCCGAACGGGTGCAGCGCGACCTGCTCGGCGAGCTGGCAGCGATCGAGACCGAGCGCCGCTACGCGTCAGGGGGCGCCTCGGCCGAGGATGCCGCACGTGCGGAGCGGGCGGCGACCGCCGTCGGCGAGTACGTCAAGCAGACGACCACCCGTGGACAGCGTGTCGCTGCCCTCGTCGGTCGCTCCGGCAGCTCCGGCGACTGAGTCGGCAGCTCCGACGACCGAGTCGGCAGCTCCGACGACCGAGTCGGCAGCTCCGGCGACCGAGTCGTCTGGGGCGGCTACTCCTCGTCGGGACGGCGCAGCTTCTCGCGCGCCTTGGACCCGGCGTTGTTGAAGTAGTCCTTCAGGCCGCCGCCTCGCATGGCCTGGGTGGCCTCGTTCATGCCGGCACGACCCAGGCGGCGGGCGTTGTTCTCGATGAACAGCGTCGCCGCGACCAGACCGAGGAACGCGACGAAGGCCAACAGGTAGTTCACGCTCAGCAGGAGGATCGAGGCGACGAGCGCCACCACGAAGCCGGCGACGCCCCACTTCAATCGACGCAGCGACTCGGTGTACACGGTGGTCGAACCGACCTGCCGTGCGAGGTCGGGATCGCTCGCGCGCAGGTTCGCCTCGATCTCTCCCAGAATCCTCTGTTCGTCCTCAGAGAGCGGCATGAGCCACTACCCCCTCGATGCTGCGGCCGTGACCCGCACGACCGCGATGTCCGGTGAAGGGAATGATCCCACACGCTATCGGGCCGACACGCCGGTCGCTCGTCGAGCGCTGAATTTCTCGCGTCATCTGTGACCATCCACCGGGTCGTCGTCGCCGTTCGACCGTTCCATCGACAGCTCCGGCGAGGGGTCCGACGGGCCCCACTGCTGGTCGCCGGGTCGGCGGTCGGACCCGACCAGGCGAGCCGGCTTGATCAACGCGCTGCCGAACCGGGAGCGGATGGCGTCGACCGCCTCGTTCGCCGCGTCCCACGACTCGGCAGCGGCCACGTCGTCGGGACCGACGTCGAACAGGGTCTGCTGCTCCGGGGCGTCCTTGCCGAGGTTCGCCACACCGACGCCGACCAGGCGCACGCCGCGCTCGACCGGAAGGCGCACCAACATCGACCATGCCGCGTCCATCACGTCGGTGCCCCGGTCGGTCGAGTGGTCGAGGGTCCGTGACCGGGTGACGGTCGAGAAGTCCCGGTAGCGGACCTTGAGCTGGATCGTCCTGCCGCGGTACCCGTGGTGGCGCAGCCGCGACGCGACCGCCTCGCTCAGACGGAGCACCTCGGAGCGCAGCGCGTCCATCGACACCAGGTCGACGGCGAAGGTCTCCTCGTGGCTGATCGACTTCGGCTCCTGGTCGGCGACCACCGGACGGCTGTCGCGCCCCCAGGCGAGCGCGTGCAGGTGGGCGCCGGCCCCCTGGCCGAGCGCACGGCTGAGCGTGTCGAGCGGCAGCTGGGCCAGGTCCCCCACCGTCACCACCCCGAAGCGCTCGAGCTTGGCCAGCGTCGCCGGCCCCACACCCCACAAGGCGCTCACGGGCAGCGGGTGCAGGAACGACAGCTCGTCGCCGGGGGCCACCACGTGCACGCCGGGCCCCTCGATCGGTCCGCGGCGACTCGCCCGTGGTTTGGCCGAGTTGGTGGCGAGCTTGGCGAGGAACTTGTTCGTCGCGACCCCGATCGAGCACGAGAGCCCCTCTTCGTCACGCACCCGTGTCCGCAGCCACGCGGCGACCTCGGGCGCCGGCCCGAGCAACCGCTGGGTGCCCGACACGTCCAGGAACGCCTCGTCGAGCGACAGCGGTTCGACGAGCGGGGTGAGCGACCGGAAGATCTCCATGAGCCGCGCCGAGACCGACTGGTAGTGGGCGTGGTCACCCGCGAGGAACACCGCGTCGGGACACAACCGCCGGGCCCGCACCGACGGCATGGCCGAGTGGATGCCGTACGAGCGCGCCTCGTAGGACGCCGCGGCGACGACACCACGGGCGCCCGGCCCACCGACGACGACCGGCAGCCCCCGCAGCTCGGGTCGGCGCAGCAGCTCGACGGACGCGTAGAACGCGTCCATGTCGACGTGCAGGATCTGTCGGACCGTCGGAGGACGGTCGCTCACAGCCGGGTGACCCGGACGTCGCTCACCGCGGTTCCGAGCACCTCGTAGCGGAACTCGCGGGTCGCCTCGAAGCGTTCGAGCATCCACTCGAGCAGCGGTTCACGAACCCACGGGTGCGAGGTGCCCAGCCGGTCCTCGCACGACGCCGCGCCCACCCAGTCCGCCGCGACGACGATCCCGTCGGGGTCCGCGCCGATCGAGAGGTCGCCGTCGACCTCGGCGGCCAGGTGCACCTCGACCCGCAGCCGCCACCCCAGGTCGGGTGCCTCGGCCCGGATCTCGTAGAGCGGACCCGCCCAGCGGATCACCTCGAGACCCGTCTCCTCACGGACCTCCCGCGTGAGCCCGACGAGCAGGTCCTCGCCGGGGTCGATGACCCCACCGGGAGGCGTCCAGTCCGAGGTGCCGTTGTGGCGGACGTTCTCGACGAGCAGGACGCCGTCGGGTTCGCCGTCGAGCGCCGCGCCGCCCGGATCCACGGCGCCGGGCGCGAGCGCACCCGCTCCGACGAGCGCCCGTCGTTCGATCACGGCTCCGCCCACGACCCAGTCGCGCATGCTCGGAGTCTGCCAGCTGGAGCAGCTCGGTTCCCGCCGTCGACAGCCGTGGCCGGAGTGATGCTGCCAGCTGGAGCGGCTCAGATCCCGCCGCTGAAGGTGTCGCAGCGCGACGGGTCGCCCGTGCGGTACCCGGTCCTGAACCACTCCTGGCGCTGCGCCGAGGTGCCGTGGGTGAAGGACTCCGGATCGGCCCGACCCCGGGTGCCTTCCTGGATGCGGTCGTCGCCGACCGCCGCTGCGGCGTCGAGACCGACGTCGATGTCGTCGTCGGTGAGCTCGACGATGAAGCCGGTCGCCACCGCGTTCGACGCCCAGACGCCGGCGTAGCAGTCCGCCTGCAGCTCCAGGCGCACCGACGCCGAGTCGGCGCCCGGGCTCGTCCCGCCCCGCTGCCCGAGCAGGTTCTGGACGTGGTGGCCGTACTCGTGAGCGATCACGTAGGCCTGAGCGAACGGACCGCCCTCGGCGTTGAACGGCGGCCGGGTCAGCACCTCGAAGAACGACAGGTCCATGTAGACCGTCGAGTCGGCCGGACAGTAGAAGGGGCCCGTCGACGAGCTCGCCGGACCGCAGCCCGAGGTGGTCGATCCGGAGAAGAGCTGGGTGTCGGCCGGTTCGTAGCTCAGCCGTGACTCGGTGAACGCATCGGTCCAGTAGGACTGCACGCTGTTGACCACGCCCACGATCCGGCAGTCCTCACGCTCGTTCGCGTCCGCGCCGGTGCGGCACTCCTGGGCGAGGTCCTGGGACCACTCCTCGGCGCGGGCGTCGTACTGCTGGCCCTCGCCGGCGAACATGCCGGACAGGTCCGTCCCGGTTCCGCCGCCCCCGCCGAGCAGCACGACGAGCACCACCACGACCAGACCGACGATGCCGCCGCCTGCTCCCAGGCCGATCTTGCCGCCTGGCAGGCCGCCCAGCCCGCCGCCGAGGCCCCCGCCCCCCGATCCGCCGGCGCGGCGCCGGTCCTGGATCTGTCCGGTGTCGAGTCGTGCATCCTCGTCGAACTCCACGATGCCTCCCCCGGTGCGGGCTCGGGAGCGCGCCGGATCCCCGGAGTCTGCCGGGCGCGACGACGCGCTGCACGACGGAGACGCCCCCGGGTCGAT
Organism: Actinomycetes bacterium; assembly: GCA_023389745.1. Lineage (GTDB taxonomy): Bacteria > Actinomycetota > Acidimicrobiia > Acidimicrobiales > Microtrichaceae > JAFAFN01. Next base: position 5,137 of record JAEWED010000082.1, read on the forward strand.
TCGTCCCTCGGGCGCCGATCTGGGGCATGATCGGTCCCATACGGTGACTTCGAGTCACGACCGGGGGACGAAAGGGACGAACGATGCGGACGAGACGCGTGCGACTGGCGTTGGTGCTCATGGCGGCGATGGCGATCGTCGCGAGCGCCTGCTCCGACGACGATCCCGAGACCTCCACCGGAGGCGACGGCGGCGAGAGCTACTCGACGATCCGGGTCCCCGAGGACCACGACACGATCCAGGCCGCGGTCGACGCCGCCGAGCCGGGCGACCTCGTGCTGATCGGCCCCGGCGTGTACAACGAGGCCGTCGAGGTCGGGACCGAGAACCTGACCATCCGAGGCACCGACCGCAACGAGGTCATCGTCGACGGCGAGTTCGAGCTCGAGAACGGCTTCCGCGTGCTCGAGACCGACGGCGTCGCGATCGAGAACATCACCGCCCGCAACTACACGAGCAACGGCTTCTTCTGGAGCGGGGTCACCGGCTACCGCGGTTCGTACCTGACCGCCTACCGCAACGGCGACTATGGCATCTACGCCTTCGACTCGGTCAAGGGCCAGCTCGACAACTCGCTCGGTTCCGGCAGCCCCGACGCCGGCTTCTACATCGGCGAGTGCTACCCGTGTGACTCCATCCTCGACAACGTCGTGTCGGAGTACAACGGCCTCGGCTACTCGGGCACCAACTCCGGCGGCAACCTGCTCATCGTCAACTCGACGTTCCGCCACAACCGGGCCGGCATCGTGCCCAACAGCGGCAGCTACGAGCTCTGCTACCCAGGTCGCGACAACACGATCGTCGGCAACCTGGTGCACGACAACAACCGGACCGACATCCCCGGCATCACCGTGTCGCTGCTCGCGCAGGGCAACGGCATCCTCGTCGCCGGCAGCGTGCGCAACACCGTGGAGCGGAACCTGGTCCTGAACCACGACCGCACCGGCATCGGGCTCGTGCCCTACCCCGAGGAGACCGCCGCCGACCTGGCGCCCGAGATGTCGGAGTGGGAGACCCCCTGCTCCGAGACCCACGACGAGCCCGTGCCCGAGATCCCCGCCGAGGACTGCGTGGCGGTCGACGGACTGCTCGAGGGCTGCGTGGTGATCTGGCACCCGTTCGAGAACCGCATCATCGACAACGTCGTCGAGGGTTCCAAGGTCGCCGACATCGCGGTCGGCACCGTCGACCTGGACGGCAAGGGCGTGACGACCGAGCAGCTCGGCAACTGCTTCTCGGGCAACACCTTCGCCTCGAGCATGCCCGCGTCGATCGAGCAGCTCGCCCCCTGCGACGGCACCGGCAGCGGCGACTGGAACGCCAACGTGCTCGACCTGCTCGGCCTGCTCGGCGACCCGGCCGAGAAGCCGCCGGCCGACATCTACAAGACGACGCCCGAGCCCGGCCCGCAGGAGAACATGCCCGACGCCGAGACGGCGCCGCCCCGGCCGGCCACCGACGTGCCGCCGAAGGTCGACGTCGCGGCGATCACCGTGCCGGAGCGTCCGGCCACCTGATGCGCGGAGCCGGGGTCCGGCGCGCCGTGGTGCTCGCGATGGCGCTGTGCGTCGTCGCGGGTGCCTCGTCGTGCACCAGCGATGCCAGCTGGTCCGCGCCGTCGGCGGGGGCGTCGCCCGCCGCCCACGGGGTCGACGGCGTCCCGGCGGACGCACCTCCCACGCGCCACACCGGACCGCAGGGACGTGCCGCCCAGTTCGTCACCGACTGCGAGCACAGCCACTCGTCGCCCGACGATCCGATCGTGCACGCCGGCTACCCCGGCCGCTCGCACCTGCACGACTTCTTCGGCAACACGAGCACGGACGCACACTCGACGCTCGCCACGCTGCTCGAGGGTGGGACCACCTGTCAGATGCAGCACGACACGGCGTCGTACTGGGCGCCCGCGCTGCTCGACCACGGCGTCGCCGTGACACCGAAGACCTCGACCGCCTACTACCGGGTCGCGCCCGGAGTCGAGCCGTCGCAGGTCCGTGCGTACCCCGCCGGGCTGAAGGTCGTCGCGGGTGACATGACGGCCACCACCGCGCAGTCCACCGACCTGGCGGGCTGGACGTGCGGGGTGTCGACCACGCACCACGCGTCACCCCCGAACTGCCCACCGACGTCACCGCTGCGCGGCGTGATCACCTTCCCCGACTGCTGGAACGGCTCCGACCTCGACAGCGTCGACCACCGCTCCCACATGGCGAACAGCGTCGAGGGCGCCTGTCCGGCGAGCCACCCGGTGCACGTGCCCCAGCTCACGTTCGCGATCACCTATCCGATCACCGGCACCGAGCACGACCTGACCCTGTCGTCGGGATCGGTCCACGGCCTGCACTCGGACTTCTTCAACGCGTGGGACCAGGCGCAACTCGAACGAGAGGTCGAGTCGTGCCTGCACCGCGACGCGGTCTGCGGCCTGGCGTCCAACCGAGCCGAGGACCCCCTCTTCTCGGGCTGAGCTCTTCTCGGGCTGAGCTCTTCTCGGGCTGAGCAGCGCTGCTGCGGTCCTGTCCATCAGGTTGCACCGGGCACCAGCGAGGAGCGCGGCACCGCCGTCGTTACCGTCGATGCGGTGTTCTCACAGAGCTCGTCCGTCCGTCGCCGCGCCGTCGGCTCCGTCCGCCATGTGGGAGCACTGCTGCTCTGCTCGGTCGCCGTCATCGCCGCTGCGTGCGAGCCGCCGCCTCCCCCGCCCGTCGGCGACCCGCTGACCGGCCATCGCAACGGCATCGGCTGTCCGGCGGGACCGAACTTCGACCTGTGCCAGCGTTCCGCCGAGGCCGCACGCAGCGACACCGCCGCCCGGGCGATCAAGTTCGCCCTGTCGCAGGTGGGTGTGCCCTACGGCAGCGTCGGCCGCTTCGGCCCGCACGCCTACGACTGCTCCGGCCTGGTGTGGCAGGCCTACCACTCGGCGGGTGTCGACATCGGGGCGAACCTGTCGTCGACGATCGTCACGCCGGGCGGTCCGAGGTGGTCGGTGCCGATGCCCCACGTGCAGCCCGGTGACGTGCTCTGGTACCCGGGCCACGTGGTGATCGCCCTCGCCGACGGCAAGATCGTCGAGGCGGCCAAGCCCGGTACGACCGTCCGGGTCGTGGGCTCGGCCCACCGGGGCTTCTCACGAGCGGTCGCCATCGACGGACCCTGACGGGTCCCGGGCACGCGACGGCCCACTCACGATCGTCGCCGTCAGTCGACGACGGTGATGCCGCCGATCATGCCCTTGGTCTTCGTGCCGTGCAGCGAGCAGTAGTACGGGTACTCACCCGGATCGTCGAGCACCAGGGTGGCCTGCTCGGCCGGCTGCAGGTCGTCGACCGGGATCGCCTCGAACTGGTCGTCGATCGACGGGATCACGTTGTGCGGCGTCCGCCCCTTGTTGTCGAAGACGATCTTCGTGCCCGAGGAGACCTTCACGTACTTGGGGGTGAAGGTGTTGTCCTTGACGGTGATCGTGATGCTGCCCTTGCCGGTCTCGTCGACCCACTCGGAGTCGGGCACCGTCAGCTTCGACTCGCCGTCGGACGAGGCGGACTCGCCACTGCTGCCGCAGGACGCGAGCAGCACGAGGGCGACCGAGACGACCACGGTCCGCAGCACCAGGGAACCAGCGGTCGTGGAACGGGAGTGCAGAGTGCGGGACATGGTCGGCGACCATAGTCCGCCCGCCCGGCCCGGAACCCTGCCCCGAATAAGAAACTGACCAGGAGTCAGTCCCGGGTGACGACCGGACCGGGGGTGCCGTCGGGCAGGCGCTCCTGGACGACGGCATCGCCGATCTCGACCTCTGTCGATGCGGGCACGTCCGCGTCCTGCTCGGCACCGGTCGACGGCTGGACCGCCTCGGTGTCGCCCGTCGTGGTGACCTCCGAGGCGTCGCTGTCGCCGCTCACCAGCAGCAGCGTGCCCGCCGCGGTCACGGCGACGACGACGCCGATGATCGGGATGAGCACACGACCACGGAGGCGCCCCATGCGGTGGGCCACGGGACCGTCGGGCGACATCATCAGCGAGCGGAGCTCGGACTCGATGTTGCGACGCGGCACACCCAGCACGCCCTCGAGGATCTCGAGGTCGGGCTCGCGCAGCGGGACCACCCTGCCGGGGCGCACGTCTCGCATCGAATAGACCATCGCGAGGTACTGCGCGAGCACCTCCTGGCGCTCGACGGTGCTCGATTCGAAGCGCACGGTGCGGTCCCCCGCCGCCAGGGTGCCCTCGGTCAGGTCGACGACCAGGTGCGAGCGCTCGGGGATCAGCGTGGTCGTGGGGATGCCGTAGAGCTCGGTCAGCGCCGTCACGTCGGGGTCCATCACGGGGCGACGCCCGGTCTCGACCTCGAGCAGCGTCAGGGGGCTCCAGGTGTCGCCGAGCGCGTCGGCGGCCTCGGTCAGGCTGTAGCCGCCGTCGACCCGAGCCTCGGCGAGCAGCGCGCCGAGGCGCTTCGGCGGGAGGAGGAGTTCAGCGGGAAGGTCGCGGGTCTGCATGGGGGGTGCGTGCTCCTGGAGAAAATGGTTCTGAGTCGATGATCGGCACCCCGCTGCGGTCGCTTGAACTTCGGGGCAGCGCCCGTCGACCCGTAACATCGCCCCTGTGTCGACCCCCCGCAGCCCTCGCCCGACCGCAACCGATCCCGAGTCCCAGCTGCCGTCGGTGCTCGCCCGGGTCCTGGCGTTCGTGTCGATCTTCATCGGCGCCGCGGCCGGAGGGCTCATCGGGTACGCGTTCGCCGATCTCGGCGGGTTCGAGGGAGCGGCGATGGGCGCCGTGACGCTGTTCTCGGTGCTCATCGGCGCCGGCGGGGTCGCCGTCGTGGCGGTGTTGACCCTGCGGGCCTTCGGTGAATGGGCGACGATCCGGGAGCAGGACCCCGACGCCGCACGCCGGCGCCGCGGACCGGGCAGGAGCTGACATGTCGAGCACCGATCCGGCGGCGCAGCGACCCGCGTCGACCGATGGCCTCTACGAGCAGCTGCTCGCGGTCGCGGTCCGCGCCGCGGACGAGGCGGTCGAGCTGATCCACGACCGTCGGCCGGCGACCTTCGCCATCGACGCCAAGTCCACCGCCACCGATCTGGTCACCGAGATGGACACCGCCTCCGAGGCGCTCATCCGCTCGATCCTCGCCGAGGAGCGTCCCGACGACGTCGTCATCGGTGAAGAGGGCGGCGCCGCACAGGTGCCCGCCGACGCCCCCGGCGCGGTCACCTGGTACGTCGACCCGATCGACGGCACGACCAACTACGTCTACGACCACCCGGGCTACAACGTGTCGATCGCCGCGACCATCGACGACGTCACCGTCGCCGCGGTCGTCGCGGATCCGACCCACTCCCGGACCTACACCGCGACCCGCGGCGGCGGCGCGTGGTGCGACGACCGACAGCTCCGGATGGGACCGGCGCCGGTCCTGCCCGAGGCGCTGATCGCGACCGGGTTCGCGTACGACTCCGCACGACGTGGCCGCCAGGGTGCGCTGGTCGGACGGCTGCTGCCGCAGATCCGTGACATCCGCCGCATGGGTGCGGCCGCACTCGACCTCTGCTCGGTCGCAGCCGGACGGGTGGACGCCTACTACGAGGTCGGCCTGGCCCGCTGGGACCTGGCCGCGGGCGCGCTCGTCGCCGAAGAGGCCGGCGCCCGGCTCGGCTCGCTCGACGGCGGCCCGGTCCGTCCCGAGTCGGTGCTCGTGGCGCACCCTGCGCTGTTCGACGAGCTGCAGTCGCTGCTCGCCGAACTGGGCTCCTCGTCGCTCTGAGCGACGGTCGCTCCGAGCGACCGACGCTCGGAGCCACCGTCGGACCGACACCCTGCCGCCCGATCGGCCGCGTGCGGCCGACGAGGTACACCCGCACCGGACATCTGCACAATGATGTTGCCCGTGGGAACACGCATTCTGTACGTCGAGGACGACCATCGCATCCGTGGATCGGTCAAGCTCGCGCTCGAGGACGAGGGCTGGCAGGTCGAAGAGGCCGAGACCGGCGAGGACGCGATCGTGAGCTTCGACCGAGCACCGACCGAGGTCGTCCTGATCGACATCATGTTGCCGGGCATCGACGGATTCGAGGTCTGCCGCTCGATCCGACGATCGAGCGACGTGCCGATCATCATGGTCACCGCCCGTGCCGACACCCACGACGTGGTCGCCGGGCTCGAAGCCGGCGCGGATGACTACATGACCAAGCCGCTGCAGCCCAAGGAGCTGTCCGCCCGGATCCGAGCGCTGCTGCGTCGTGCACGCCCGAGCCAGCCCGGCAACCCGCGGCTGCGCTTCGGTGAGCTCGAGATCGTGCCCCAGGAGGGGCTGGTCACCCGAGACGGCGACCAGATCCACCTGACCAAGACCGAGTTCCGGCTGCTGGTCGAGCTCGCCAACAACCCCGGCAAGGTGTTCTCGCGCGAGGACCTGCTCGAGAAGGTCTGGGGGCACGGCGTGTTCGGCGACGGGCGCCTCGTCGACGTGCACGTCCGGCGCCTGCGCACCAAGGTCGAGATCGACCCCGCCAACCCGCGCCACGTGGTCACCGTGCGCGGCCTGGGCTACAAGCTGCAGCCGTGAAGCTGCCGTGGCGGCGGCGTTCCGCATCCACCGGCACCCTCCTCAGCGGCTTCCAGATCGGCCTGCGCGGCCGCATCACCCTTGCGGTCGCCCTCGTCGGGCTGCTGCTGTCGGTGGTGCTGTCGGTCACCACGATCACCGTGGCGCGCAGCACCCTGCTCGACACCCGTGAGGACTCGCTGTCGCGCCAGGCGCTCGCGAACTCCGAGACCGTCCGACGGGACATCGACGGCGCCGCCGCCGACCTGCAGACGCTGCTGTCGTCGTTGCCCGACGGCGGCATCCCGTCGCTCATCGTCGGCGGCGGTTCGACAGAGCCGGTCACCGTGAGCGTCAACTCGAAGTTCGGCGTCGACGTCCTGCCCCAGGAGCTCCGCGACCGCGTCGTCGAGGACCGCCAGAACTCGATCATGCGGTTCCACTCCGACGGCCAACCGCTGCTGGCGGTCGGCGTGGCGGTGCCCGACACCGACGCGTCGTACTTCGAGGTCAACTCCCTCGAGGACATCGACACCGCGATCCGGTCGCTCAGCCTGACGCTGCTCGTCGCCACCGCACTCGCCACGATCGTGGCGATGGCCCTCGGGTTCTGGGCGAGCCGCTACGCCCTGCAGCCGCTGCGTCGCATCGGCGAGGCGGCGGAGTCCGTGGCGCTCGGGCAGCTCGACACCCGGATCGACTACGACGACTACGCCTCCGACATCGACCTGGCGCCGCTCGTCGCCAACTTCAACGAGATGGTCTCGGCGTTGCAGGAGCGCATCGACCGCGACGCCCGCTTCGCGAGCGACGTCAGCCACGAGCTCCGCTCCCCGCTCACCACCCTCAACGCGTCGATCGAGGTCCTGCTCAACAACCGCGGCGAGCTCTCGGAGCGGTCGAGTCAGGCCCTCGACCTGCTGAGCCTCGACATGCGCCGCTTCACCCAGCTCGTCGAGGACCTGCTCGAGATCTCCCGGTTCGACGCCGGCGCGGTGCGACTCGAGCTGGACTCCGTCGCGCTCGTGCCGACCGTCGAGGCCGCGGTGCGCATCGTCGCCGACGGCGACGTGCCCGTGGAGTCCGATCCGGAGCTCGCGGACGTCGTCATCTCGTGCGACAAGCGACGCCTCATGCGGATCCTCGCGAACTTCCTCGACAACGCCAGCAAGTACGCGGATGGCGCCACCGCGGTGTTCGTCGAACGCTCCGACGGTCGACCCGACGGCGCCACCGACGGCAGGGCCGACGCACCGTCGCTCCAGGGCCCGATGGTCGAGATCGCGGTCGAGGACGCCGGCTCGGGAGTTCCCGAAGCGGAGCGCACCCGCATCTTCGACCGCTTCAACCGCGGCGACCAGGGAGGGGCGCGCGGCACCGACCTCGGCGTCGGGCTCGGCCTGGCGCTCGCGGCGGAGCACGCACGGCTCCAGGGCGGCAGGGTCTGGGTCGAGGACCGCCACGACGGCGGTCAGGGCTCGCGGTTCGTGCTGGAGCTGCCGCTCAACGAGCCGGGCGAGGACGGCGCCGACGAGCTGCAGCTCGACGACCTGGCGGCGGTCACCCGGCAAGAGGCCGAGTCGTTCGCGCTGACCGGCGAGCTGCCGGCGATCCGCATCGACGGCCCCGGGGACCGGACGTGACCACCCGGCGGCCGGCGGCGTTGCTCGCGGCGCTCCTGGTCCTGGGGCCGCTCCTGGTCGCCGCCTGCGGCGTGGACGTCGACGGCGCTCCCCGACCGGTGCGGACCGAGCCCAGCACGACCACCACGTCGTCGCTGCCCGAGAGCGGGCGGGCCGAGGTCGTCCTGTACTACGTGCGCGAGGGCACGCTGCTGCCGGTCATCGAGGAAGTGTCGGACCGCGGGCTCGAGTCGACGGTCCAGGCCCTGCTGCAGCCGCCCGACGGCACGGTCGCGTGGGCCGGTCTCAGCACCTCGATCCCCGCGGGCACCGAGCTGATCGACATGGACCGGCGCGACGGGGTGCTCCGGATCAACCTGTCCGAGGCGTTCGACAACGTCGTGGGCCGCTCACGCCAGCAGGCCATCGGCCAGCTCGTGCTGACGGCGACACAGGTCTCCCACGTCGACGACGTGACCTTCGAGGTCGACGGCGAGCAGATCACGGTGAGCAGCCCCACTCGCGGTGACCGCACCGTCGTCGACGCCTGCGACTTCCGCTCGCTGCTCGCGACCGTCGACGACGCAGGTGCTGCGGAGCTGCCCTACGACTCGCTCGAGGTCCTCTCCGAGCGACGCAACGAGCTCGACCAGCAGTGCGCCTGAGCGGCGCCGTGCGACGCGCCGCTCACGAGGCGAAGAAGGGGCGGGCGACCTCGTCGTAGAAGTCGATATCGACGGTCTTCGTCGCGTCGACGGCGTCGCCGAGCGGCACGTGCACGATCCGGTCGGCCTGCAACGCCACCATCGAACCCCAGGCGCCCGCCGCCGCTGCATCGGACGCGGCGATGCCGTAGCGACTGGCGAGCACGCGGTCGAACGCCGTCGGAGTGCCGCCGCGCTGCACGTACCCCAGGGTGGTCACGCGGGTCTCGAGCCCCGTTCGTCCCTCGATCTCGGACGCGATGACCTGACCGATGCCGCCGAGGCGCTCGTGGCCGAACCGGTCGACCTCGTAGCTGGGCATCTCGAGGGTGCCCTCGACGGGCAGGGCGCCCTCGGCGACGACGACGATCGACGCGAAGCTGCCCGATGCGTGGCGGCGGGTCAGCGCCTCGCAGACCTCGCCGATGTCGAAGGGCACCTCGGGGATGAGCGTCAGCGCCGCACCACCGGCGATGCCGGCGCGCACCGCGATGTGCCCGGTGTCGCGGCCCATCACCTCGACGACCATGACCCGGTCGTGTGCCTCGGCGGTCGTGTGCAGGCGGTCGATCGCCGCGCTGGCGACGTGCACCGCGGTGTCGAAGCCGAAGCACAGCTCGGTCGAACCGATGTCGTTGTCGATGGTCTTCGGCACCCCGATGCACGGGATCCCGTCGGCCTGCAGGTCGCGAGCCGCGCGCAGCGACCCGTTGCCCCCGATGACCACGAAGCCGTCGAGGCGATGGCGCTCGACCGCTTCACGCACCCGGTCGACGCCGTCGTCGAACTGGTAGGGCTGGATGCGTGAGGTGCCGAGGATCGTGCCGCCCCGGGGGAGGATGCCGCGGCACCGTTCGACGTCGAGGGGCTCCCAGTCGTCCTCGAGCACACCCCGCCAGGCGTCCTTGAAGCCGATGATCGAGCCGTGGTGGACCCGCTCGGTCTTGCGGACCACCGCGCGGATCACCGCGTTGAGCCCGGAGCAGTCGCCGCCAGAGGTGAGGATGCCGATGCGCATCGCCGGATGTTAAGGGGAGCAGCGACGTCAGCGGGAGGCATCGCGGCGAGGTTCACACTGCGTACATTGTCCCCCCATGTCGCAGGCTGCAGCGGGTTCTGAGATCGTCATCGCCATCGACGCCGGCACGACCGGGGTCCGGGCGTTCGCAGTGGACACGACGGGTCGTCCGATCGGGCGCAGCTACCGGGAGTTCACCCAGCACTTCCCGCGGCCCGGTTGGGTGGAGCACGACGCGACCGAGATCTGGGACGTGACGTGCACGGTGCTCGGCGAGCTCGTCACGGAGTTGGGCCGACCCGTCGCCGCGGTCGGCATCACCGACCAGCGCGAGACGGTCGTCGCGTGGGATCGCCGCACCGGCGTCCCGCGGCACCGGGCGATCGTCTGGCAGGACCGTCGCACGGCGGAGCGTTGCGACGAGCTGGCAGCGGCCGGCCACCTGCCGCTGGTGCGCTCGGCGACGGGTCTGGTGCTCGACCCGTACTTCTCGGCGACGAAGATGGAGTGGCTGCTGCGAGAGGGCGGTGTGCAGGTCGACGACGACCTGCTGCTCGGCACCGTCGACTCGTGGCTGATCTGGAACCTGACCGGCGGCGCCTCGCACGTGACGGACCCGTCGAACGCCAGCCGCACGATGCTGTTCGACATCCGCACCGGGCAGTGGTCCGACGAGCTGTGCGAGCTGTTCGGCGTGCCCCGTTCGGCGTTGGCCGACGTCGTGCCGTCCTCGGGACCGGTGGGGGTGACCGTCGATGGCTGCGGCATCGGCGCCGGCATCCCGATCGCCGGCATCGCGGGTGACCAGCAGGCCGCGTTGTTCGGGCAGGCCTGCACCCGTCCGGGCATGGCGAAGAACACCTACGGCACGGGTTCGTTCGTGCTGATGAACATCGGCGAGGAGCTGCCCGAGCCGACCGAGGGCCTGCTGAGCACCGTGGCGTGGAGCGTGCCGGGCCGTGTGCTCGGCGCCGGCGGCGACGAGCCGGTCACGCACTACGCGCTCGAGGGCGCCATCTTCGTCACCGGTGCCGCCGTGCAGTGGCTGCGCGACGGGCTCGACCTGATCGAGAACGCGGCCGAGGTCGGACCGCTCGCCGAGTCCGTCGAGGACAGCGGCGGCATGGTGATCGTGCCCGCCTTCACCGGTCTCGGCTCGCCCTACTGGGACCCGTACGCCCGGGGCACGATCATGGGCATCACCCGAGGCGTCGGCCGTGCGCACCTGGCCCGTGCGGTGGTCGAGTCGATGGCGTTCCAGACCCGTGACGTGGTGGATCAGATGTCGGCCAGCGCGGGTCGGCCCATCGCCGAGCTGCGCGTCGACGGCGGTGCCGCGGCCATGCCGCTGCTGCTGCGGCTGCAGGCCGACCAGCTGACCGTGCCGGTCGCACGCTCGGCCGTCGCCGAGACCACCGCGCTCGGCGCGGCGTACCTGGCGGGGCTGGGTGTGGGTCTGTGGTCGACCGCGGACGAGGTCGGCGAGCTCTGGGCCCACGACGCCCGCGTCGAGCCCGATCCCGAGGGCGTCGCCCAGCGCGACGTCACCTACTCGCAGTGGCTCCGAGCGGTGGAACGGTCCCGCGACTGGAGCCACGACTGACGCTTCATGAGGACCGAGCGGTGGAACGGTCCCGCGACTGGAGCCACGACTGACGCTTCCTGCTGTGGCGGCATGCACAGAAACCCGTCACGGAGGTCCGCACCACCCGCCCTAGCCTCGGTCCGCCGTGGAACCGCCCCTCACCTACCCGCCTGATCTCCCGATCAGCGAACGCCGTGACGACCTCGTCGCGGCGATCCGCGCGCACCAGGTGCTGGTCGTCGCCGGTGAGACCGGCTCCGGCAAGAGCACCCAGCTCCCCAAGCTGTGCCTCGAAGCCGGACGGGGTCGCAAGGACGACACGACCGGCCGGGGCGGTTGGATCGGCCACACCCAACCCCGACGCATTGCGGCCCGCTCGATCGCCGAGCGCGTCGCCGAGGAGCTCGGCTCCGAGGTCGGCCAGGACGTCGGCTACAAGGTCCGCTTCAACGACGAGGTCGGCAGCGACACCCGCATCAAGGTGATGACCGACGGCATCCTGCTCGCGGAGATCCAGCGAGACCGGGACCTGACGAAATACGACACGATCATCGTCGACGAGGCGCACGAGCGGTCCCTCAACATCGACTTCCTGCTCGGCTACCTGCGCCAGCTCCTCCCCCGCCGCCCCGACCTGAAGCTGATCATCACCTCGGCCACGATCGACACCGCCCGCTTCAGCGAGCACTTCGACGACGCACCGATCATCGAGGTCGAGGGCCGCACCTACCCCGTCGAGGTCCGCTACCGGCGCCTCGACGACCCCGACGGCCCCAAGGACATGGTCGAGGGCATCTGCGACGCCGTCGAGGAGCTGCGCCGCGAGATCGACGGCGACGTCCTCGTGTTCTGCTCGGGTGAACGCGAGATCCGCGACGCCGCCGCTGCCCTCGACGAGCTGTCGCTGCCCGACACCGAGGTGTTCCCGCTGTTCGCCCGACTGTCGGCGGCCGAGCAGCACCGCGTGTTCGAGCGCCACTCCGGGCGCCGCATCGTGTTGGCCACCAACGTCGCCGAGACGTCGCTCACCGTGCCCGGCATCCGCTCCGTGGTCGACCCCGGCACGGCCCGCATCTCCCGCTACTCGGCCCGCACCAAGGTGCAGCGGCTGCCGATCGAGGACATCTCCCAGGCCTCGGCCAACCAGCGGGCGGGTCGCTGCGGACGCGTCGGGCCCGGCATCGCGATCCGGCTCTACGACCAGGAGGACTTCGACACCCGCCCCGAGTTCACCGAGCCCGAGATCCGTCGGACCAACCTCGCCTCGGTGATCCTCCAGATGGCCAACCTCGGGCTCGGCGACGTGGCCTCGTTCCCGTTCGTGGATCCACCCGCCGACCGGAACATCCGCGACGGCATCGCACTGCTCGAGGAGCTCGGCGCCGTCGACCCCGATCGCTACGGCACCCGGAAGTGGCTCACGACCCTCGGCCGCCGCCTCGTCCGCATGCCCGTCGATCCCCGCCTGGGTCGCATGGTCATCGAGGCCGGCACCAACGGCTGCCTGCACGAGGTGATGGTGATCGCGGCGGGCATGTCGATCCAGGACCCTCGGGAGCGCCCCTTCGACCACAGGACCCAGGCCGACCAGCTCCACGCCCGCTTCAAGCACCCCGACAGCGACTTCCTCACCTACCTCAACCTGTGGAACCACCTGCGCGAGCAGCGTCGGGAGCGCAGCTCGAACCAGTTCCGCAAGATGTGCCGCGCCGAGTTCCTCAACGTCAACCGCATCCGCGAGTGGCAGGACGTCTACGAGCAGCTCCGCCGGTCCGCCAAGCAGCTCGGCTTCGCCCCGAACACCACCGAGGCCGAGCCGGACATCATCCACCTGTCGCTGCTGAGCGGCCTGCTGTCGCACGTCGGGATGAAGGACAGCCCCGACAAGGGCCGACGCAGAGCCGGCGACGGGTCACGCGACGGCCGAGATCGGCGAGACCGCCGACCCAACCAGGAGTACCTCGGCGCCCGGCAGGCCCGCTTCACGATCGCCGCCGGCTCGGTGCTCGCCAAGAACCCGCCGACGTGGGTGATGGCCGGCGAGCTGGTCGAGACGAACCGGCTGTGGGCCCGCACCGTGACCCGGATCGATCCGGCGTGGGTCGAGCGGCTCGGCGAGCACCTCGCCAAGTACAGCTACGGCGAGCCCTGGTGGGACCCGGCGCGCGGTGCCGCCATGACACAGGAGCGGGTGACCGTCTACGGGCTGACCGTCGTCGCCGGTCGCCGTGTGCCGCTCGCCCGCGTCGACCCCGAGACGGCGCGCGACCTGTTCATCCACCACGCCCTCGTCGAGGGCGAGTGGGACACGCACCACAAGTTCATGGGCCGCAACGCCGTCGTCGCCGCCGAGGCCGAACGCCTCGAGGCCCGTGCTCGCCGCAGCGACCTGCTCATCGAGCACCGCGCGATCTTCGACTTCTACGACCGGCGCCTGCCCGCGGACGTGACCAGCGGCGCCGAGTTCAACCGGTGGTGGAAGGTCGAGCGGCGCACCAACGGCACGCTCCTGGACTTCCGACTCGACGACCTGCTGGCGCACGACGCGGACGACCTGGTCGACCCGCACGCCTTCCCCGAGGTCTGGCGAGTCGGCACCCACGAGCTGCCCGTCAGCTACGAGTTCGACCCGACGAGCGACGCCGACGGCGCCACGATCACGATCGATGCCGGGCTCGTCGGCCAGCTCGACCCGACGACGTTCGACTGGAACGTGCCCGGGTTCCGCGACGAGCTCGTCGAGGCCCTCATCCGGACCCTTCCCAAGCAGCTCCGGAAGCTGTTCGTGCCCGTGCCCGACACGGTCGCCGCCATCAGCGCGGAGCTCACCCCCGACGACGGCTCGGTGGTCGAGAGCGTGCGCCGTGCGCTGAACCGGCGCATCACCGTGCCCCTGCGCGTCGACGCGTTCGACCAGGGCGCGCTGCCCCCGCACCTCCGGCCGTCGTTCCGGGTCGTCGGCATCGACGGCCGGGAGCTCGCCCGGGGCAAGGACCTCCGGGCGCTCGCCGCACAGGTGCACGCCGAATCCGCCGCGATCGCGGCGAGCGTCGACACCGGTCTCGAGCAGCGTGGACTGCGCAGCTGGTCCTTCGGCGAGCTGCCCCGCCGCATCGAGTCGGTCGTCGACGGCCGACTCGTCACGGCCTATCCGGCACTCGCGGATGACGGCGACGCCGCGGCGATCGTGGCGTGCACCAGCGCCGAGGAGCAGGCGGCCACGATGTGGGTGGGCACCCGGCGCCTGGTGCGCCTGGCCCTGCCCGCACCGGCGCGACAGGTCGACTCGCTGCTCGACGACCGCACGAAGACGGCGATGGCGCAGAGCCCGGTGCAGCCGAAGGTCGACTGGTACCAGGACATCATCAGCTGCGCACTCGACCACCTGATCGCCCGGGCCGGTGGACCGGCCTGGGAGGCGACGGGCTTCGACCGCCTCGTCGCCGCCGTGCGCGACGAGTTCCACGAGACCCTCGTCGCCGTCACCGACGCGGCGACCGCGCTCATCGCCCTGCACACTGGGATCCGCCGCACCCTCGACCAGCTCGTCGCCGCGCCGCTCGCGCCGGCGGTCGCCGATGCCCGCCAGCACGTCGACCGACTCGTGTACCCGGGTTTCCTGACCGGTGTGGGGTACGCCCGCCTCGACGACGTCCGGCGCTACCTGCGCGCCGTCGAGTGGCGCCTCGCCAAGGCGCCCGACAACCCCCGCCGGGACGCCGAGCTCATGGACCGCTGTCGGCGACTCGAGGACGAGTACGAGGACCTCGCACGGACCGTGTCACCGAGCCCGGACCTGGAAGCGCTCGCGTGGGCCCTCGAGGAGTTCCGCGTCAGCTCCTTCGCCCAGCAGCTGCGCACTCGCGTCCCCGTGAGCGAGAAGCGCCTCCGCAAGGAGATCCACCGACTGGCCCGGGGTCTGTGAGCAGGGTCTGTAGGCAGCAGGGTC
The DNA here is from genome assembly GCA_023389745.1 of Actinomycetes bacterium. Lineage (GTDB taxonomy): Bacteria > Actinomycetota > Acidimicrobiia > Acidimicrobiales > Microtrichaceae > JAFAFN01. The sequence goes on from JAEWED010000082.1 coordinate 20,568, forward strand.
TGTAGGTGAGCAGGGTCTGTCGGCAGCAGGGTCTGCAGCGCCGCTGACGCTGGCGACGGGGGAACTGGCGACGGGAGCGCTCAGATGAGCGCGGCGAGCCCTTCGAGCACGTCCTGCTCCCGTCCGCGCAGTGGTGAATGGGCACGTGACACGACCAGCGCCAGCCCTGAGTCGGGCAGCTTCGCAACGGCCAGCTCGCCCAACTCGAGCGAGCTCTCATCCGCCGTCGCTCCAAGGACGAAGGCGCACAGCCAGCCCTCGGAGGGCACGTCCTCGCCCGCGGCGCACACGATGCGCGAGCCCGTCGGGTCGACCAGGGCGACCCAGTCGGCGCCGAGCAGGGCGAGCGCACCGCCGACGAGCGCCTCGAAGCCCTCGACACCGTCGCCCGCCTGGCGGACCGACCGGGCGATGCGAAGAGCGGTGACGGCGGGGTCCGGCGGAGGTCCCGACAGCGGTCGGATGTTCTCGACGTCGACGCCCTCGACCTCGCCGATCTCTGCGAGCAGCAGGTCGACCAGCTCGCCGTCGGGCAGGTCGATGACGAGCTCGTCGACCGCTCGGCCTGCTCCACGCTCGATGATGTCGATCCCGATCACGTCGGCGCGGACCGCGCCGACCCGGCTCGCGACGGCGCCCAGGGCACCGGGACGGTCAGGAAGCCAGACACGGATGATGTAAGCGGGCACCCACGCAGCGTAGTGACCGCACGTGTCGGGGTTGTTTCCTGTCGGTGAAGGACGCCAGGCCAGCGGACCGTCGTGCCGACTTGACCGGTCGGTCAAGATCCTTTGGTATCGTCACCCCGATGTCACGACGACTCACGCCACGGGGCAAGGAACGCAGGGCGCAGCTGCTCGAGTTCGCCTCGGCGCGCTTCGCCCGCGACGGCTACCACTCGACCTCGGTCGCCGACATCGTCGACGGCCTCGGCGTCGGCAAGGGCGTCTTCTACTGGTACTTCTCCTCGAAGGAGGAGCTCTTCATCGAGATCCTCCGCACGGCGCAGAAGGACATGCGTCGACGACAGCAACGGGCCATCGCGGATGTCGACGACCCGGTCCGTCAGGTCGAGCTCGGCATCCGCGCCGGAGTCGCCTGGTTGGCCGAGCACAACGACCTGCGTCGACTGTTCGAGTTCGCCCGCACCGAGTCGACGTTCAAGGGCGCGATGCGCGCCGGGCAGGCGACGCTGGTCGCCGATGCGGTCGTGTACATCAAGGAGGCGATCGTCGAGGGGCTCATCCCCGACCGCGATCCGGAGTCGCTGGCGCTCGCGATCCTCGGCGTGTCGAACCAGCTGACGAACGTCTACATCGACGGCCGCGGCGGCGACCCCGAGGTCGTCGCCGACATGGTCGTCGACTTCTGCATGGAAGGCCTCGGCGTCACCTCACGCAAGAGCTGAGCCCAGCCGCGCTGCGGGGAGCTGCTCAGCCGAGCTTGGTGAGCGCCCGCTTGAGGCTGCGGGTGGCCTGGTTGATGCGCTGCTCGTTCTCGATGAGCGCGAACCGGACGTTGCCCTCGCCGCCGGGGCCGAAGCCCACGCCGGGTGACAGTGCGACGCCGGCTTCCTTCACCAGGAACGAGCAGAACTCGACCGAGCCCATCTCGCGGTAGGGCTCGGGGATCGGCGCCCAGGCGAACATCGTGCCCATCGGGGGCTCGATCTCCCAGCCGATGCGCGACAGCCCGGCACACAGCGCGTCACGTCGGGACTGGTAGATCTCGTTCACCTCGACCGGGAAGTCCTGGACCTCGTTGAGGGTGACGGTGGCAGCGATCTGGATCGGCTGGAACGTGCCGTAGTCGAGGTACGACTTGAGCTTCTGGAGCGCCGCGATGACCTCGGGGTTGCCGAGCAGGAACGCCATGCGCCAGCCGGCCATCGAGAAGGACTTGGTCATCGAGTAGAGCTCGACGGCCACCTCCTTCGCGCCCTCGGCCTGCAGGATCGACGGCGGCCGGTAGCCGTCGAAGCCCAGGTCGGCGTACGCGTTGTCGTGCACCAGGATGACCTGCTTCTCGCGGGCGAAGTCGACGACCCGCTGCATGAAGGCCAGATCGACGCAGGTCGTCGTCGGGTTGTGCGGGAACGACAGCACGATGACACGCGGCTTGGGGTGGGAGTACTCCCACTGCTCGACCATGTTCTCGAAGAACTCGTCGCCGGTGCCGAGCGGGATCTCACGGACGTTCGCGCCGGCGAAGAGCGGGCCGAAGATGTGGATCGGGTAGCTGGGCGAGGGCACCAGGGCGACGTCGCCCTTCTCGAGCAGCACCCACATGAGGTGGCTGAAGCCCTCTTTGGCGCCGATGGTCGAGATGACCTCGGTCTCGGGGTCGATCTCGACGCCGAAGCGGTGCTGGTAGTAGCTGGCCGCCGCCTCACGCAGTTTCGGCAGGCCCCGCGACGACGAGTACCGGTGGTTGCGCTCGTTGTGCGCGGCCTCGCAGAGCTTGTCGACCGCCACCGTGGGGGACGGCAGATCCGGGTTGCCGAAACCGAGGTCGATGATGTCGGCACCCTCGCGCCGAGCGGCCACCTTCAGGCTGTCGATGATCGTGAAGACGTACGGCGGCAACTCGGTGATGCGGCGGAACTCCATCCTCCGAAACTACTCCCCCGGTCCCCCGGGTCCCGCAACGCTTTCGTGTGACGCCAGACGCTGCGCCCCGAGCACCGCAGCGCCGATGGCGCCCGCGTCGGGGCCGTCGGGTGCGACGAGGATCCGCGACGAACGACCGTTCACCGCAGAGGGGTAGCACTCGTCGAGCTCCCGGGTGATCAGCTCCAGCAGCAGCGCGCCGTGGCGGCTCACGCCGCCGCCGATCACGATGACTTCGGGGTCGAGCAGCACCATCAGGTTCGCCACGCCCACGGCCACGTAGCCGGCGTAGCGC
>JAEWED010000113.1 GCA_023389745.1 Actinomycetes bacterium
CCGGATCAGCGAGCGAGGACCGGTCCGAGGTCGTCGAGCACCGCGTCCAGCCGACGCTCCGCCAGCGCGCGTGCCGCGGTGACGTCGCCGTCGTCCACCGGCACCACCGCCTCGCAGTAGTACTTCAGCTTCGGCTCGGTGCCCGACGGTCGGACGATCACCCGGGTGTCGTCGGCGAGCAGCCAGCGGTGCACGTCGGGCGCCGGGCGGTCGTCGTGCACGACCTCCACTCCGCCGAGCGAGGCGGGCACGGCTGTGGGCGCCGGGGCGGCACCTGCATCGAGGCGCACCGATCCGTTGCGGGTGACGAACGCTCCGTGGCGCAGGGCCAGGTCGTCGAGCAGCGCGTCGACGGTGAGCCCGCGGTCGCGCAGCGCGGTGACGGCGTCGACGACGCAGCAGGCCGCGGCGATCCCGTCCTTGTCGCGGTCCTGCGGTCCGACGGCGTAGCCGAGGGCCTCCTCGTAGAGCAGCACCTGGTGCCACGCCGGGTGGGCGAGCCCGGGGCGTGAGAGCCACTTGAAGCCGGTCAGGGTCTCGACGTGGCGCACGCCGCTGGCGGCGCACATGCGGGCGACGAGCCGTGACGACACCACGGTCGACGCGACGAACCGGTCGGGCAAACCGTCGGTGACCCGGAGCAGGTGGTGGGCGAGCAGTGCCCCGGTCTCGTCGCCGGTCAGCTGGCGCCAGCCGCGGTCGGTGGGGACGCCCACCGCCAGGCGGTCCGCGTCGGGATCCAGCGCGAGCGCGAGCGCTGCGTGGTGCCGCTCCGCCTCGGCGAACAGCGCGTCGAGCACACCCGGCTCCTCCGGGTTCGGCGAGGTGACGGTGGGGAAGTCGGGGTCGGGGTCGCGCTGGGCGCGGACCGCTCGGGTCACGATGCCGGCGTCGCGGGCGACCCGCTCGAAGAGGTCGGCACCGACGCCGTGCAGTGCGGTGTACACCGTGGTCAGCCCCTCACGCTCCGAACGCGGTGCGTCGGTGCCGGCCGGTCGTCGTGCGCCGACGACCTCACGCACGTAGGCGTCGATGGTCGGTCCGCCGAGGGGGACGGTGCCCAGGTCGATCGCAGCCGGTGGAGCCTCGCCAGGCGTCCCGGCACGGGCGGACGAGGGCGGGACCTCGCCGGCGCTGATCCGGGCCTCGATCGCCGCGTCCAGCGGGGCCACGATCTGGGCGCCGTCGGACCAGTACACCTTCATGCCGTTGTCCGAGGCCGGGTTGTGCGACGCGGTGATCATGAGCCCCGCGGCTGCGCCGAGGTGTCGCACGGCGTGCGCGACCAGCGGGGTGGGCACGACGCCGCCGAAGCGGGCGACCCGGACGTCGTGGTCGAGCAGCGTCGCGACCGCCTCGTCCGCGAGGTCCGACGAGCCGTGGCGTGCATCGCGCCCGACGACCACGACGAGCGCGGCGTCGGCACCGTGCTCGGCGCGGAGCTGCGCGACGACGCCGGTCACCGTGGCGCGCACGACCTCACGGTTCATGTGGCCCGGGCCGGGACCCAACGGTCCGCGGATCCCGGCGGTGCCGAACGTGAGACGTCCGGCGGTGCCGAACGTGAGACGCCCGCCGGTGCCGGACGAGGGAGCGCTCACGACGTGGCGAGGACCGCGCGGAGCACCTCACCCAAGGGGCCGGCGGCATCGGACCCCGCGCTCAGGACCTCCTCGTGGTCCACCGTCGCCTGCAGGCCCGCAGCGAGGTTCGTCACGAGCGACACGCCGACGACCTCGGCGCCGAGGTGGCGTGCAGCGATCGCCTCGAGCACGGTCGACATGCCGACCAGGTCGGCGCCCAGGGTCGCCAGCATCCGGATCTCGGCGGGGGTCTCGAAGCTGGCGCCGAGCAGCCCGGCGTAGACACCCTCGGCGAGCTCCGTCACCCCGGACCGGTGCGCCTGGGCACGGATCGCGTCGCGGCGGCGGGCGCTGTACAGGTCGGTGAGGTCCACGAAGCGGCCGGGCATGCCGGGTGGGGGCGGCGGGCCGCACATCGGGTTCGAGCCAGTCAGGTTCAGGTGGTCCGAGATCAGCACGGGCGTACCGGGTCCGACATCGGGGCGCAGCGAGCCGGCCGCGTTGGTGAGCACCACCGTCGAGCACCCGGCCAGCACGGCGGCCCGAACGGGGTGCACGACCGTGGCGACCGGGTGGCCCTCGTAGAGGTGGGACCGCCCCGCCACGACGAGGACCGGCACCGGCCCGTCGGCTCCCTCGGCGAGGACCGAGTGGAACGTGCCGTGGTGGCCGGGCACCGTCGGTGCGGGGATCCCGCTGAACACCGCGGTGGGCAGCGACGCCTGGATCGGCCCGAGGAGCTCGGCGACCGGTGCCCAGCCGCTGCCCAGCACCACCGCCACTCGGTGCGGGCCGAGTCGCTCGAGCAGCTCCGAGGCGGTCGTCGCGGCGGACAGGTACGGGTCGGCGTCGGAGAACTGCTCGGTCACACACCCAGTCTGGTGCAGCTGCACTGTTGCATCTGCGGGAGCGCCGGTACCCTGATCGTTTCGCGTCGCACGGCGCGTCGACCCGTGGGGAATCGGTTGCAGACGATTGAGCGTCCCACTCCGCGACGGAACCGTCCGGGTTGGGCGGGACCAGCACTGATGGCGCTGTGCGGACTGGCGTTGCTGCCGGTCCTCGTGATCGCGGTCGGCACCGGGTGGGGAGCCCTCGTCGTCGTCGGCATGGTCGTCCTCGGCGGCATCGCGGTGTGGGTGCAGCGCAAGGGCCTGGTGTTCGCCGAGATCGCCGCGTTCCTGATCCACTTCGACGGCGTCGGCCAGGGCCCGGTCCGCATGGGCCGCATCGTGGCCGCGATCGGTGCTGCGGTCCTCATCTACAAGCTGCTGTCGGGCTGGCGTCCACCGGCGATCCCGCCGAAGCACTGGATCCCCGTGTGGGCCCTCACGGTCTGGGCGGTCTTCACCGGCGCCTGGTCGCCGTCGTCGTCCGCGTGGTTCCTCAACCTGTGCGTGTTCGGCCTGGGTGTCGCCTACTTCTGCATCTCCGGCATGCTGCTCGACACCCCGGAGATGGTGCAGCGATACCTCCGCGCGTTCTGGGTCGGCGGGCTCTTCGGCTCCGCCGCGGGCATCCTCGCGCTCTTCCTCGGCACGCGCTCCGTCGGCTTCGGTGGCGACCCCAACTTCTTCGGTCTGCTCCAGGCGGCGATGATCCCGCTGACGGTCTACTTCCGACGACAGGCCACCGACGCCCGCACCAAGTGGCTCTACACGCTGGCGCTGCTGTTCGTGCTCGCCGGCGCCGCGGGGGCGGGCAGCCGCTCGGGCCTGATCGGCGGGTCGATCGCGATCGTCGCCACGATGATCACCCGGCCGGGCCTCGACGCCGCCCGGCGCGTCGGCGTGTCGATCACGGCGATGATCATGGGCGCCCTGGCGTTCCTCGTCGGCTTCGTGGCCAACCCGGCGAACCTCCAGCGTGGCTTCTCCGACCGTGGTGCGGGGCGGCTCGACCTGTGGAACGTGACGATCGAGCTCATCAAGCAACGTCCCCTCACCGGGTACGGCTTCGGGCAGATCAAGACCTACATCGTGCCGAACCTGCTCACCACGCCGGGCTCGAAGTGGCTGATGGACACCCGGACCGAGGTGTCCGCCCACAACACCTGGCTCGACGTCACCGGCGACCTCGGCCTGATCGGTCTGGCGATCTTCGTCTCGGTGTTCATCATCACCCTGTGGAGCCTGCTCACCCCTCGCTGGAAGGAGGACCGGGAGCTCTCGACCATCCTGTTCGTGATGATGCTGCCGGTGCTCTCCGGCTCGTTCTTCCTGCCGCTGCTGAACAACAAGCTGTCGTGGTCGCTCATCGGCGTCGCCGCCGCGCTGCAGGTCCCGTCGTGGAGCGCCCGCTGGACCGGGCTCGCCGGCACACCAGCGACCAAGGAGCTGGTCCCCGCACCGACGCCGGGTTCGACGCCCGTGGCGCGACAGGGCGAACCGGAGGCCGCGGCGACGGTGCCCGGGTTCCCCGCGCCGCCGTCGGTGCGCCTGGCGCGCTGGGACCTGCGTGTCTCGAGGCGGTTCCGGACCTGGATCCTCGTCGGCGCGTTGATCGGCGGTCTGTGCATGGGCGTCGTCGGCGGTTCGCTGCCGACGAAGTACGAAGCGGTCGCCGGGGTGTTCGTGCCCGAGCTCGACGGCCCCGAGGGTCGCGACGTGATCATGGTCGACCGCGAACGCCTGCAGGGCGTGCTGACCACGGCCATCTCCGCCGCCTACGCGGCCAAGCTCAAGGAGCTGTCGGGCGTCGATCTGACCGTGCCGGAGATCCGGTCACGGATGTCGGTCACCCGACCCGAGATGGGCGCGTACGTCGAGTTGAAGTACACCGACACCGACCGGGCGAACGCCGAGGCCGTGCTGCCGCAGCTGCTGCCGGCGATGAACGCGCTGTACGAGCAGACCCATGAGCTCGCCCGCGCGCAGACCGCCAACGAGATGCGCCCGATCGTCCCGGGTGAGCAGCGCTTCTACAGCGGCGACTACTTCCTCGACATCGGCCGCGCCGACGAGGTCGAAGAAGTGCCGCCGCGTGCGATCTGGCTGATCTTCATCGGGGTGTCGACCGGGGCGCTCATCGCGGCGGGCGCCGCGCTCACCCAGCAGCGCCGACCCAGGGTGAACAACGACGACGACTTCGACGCCGTGCTCGGCGTGCCGTTGTGGACCCACATCGGGCGGACGCGGCGGCGTCGCACGGTGTCGAGCGGCCAGTTCGCCCAGATCTCCGCGATGGCGCTCGAGCACTGCGAGCACCTCGACGAACCCGACGGTCCGAAGCGCTACGTCGTCACCTCGCCGCGCCACGACGCGTCGGCGGGTTCGCTCGCCCTGGGACTGTCGGCCGAGCTCGTCGCCGAGGGGCGACGGGTGGTGCTCGTCGACGCCCAGCTCGACCGTCCGCGACTGAGCGCCCGCCTCGGCGGACTGGGCCGCAAGGGCCTGGCCGACGTGGTCACCTCGTCGATCGACATCGCCTCGGTGGTGCGACGTGTGAACCCGCTGCTGCTGCCGCGGCGGATGCGGCGCTCGATGTCGCGAGGCGGGGGAGAGCTGCGCTTCGTCTCGGCGGGTCGCCGCCGCGCAGCGAAGGACGCGACCGTGCCGCTCGGCGTGCTCGACCGCTTCGACCCGGACGTCACCGTCGTCCTGGTCGCACCGCCGGTGCTCGGCGACGTGCCCGTGAGCGCCGTGCTCAGCTGGGGTGACGCCGTGGTGCTGACGCTCGTCGAGGGCCGCACCGTGACCTTCGACGCCGAGGACGCCGCCGCCGTCGTCCGCACGTTCTCCCTCGGCTGCAACGGCGCCGTGCTGCTCGACGTCTGATCTGCTCGACGCTGCGCCGGTGCTGCTCGACGTGTGGCTGCTGCAACGGCGCCGTGTTGCTCGACGTCTGATCTGCTCGACGCTGCGCCGGTGCTGCTCGACGTGTGGCGGCTGCAACGGCGCCGTGTTGCTCGACGTCTGACCGTCGCCGGTACCGTGTCTGCGGTGAGCGACGCGTCGAACGGGCAACCCGCGACCCCCCCGGGGCTCCCAGATGAGGCCCCTCCGGGGCCGTGGATCGACAACCACTGCCACATCACCCCGGCCCACCTGCAGCCCGCCGACGACGGTTCGCAGGCAGTCGTCGACGCAGCCGCCGACGCCGGCGTGATCGCCATGATCACCGTCGGCACCGACGCGGCGAGCTCGGCCGCCTGCCTCGAGGTCGCCGCCTCGGACGACCGGGTCTTCGCGACCGCGGGTGTGCACCCCCACGATGCCGTCGAGGGCACCGCGGCCCTGCGCGACGTGGTCGACGCCGCTCGTGGCGGGCGTGACCTGGTGGCGATCGGGGAGTGCGGGCTCGACTACCACTACGACCACTCTCCTCGCGAGACCCAGCGGGCAGTGTTCGCCGAGCAGATCGCGATGGCCCACGAGCTCGACCTGCCGCTGGTGATCCACACCCGTTCGGCCTGGGACGACACGTTCGCGATCCTGGCGTCCGAGGGCACCCCCCGGCGCACCGTGTTCCACTGCTTCACCGGTGGCCCCGACGAGGGCGAACGTGCCGTCGAGCTCGGTGCCCTGATGTCGATCAGCGGGATCGTCACGTTCCCCTCGGCGACGGAGCTGCGCGAAGCGGTGACGCTGGCGCCGCTCGAGTCGCTCATGGTCGAGACCGACTCGCCGTACCTGACGCCCGTGCCCTACCGGGGTCGCCGGAACCGGCCCGCGTTGGTCGGCTTCGTCGGTGCCGAGGTGGCGGCGTTGCAGGGACGAGCCGTCGACGAGGTCGCACGTGCGACGACCCGCCGTGCCGATGCCTTCTACTCGCTCGGTGTGGCCTGAGCGATGGGCACCGTGCAGATCCGCTACCTGGTCGCCGTGGTGATCACCGTGGCTGCGCTCGTCGTCCTGGGCATCGGCGCGCTGCTCGGAGGTGACGACGCTGCCGAGCCGCCGGCCGACACCGTGGAGACCACGACGTCGACCAGCGAGGCGACCACGACGTCGCAGGCGGTCGAGGACACCACGACCACCTCGATCGCGATCCTGCCGGACTGGTATCCGAAGCAGACGAGCCGCTACTCGGACCGCCAGCCGATCGTCACCGTGTCGACCCTGCCGCCGACCACGACCGAGGCGCCCGAGGACGAGGG
>JAEWED010000126.1 GCA_023389745.1 Actinomycetes bacterium
ATACCAGGTCGTCGACCGACGGCGTCGGGCCGTCGCTGCGTTCGGGGTCGAACACGTGCCCGTGACGCCGGACCAGCTTGTCGTGGATCGCATCGGCGACGTCGCCGAGCGAGAACCATCCGGCTTCCTCGGCGATCGCCGAGTGGAACACCACCTGGTAGAGCAGGTCGCCGAGCTCGCCGCACAGCTCGTCGGCGCCGTCGCCGCTGTCGGGGTCGTAGGCGTCGATCGCCTCGAGCACCTCGTAGGACTCCTCGAGCAGGTACTTCTTCAGCGAGTCGTGCGTCTGCTCGGCCTTCCAGGGGTCCTCGTCGCGCAACCGGTGCATGACCGCATCGAGGCGGCCGACCCGCGCAGCGGCCGACGGCGGCACCGACGGGATCCACAGCGAGGTCAGGTGGTCGGGCTCGACCGAGCGGTCCATCTCGGACCACGGCACCTCGAGCAGCACCTCGTCGTCCAGGCCGAGGCGCTGCAGGATCGTCACGGTCGCGTCGCCGGGGTCCTCGACGCTGAGCTTGATGTCGGACAGCACGTTGCGATCGCTGCACTGGGCGACGAGCAGCGGGCCGCGCTCCCCCGCGCCCTCGGAGTCGTAGCGGTGCCCGTCGACGACCCGCACCCCGAGCTCCGCCGGGTCGATGCCGAGTCGCACCCAGGTCAGGTCGAGGAACGACAGCGCCGGGTGCACGACGACGTCGACCCGCGGGTCGACCAGCAGCAGCTCGACGGTGTGCTCCGCGACGACCGGGCTGCCCGGCACGGCGTAGAGCACCGATGCTCCCGATGCCGCCGCGGCCTCGGCCGCGGCGGCGAGCTCGTCGACGATGCTCCGGTACACCTCGTCGAAGGTGTCGGCGGTGTCGTACAGGTGGTCGAACGTGACGGCGTCAGGCACGACCGACGCGGCCGGGTGCCAGTCGGTGCGCAGGAAGCGGTGCGGCGTCGACGCGATGACGTCGAGCGTGCCGGCGGTGACCAGGTCGGGTCCGGCGGGGCCGAGCCCGACGACGTGGATCACGCCGCCTGCCATCTCAGCCGCCGGTGACGGCGGCGGGGTCGGTGGGCTCGCCGCCGAGGGCGCCGAGCTCGTCCTCGATCGCACCTGCCGGCTGCAGCGGCGCGGGAGGCGCCTCGACCACGAACCCGCCGCCGAGCTGCTCGGGCGCCTGCACGACACCGGTGCCGTAGCGGGGGTTGACCTCGGCGGAGCGCATGCGCTCGCCCATCCAGCCGAGGAGGACGTCGACGCCCTCCTGCTGGGCGGCCTGGGCCTGCTGGATGTCCTCTTCGGAGGCGTCCGCTCCCAGCGTGCTCAGCAGACGGAGCTGCTCGACGGCCTGGCGCAGATTCTGGGCGACGAAGGCGACCTCGTCGCGTGCATCCTCGAAGCTCGACGTCGAGGCTCGCTCGACCTCGAAGAAGTACATGACGCTCTGACCGCCACCCAGGTCGGTCGTCACCGGCTCGGGGCGCGCCGTGCCGTTCGCCTCGCGGGCGGCGGTCTCGAGCTCGACGGGCAGCTCGCTGCCGACGAAGCACTGGTCCGGGGTGGCGAGCAGCTCGGTGTCCTCGACACGGTCGGCGACCTGGTCGAGCGCGACGCCGTCGTCGAGCAGCGACTCGACGCGGTCCGCCTGATCGGTCGAGGTGCCGACCACGGTGAGGCACCACGAGCGCCAGCGCGACGGGGCGCCCTCGTAGACCAGGCGGAGGTCGGCATCGTCGCTCGGGTCGATCTCGGCGAAGCGGTCGAGCAGCGCGTTCTGGGCGGCGGCGGACTCGATCGCACCCTCGCGGATCTCGTCGCTCAGCTGCACCCCGGCGAGCTGCGCCTCGAGCTGCTGCTCGGCCTGGGTGACGTGGTCGGCGGTCGGCTCGACGCCCCAGCGCTCGGCCTCCTCGATCCACGCGACCCGCTGGATCTCGTACATGAGGGCGGTGCGGGCCTGGTCCCCCGGCTGGCGGCTCTCGTCGACCTCGGTCGCCGCCGGTCCCACGATCGCCTGCTCCTCGACCACCGCATCGACGTCGTCGATGCTGATCGTGCGGTCGCCGACGGTGGCAGCCATGGTGTCGGCGGTGACGCCGCAACCCGTCGCGGCGACGCCGAGGACGCCGACGAGCGCGAGCGAGCGGGCAGGACGGAGCGCGAGCGAGCGGACGGCACGGAGCGCCAGCGAGCGGGTGGGACGGAGGTCGAGCGACGTGCGCATGGCCCCGGATGCTAGATCGGGCCGAACCGCCGGGCAGAACCTGTCGACCGTGGGGTTCGGGGCCGTCTCAGGGAGCGGTCCGGCGGGCGGCCAGGCGGGCCGTCTCGAGAGGGCTGTCTCAGTCGGGCCGTCCTACAGGCGGGCCGTCTCAAGCCGGCAGGGGCGCCGGGTCCGGCACGAGCTCCTTGAGCGCGGCGGCGATGTCCTGCGCGACACCCGGACCGCCGGCGACCTTCAGGCGCAGCTCGCGGTCGCCGTCGCGGTAGGTCGACCCCTTGTAGAGCCGTTCGAGGCGCATCTGCTTGGACTGCGGGAGCGTGACCGGCGAGATGCTGGCCACCAGCCCGCCGCCGGACAGGGCCGGGTTCTTGGTGACGGTCACGTCGGTGACCCCCGCCCGCACGCACTCGGCGCGCAGGTGCGCGACCTGGATCAGCGCCGCTGCAGGCTCGGGGATCGGGCCGAAGCGGTCGACCCATTCGCTCTCGATGTCGTCGACGTCGGCCGACGATCGCACCGCCGCCAGGCGGCGGTACGCATCGAGGCGGACGTCCTCGCGCTCGACGTAGTCGGGTGGCAGGAACGCGGGCATCGGCAGCTCGAGGGTGATCTCCTCGGGTTCCTCGACGGGTTCGCCGTTCAGCTGGGCGATGGCCTCGTTGACCATCTGGACGTACAGGTCGTAGCCGACGGCCGCGACGTGGCCGGACTGACCGGTGCCCAACAGGTTGCCGGCGCCGCGGATCTCGAGGTCGCGCATCGCGATGCGGAAGCCGGAGCCCAGCTCGGTGGCCTCGCCGATCGTCTTGAGTCGCTCGTAGGCCTCTTCGGAGAGCTGCCGGTCCTGCGGGAAGAACAGGTAGGCGTAGGCCCGCTGACCGGCGCGTCCGACTCGGCCGCGCAGCTGGTGCAGCTGCCCCAGGCCCAGCAGGTCGGCGCGCTCCACCACCAGCGTGTTGACCGTCGGCATGTCGATGCCGGACTCGATGATCGTCGTGCAGACGAGGACGTCGTACTCGCCCTCCCAGAACTCCATGACGACCTTCTCGAGGCTGCCCTCGTCCATCTGCCCGTGTGCGATCGCGACCCGGGCCTCGGGCACGAGCTCGCGGATGCGGGCCGCCTGCTGCTCGATGTCGCGCACGCGGTTGTGCACGTAGAAGACCTGACCCTCTCGCAGCAGCTCGCGACGGATCGCCTCGGTCACGGCCCGCTCGTCGTACTCGCCGACGTAGGTCAGGATCGGCTGGCGGGCCGCGGGCGGCGTGTTCAGCAGCGAGAGGTCGCGGATGCCGGTCAGGCTCATCTCGAGCGTGCGCGGGATCGGGGTCGCCGTCAGGGTCAGCACGTCGACCTCTGAGCGGAACTGCTTGATCGCCTCTTTGTGCGACACGCCGAAGCGCTGCTCCTCGTCGACGACGAGCAGACCCAGGCGCTTGAACTCGATGTCGGCCGACAGCAGTCGGTGCGTGCCGACGACGATGTCGACCTCGCCCGAGGCGAGCCGTTCGGTGACCGAACGGGCCTGGGCCGCGGTCAGGAAGCGCGAGAGCACCTCGACCCGGACCGGGAAGCCGGCGAAGCGGTCCGAGAAGGTCTGGTAATGCTGCTGGGCCAGCAGCGTGGTCGGCACGAGCACGGCGACCTGGCGGCCGTCCTGGACGGCCTTGAACGCGGCGCGGATCGCGACCTCGGTCTTGCCGAAGCCGACGTCGCCGCACACGAGGCGGTCCATCGGGACCGTCGACTCCATGTCGGACTTCACCGCTTCGATGGCGGAGAGCTGGTCGACGGTCTCCTGGAAGGGGAAGGCCAGCTCCATCTCGCGCTGCCAGGGGGTGTCGGGCGCGAACGCGTGGCCGGGCTGGGCCAGACGGGTCTGGTAGAGCACCACCAGCTCCTGGGCGATCTCGGCGACCGCGGAGCGCACCTTCGCCTTGGTGCGCGAGAAGTCGGCCCCGCCCATCTTGTTGAGCTTCGGGGTCTCGCCACCGGAGTACAGCCGGATCGTGTCGATCTGGTCCGACGGCACGTAGAGCTTGTCGCCCCCGCGGTACTCGAGCAGCAGGTAGTCGCGCTCGACGCCACCCATCGCCCGTTTGACCATGCCGTCGAAGCGGGCGACGCCGTGGACCTGGTGCACGACGTGGTCGCCGACCTTGAGGTCCTCGAAGAAGCGCTGTGCGTCGCGCCGCGGCGCCCGGGCGGCCCGGTGCGTGCGACGCCGGCCGGTCAGGTCGGCCTCGGCCAGGATGGCGAGCTTCACCGACGGCAGGATGGCGCCGCGTTCGAGCGGGGCGACGACGATGTGGCCGCCCGGCTCCCGCAGCCGTCGGGCGCCCGCAGCGATCTCGGACGGGGTCGCCAGCACCGGGAACGAGAAGCCCTGCTCGTTCAGGAGCTTGTCGATGCGTGAGGCCGAGCCCTCGCCGTCAGCGCAGATCACCACGGAGTAGCCGTCGTTGACGACCTGGCGCAGCTGTCCGACCAGCGCGGCGCCCTCGCCGACGGCGGGCGGCCAGGCCAGCGCGGTGACCGCCGGCGAGTCCGGCGCATCGGGCACGTTCAGGATCGACCAGACCGGCGCACCGGTGTGCTGCAGCAACCGGTCGAACTCGACGTGCAGGCGGGGCAGCTCGACGCCGTCGTCGTCGCCGTTCTCGAGCCCCCAGGTCCGGGCGAGCGAGGCGCCGAGGTCGGCCTCTTCCGCCGCGATGTCGGCGGCGCGGTCGCGCAGGCGACGGGGCTCGACGAGCAGGATCTGCGACGTGTCGGGCACCAGGTCGAACAGGACGTGCTCGCGGTCGGCCAGCCAGGCGAGCCAGGCCTCCATGCCCTCGAAGACCTCGCCGTCCGCGAGGCGCTGCCACTGCTCGCGACCCCAGGGCTGGCTCGCGACGAGCTGCTGGGCGCGCGCCGCGACCTGCTCGTTCGGCAGCAGCTCGCGTGCCGGGAAGATCGAGATCTCTTCCAGGTCGACCGTCGCACGCTGGTCGGCGACCGAGAACTCGCAGAGGCGCTCGACGTCGTCGCCCCACAGGTCGATGCGGACCGGGGCGTCGGCCGTCGCGGGGAAGATGTCGATGATCGAGCCGCGCACGGCGAGCTCACCACGATGCTCGACCTGGTACTCGCGCCGGTAGCCGGCACGCACCAGTTCCTCGACCAGGCCGTGGGAGTCGATCTGCTCGCCGGAGCGGATGACGACCGGCTCGACGTCCTCGACGTGGGGCCCGAGTCGCTGCACCAGGGCACGGGCGGGGGCCACCACGACCGACAGCGACTCGTCGCCGCTGCGCAGGCGCCACAGCGTGCGCAGTCGGCGGCCCATGGTCTCGATCGAGGGGCTGACCCGCTCGAAGGGCAGCGTCTCCCAGGCCGGGAACAGCTCGACGGAATCGGCCGGCAGGTAGGCCCCGAGGTCGGCGGCGAGGCGCTCGGCATCAGCGACGGTCGGCACCGCGACGACCATCGGTCGTCGGCGCGACAGCTCGACCAACCCGGCGACCGACACCGCCCGTGCGGCCTCTGGCACGACGAGCACCGTCGAGGAGCGGCCGAGCGCGCCGACGAGGCCCGGCTCGTCACGCAGGTGGGCGCGCAGCGGGGCCAGCGGCGGTGGCGACTCGACGGGTCGGGGTGTCGCGATCGGTCCGGTCACGGTCACTCGGCGAACCTATCGCGGGGGCCCGACGTCATCGGCCGCGCGGTCGTGGGCCGTTCGGTCGTGGGCCGTTCGGTCGTGGGCTGCGCGGTCGTGGGCATCGAGGTCGTGCGCTGCGTCACTGCGACTGGTTGCAGCGCTGCATGGCTGCGTCGACCCCGTCGGAGCAGATGAGCTCGACCGCGTCAGCGGCGCGCTCGATCGCGACGTCGAGCTCGGCGCGCTGCGCGGAGGGCACCTTCGACAGCACCCAGTCGGCGCCACGGTCGGCACCCCCGGGCGGTCGACCCACCCCGATGCGGACCCGGGCGTAGTCCTGGGTGTGCAGGTGCTGGGTGATCGAGCGGAGCCCGTTGTGACCGGCGAGCCCGCCGCCGAGCTTCACCTTGGTGCGACCCGAGGGCAGGTCGAGCTCGTCGTGCACGACCACCAACCGGCTCCAGTCGTCGATGCCGTAGCGCTTCACGAGCGGCCCGACCGCCTGACCGGATTCGTTCATCCACGTCGTCGGGAACGCCACGGCGACGCGGCGGCCGTCGATGCGCAGCTCGGCCACGAGCGCCGAGGTGCGCTTGTCGGGTGAGAGGCGCTCGCCGTACCGCGACGCGAGCAGCGCGACGGTGTCGGCGCCCACGTTGTGGCGTGTGTTGGCGTAGCGGTCCCCGGGATTGCCGAGACCCACCACCAGCAGGTCCCAGGGGGTGCTGCTGTGCTCCTTCTGACCGGATCGCCGAGAGCGGGAACCGATCACCTTCGCGGCGAGGTCACTCGGCCGCAGCGTCGTCCGCGGCGCCTTCCGAACGGGCGGTGACCGCGGCACGGGTCAGCTCTGCGGTGACGACGGCCTGCTGCGGCTTCGACAGCGAGGTGACGCCCTCGGGCAGTTCGAGGTCCTTGACCAGGAGGGACCGGTCGAGGGTCATGACCGAGATGTCGACCTCGATCGCGTTCGGGATGCGGTCGGGGCGCACACGGACCAGCAGCGAGTTGAGGCGCTGCTCGGTCATGCCGCCGTTGACGGTGACCTTCTTGGCCTCGCCCACCAGGCGGATCGGCACCTCGAGCTCGATCGGCTTGTCGGCCTCGATCTTCAGGAAGTCGACGTGGGTGACGTCACGGCGCACGGGGTGGCGCTGGACCTCCTTCACCACCGTCAGGAACTGCTCGCCGTCGGCGATCATGGTCACAAGGGCGTTCTGACCCGCCTCGGTGGTGAGCGCGGTGCGCAGGTCGGACCGGAGGAAGGTCACCTGGGTGGCGGGACCGCCGCCGCCGTAGATGACGCCCGGGATCTTGCCTTCGGCGCGGAGGCGGCGCGAGGGGCGGGTGCCGGTGGTGCGGCCGGTCTCGACGGTGAGGGTGACCTCGGACATGGGGACTCCTGGGACTGCCGGCACTCGGTGCGCTCGGCGGGTTCGACTGATGATCGAGCCGGGACGGCGAATCGTGCGCGCGACCTGTCTCGGACCGAGCGAAGACTCTACCGGTGATGGCCCGCCGGTCGCCAGACCACGTCGGGCACCGGGTTGGAGCGGCGGTTCAGCTCTGGTTCTGCCCGTCGAAGATCTCGGACACCGAGCTCTCCTCGAACACGGCGTCGATCGCGTCGGCGATGATGCCGGCGGCGGAGAGCACCTCGATCTTGTCGATCTGCTTCGACGGAGGCAGCGGCAGCGTGTTGGTGATCACCACCTTCTCGATGACCGAGTTCTTCAGGCGCTCGATCGCAGGGTCGGAGAACACGCCGTGGGTGGCGGCGCAGTAGACGGCGCTGGCACCCCGCTCGACGAGCTGCTCGGCCGCCGCGACGATCGTGCCGGCGGTGTCGATCATGTCGTCGATGAGCACGCAGGTGCGGCCCTCGACCTCGCCGACGACCTCCTTGGCCTCGACCTCGTTCTTGGCACCCTTGATGCGGCGCTTGTGGACGATGGCCAGGTCGGCGTGCAGCTGGTTGGCGTAGCGCTCCGCGACCTTCACGCGACCGGCGTCGGGTGAGACCACGACGAGGTCCTCGGGAAGGTTGTTGGCCATCCAGTCGACCAGCACGGGCATGGCGGTCAGGTGGTCGACCGGACCGTCGAAGAAGCCCTGGATCTGACCGGAGTGCAGGTCGACGCTGACGATGCGCTTCGCGCCGGCGACCTCGAACATGTTGGCGATCAACTTGGCGGTGATCGGCTCGCGCCCCTCGGCCTTGCGGTCCTGGCGGCCGTAGCCGTAGAAGGGCGCCACGACGGTGATGCGCTTGGCCGAGGCACGCTTCGCTGCGTCGACCATGATCATGTGCTCCATCAGGGCATCGTTGATCGACAGGTCGTCGGTCGAGCAGTGGCTCTGGAAGATGAACAGGTCGGAGCCGCGGATCGACTCGCCGTACTTGCAGTGCAGCTCACCGTTCTTGAACTCGGCGATCTGGATGGGACCGAGACCGAGACCGAGGCGCTCCGCAACTTCTTCTGCGAGCTCCCGATTCACCCGCCCCGCGACGATCGTCAGTCGCTTCTTGGTGACCAGCTCCACCATGTCCTCCAGCTCGTTGCCCCGACGGCGCCGCTCAGCGCCCGGAGCCAGCAGTGTAGAACGAGCCGGTCACCGAGTCAGCCGGGACCTCGGCGCCCGGTCCCAGCGAGGCGTACGGGCCGACGACGCACCGGTCCCCGATCGTCGCGTTGCGAGCGGTCGCCTGTTCCACGACGCAGTCGGCGCCGACGACGGTGTCGACGAGGCGGGTGTCGGGTCCGAGCTCGGTGCCGTCGCCCACGCGGGTGTTGCCCTGGAGGATCACCCCGGGGAACAAGGTGACGTCACGTCCCACCACCACGGTCGTGTCGACGTAGACCGACGCGGGGTCGACCATCGTGACGCCGGAGCGCAGCAGCGACTCGTTGGTCCGGGCGCGCAGCTCGTGCTCGGCCGCCGCGAGCTGCAGCCGGTCGTTCACGCCCTGGGTCTCGGCCGCGTCGTCGACCAGGAACGCTTCGACCGGGTGGCCGGCAGAGGCGAGCACCTCGACGGCGTCGGTCAGGTAGTACTCGCCCTGGCTGTTGTCGGGTTCGATCCGACGCAAGGCCGGCGCGAGCAGGCTGCGACGGAAGCAGTAGATCGACGTGTTGACCTCGGTGAGCTCGAGCTCCTCGGGTGAGGCGTCGCGCTGCTCGACGATGCGCACGACCAAGTCGTCGCGCCCTCGCACGATCCGCCCGTAGCCGGTCGGGTCGTCCATCCGGGCGGTGAGCACCGTCGCCGCCGCGCCGCTGCTGCGATGGTGGTCGAGCAGCGCCGCGACCGTCGACGAGCGCAGCAACGGGGCGTCGCCGATCAGCACGATCACGTCGCCCTCGACGTCGTCGTCGTCGGGAAGGCCGACGAGCCCGACGAGCGTGGCGTCGCCGGTGCCGCGCTGCACGCGCTGCTCGACGAACTCGAGCTCGACGTCGTGGGCGTGCTCCTGCATCTTCTTGGTCACCCACTCGGCCTTGTGGCCGACCACGACCGCGACACGGCCGACGGGGACCTCGACGAGCGACTCGAGCACGTAGACCAGCATCGGCTTGCCGCAGAGACGATGCAGCGGCTTGGGGCGTTCGGAGCGCATGCGGCTGCCCTCGCCGGCCGCCAGGACGATGGCGGACAGCGGCAGCACGTCGGGGGTCGGAATCATGGCTCGCGGGGCAGGATTCGAACCTGCACTCTCCTGATCCAAAGTCAGGCGTTCTGCCAGTTGAACTACCCGCGACGGACAGCAGGGCCACGGTACCGCGCCGGGACACCGGCGCCGTTCCCGTTGCGCGTCACCTCGCAGCGGTGAGGTCCGGCCCCGCCCCGGTCGGAGTCGGCAGCTCGGGAGGGCGACGCATCAGACGGCCGGAGGGGTCATGAAGTAGTTGTGCACGTCGTGGCGCGTGGGGTCGTAGGCCACGACCCGTCCCTCGTCGAGCACCCCCACCGAGTAGCCGAGCTCGGTGAAGATCTCGAAGCACACGTCGCGGTTCTCGTCGCTGCCGAGCTCGGTGTACACCGGCGGGTGGCAGCGCTCGAGCAGCGCCTGCCCACCGCGGAACACGAACTGCTCGAAGTTCTCGACGTCGATCTTGATGCCCACGACCTCTGCACCGCCGAGTGGCTCGAAGTCGTCGAGGCGGATCTGGGGCACCGAGTAGTGCGCGCCGTCGTGCGAGGCACCGACACCCACGGCGTGGCTCAGGCCCTGCATGCGGACGTGGTGCTCCTCGGGCATCACCATCACCAGTTCACCCGCCTCCTCGCCGAGCGCGATCTGGTGCAGCACGACGTTGTCGAGGCCGAAGTGCGACACGATCCGCGTGAGCGCCCGGAAGTTGTCGGGGATCGGCTCGAAGGCGTGCACCACTCCCCCAGTCATGTGTCGGGCCAGCAGCACCGTCATGATCCCGATGTTGGCGCCGATGTCGAGCACGACCCCCTGACGCGGGAGCTGACCGACGAAGTGCAGCACGGCACCTTCTTTGCGGTCCCATCGCAACGTGGCGATCTTGAACCGTGAGAACCAGAACAGGTACCTGTCGAAACCGAGCACCCGCTGCGCCAAGCGCTGGACCAGCCGTTTCACCGCGTCCCCCTCCGTCCGCCGGCGCCGAGCGTAGCGCAACCCTCACACCGCAACCCTCGTGCCGCAACGATGTGGAGCGCAAGCGGCTCTGCGCTGGGCCGGCCCCGCGGCGGGCCCGGGTCAGCGGACCCGGCGGCCCTCGCTCATCACGGTGTCCAGGCGGGTCCCGATCGAGGCCCAGCTGTAGTTCCGGGTGACGAAGTCGCGCGCGGCGACCGCCACCCGATCGCGCAGCTCGGCGTCGTCGAGCAGCACCAGGATCTGCTCGGCGAACTCCTCGGCGGTGTTCGCCACGAAGATCTCACGGCCCGGCTCCGCGCCGATCGCCCGGTTCACCAGCTCGGTGGTCACGCAGGGAACCCCCATCGCCATCGCCTCGAGGATCTTGTTCTGCTGCCCTGCGCCGATGATCAGCGGCGCGACCATGACCTTGCCGCTGCGGTAGGCGTCGCGGATGTCGTCGACCCAGCCGCTGATCTCGACCCCCGGCCCCTCGAGGTTGCGCACCACACGGCTCGGCCGGGCCCCGGCGATGAGCACGTCCGCGTCGGGGCGCCGGGCCCGGACCAGCGGCAGGATCTCCTCGGCGAGCATGCTGGCCGCGCGCACGTTCGGGGCGTACCCCATGTTGCCGACGAAGGCCATGTCCTTCTGGTCCGGCGGGGCGGGCATCGGATGGAAGTCCTCGGTGTCGACGGCACTGGTGACCAGCTCGATCGTCTCGGCACCGGGGAACGACAACGAGTCGCGGTCCTGGATCGAGATGATGACGTGGCGGTCGAACCAGTCGAAGACCTGCGCCTCGTAGCGGGCGATCCGCGTGGCCTCGTAGCGCAGCCACCAGCTCAGCGGCCACCTCGCCCGCTCCGCCCGACGCCGGGTCGAGGTGCTGAAGGCGTCCTGGTAGTCGATCGTCGAGGGGATGTCGCGATGCCGGTGGTAGGGCGCGGTCCGGATCAGCTGGCAGTACACGTGGTCGGGGCGCTCCTCGGCGACGATGCGCTCGACCTGCGCGAGCGCAGCCCGGTCCTGGAAGTAGCCGACCTGCAGCGGCACGCCGGTGAGCAGCGCCTTCAGCGTCGACAGCAGCGTGGCGACCCGGCCCAGCTGCACGACGTGCACCCGGGGGCAGCACTCGTCGCGCACCTTCGCCAGGTCCTCGGGCTTCACCGGGGAGTGGCTCAGCGCCACGAGCGCGACGTCGTGGTGGACCGACAGCTCCTGGAGCTGGTGGAACGCCCGGTGCTTGTCGCCCTTCTCCATCGGATAGGGGAAGCGCGAGGTGATGACGAGGATCTTCACGGGTGCAGCGTAGGCAGACGCACAGGACCGGCCGCGACGTGCGTCACCGGTCGATCAGGTGCGTCGGTCAGCGGCGCTTGCCGAGCAGCGTCGGGATCGTGCGCAGTCCGATCACCAGGTCCCGCCACAGCGACCAGTTCTCGATGTAGCGGTTGTCGAGGCGCACCCGGGTCTCGATGCTGGTGTCGCCCCAGTAGCCGTTCACCTGCGCCCAGCCGGTGATGCCGACGGGCACCCGGTGACGGAAGTGGTAGCTGTCGATCTCCTCGCCGAACTGCTCCACGAAGTGCGGGCGCTCGGGCCGGGGACCGACGAGCGACATCTCGCCGCGCAGGACGTTGATGAGCTGCGGGAGCTCGTCGAGGTGCGTCGGACGCAGGAACCGGCCGACCTTGGTGACCCGGTCGTCGTCGTTGACGGACCACTGCGTGGCGGAGTCGTCGTTCACCTTCATGGTGCGGAACTTCAGGATCTCGAACGGGCGACCGCCGATGCCGACGCGGACCTGGCGGAAGAACACCGGACCCTTGCTGGTCAGCCGCACGGCGAGGCCGCAGGCCACGAGCGCCGGCGACACCAGCAGGATCAGCAGCAGCGACGTGACGACATCGAAGGCCCGCTTGGCCGGCCAGAGGCTGGCGGACACGCCCGGGCGACGCACGGGCACCAGCGGCAGTCCGGCGACCTCGTGGCCGACGTCCTCTGCGGAGACACCCAGCTCGAACAGGCGGGGCACTGCGTAGAACTGGACCATCTGCTCCTGGCAGCGGCGGATGATGCCGACGAGCTCCTCCTCGCCGGCGGCACCGAAGGCGAGGATCACGTGGCGCACCCCGGTGCGGGCGAGGATCTCGGGAAGGTGCTCCGGACGGCCGACGATGGGCAGCGGCACCTCGTCGTCGTAGCGGTCGATGAACCCGCAGGGCACCAGGCCGAACTCCGGGTTGTCCTGCAGCGCACGGGCGACCTCGACACCGACGGGGCCGGTGCCGATGATGAGCGTGTCGTCGAGGTCGTAGCCGCGGGTCCGGGCGAGTCCCACCAGGCGGAACGTCACCAGTCGACCGAGGAGGATGAACGGGATCGTCGCCACGACGATCCCCGCGACGGCCATCACGTCGATCGTCTCGCCCGGGCTCGTCAGGTTCTCCATCCGCACCACGGACACGATCATCAGGGTGACGATCGGGGCCAGACCGACCCGGGCGATGACCGAGAGCAGCCCCTCGCTCGGAACCACCACGAGGCGACCGCGACGAGCGGTGGGCCACAACAGGAGGGTGCCGACGACGGCGAACAGCAGGACGACCCGCAGCGGGATTGGCTGCTGGGTGACTGCTTCGTAGATCACCAGGGGGGCGGCCAGGCCGACGAAGTCGAACACGTGGCTGAGCAGGCGCAGGACGCGGCCGACCGCTCGGCGCTCCTGCAGGGGGACGGTGATCTCCGGGTCGTGGAGGATGACGTCGCTGTCGGCGTTCTGCACCACACGGAGGTCGATCACGACCGGTGCGTCGGAGTCCTCTGCCGTCGGGGCGGCATGGTCGAGCGCGATCTCCACTGCCGTCCTGTTGCGCAGCGACACCTGTCGACCACCTGCACCCAGCTCATCCTCGGAATAACGCAACATCACGCCCCGTTCACCCATGTCCGCCGACCCCACTCAACGCACATCCGCCTTCAACTCCGCCTGCGATCCCCCGACCAGACCGGTCGTCCGTCGCATCGTCAAGTAAACGTGTGACGCTGGCCACCGTCAAGGGTTCAGTGACCCAAGATCGGCTCCGACGGGGAGCAATTCTGCTCGTGGACATGTCCACTTCACCGAGGGTTCGACCGGCCGAAAACTCCTCGGCGATCCGCCGGTCGGACGCTGCTCGTGACACTCCCGGCCGCGTCCGGCACACTCCCCTGTCATGTCCGAGCCCGAGCCCGTCCTGACCGGCGCCCAGCCGAACGACGACCTGCCGAACGACGACTTGGCGAACGACGACCTGCGCGTCGAGGTCGTCGGGCGGCTCGGCGATCGTGCCGACGACTGGGACCGGCTGGTCGCAGGTGCGACGCTGCCCAGCCCGTTCCTCCGCAGCTGGTGGCTCGAGCACGCCGCGAGCGGCGACCCGACGCTGGTGTGCTGCTTCGACGGCGACGAGCTGGTGGGCGGCGCCGCGTTCGAGACGAACGCCGTCGGGCGGGGGCCCGCCTCGCTGCAGGTGGTGCGATCCCTCGGCCAGGGACCGCTCGCCCCGGACCACCTCGACGTCGTCGCCACCGAACGCCACGGCGCGGCGGTCACGCGAGCGGTGCTCGAGTGGCTGCACCGGCCGGGCACCCGGGTGGTCGACCTGGACGGCCTTGCGGCCGACGGTCGGCTGGGCAGGGCGCTCGCAGGTGACGCCATCGAGACGACCGCGGCCCCGTACGCCGAGCTCGGCGACGACCTGGCCGCCTACCTGGCGGGTCGACCGGGCCGGGTCCGCAGCACCATCAAGCGGACCGCCAAGCGTCTCGACCGCGATGGGGTCACCCACCGGCGAGCCGGCGACGCCGACATCGACGAGGCGCTCGGACGGCTCGCAGCGCTGCACGACGGCCGCTGGTCGGACGAGTCGGACTTCCTCACCGGGTGGGAGCAGCTGGAGCGGGCCGCTCGTGCCGGTGCGGCGCTCGGTGACGTCGTGGTCCACGAGCTGGTCACCGACGACGGCGACGTCATCGCCAGCGAGCTCGACCTGACCGTCGGCGACCGGGTGGCCTTCTACCAGGCCGGCCGTCTGACCGACCACGAGTGGCGCGGCAGCGGCTCGGTGCTGCGCACGAGGATCCTGGAGCAGGCGATCGCCGACGGCGCGACCGAGTACGACCTGCTGCGCGGCGACGAGCCCTACAAGGCCGAGTGGTCCACCGGACGACGGGAACTGCTCCGTTGCCGGTTCGGGGTCGGGTTGCCGGCCCGAGCGCTGCTCGGCGCCCACGCCGGCCGTGTCCGACTCTCGGAGCTGGTGCGGTCCTTCGACCGCCGAGGTGCCGGTGAGGTCAGTGTCCCCGGACCTTCGACACCAGACCCAGCAGCTCCTCGCGAGCCGCACGGCTGAGGCCGAGGCCGATCAGTCCGCCGACGACACCGGCGGCGCAGATCATCAGCATCGACCCGAAGCCCGGGCCGGTCAGCAGCCGGACCGGCAGCGCGCACGCCGCCACGCACGCCGACACGACGAGGCCCGGCACCAGCGCGGCGCACACCGCGGCCGTCTTCGCCTCGACGATGTTGTTGACCACGATCTGGCGGACGAGCGTGAAGACCGACGCCACGACCAGGTGCACGACCGCGACCCACACGACGCCGTGCGGCGCGATGAACCACATCGAGACGAGCATCACCGGCACCATGACCAGGTTGATGCGCATCATCACGCCCGGCCGTCCGATCGCGAACAGCAGGTCACCGGTCGCGAAGCCCAGGCCGACGACGCAGCCGGTCAGCGACAGGATCTCCATGGTCTGGATGGTCACCGGCGCCGCGCTGCCGTACATGACGCCGATGGCGTCACGGGCGACGAGCGCGAGCCCGACGCCGACGGGGATCGAGAACATCGCCACCAGCCGCAGCGCCCGGTAGAGGGCGTCGCGCATGGCGACGGCGCCCTCGGCCCGGATGCGGGAGTACATCGGGAACAGCACCGCCGACATGGCGTTGAGCTGGGCGCCCATCACGAACTCGGGCAGGCGGAACGCCTGGTAGTAGAGCGGGTACTGATCGGAGCGCCGGTTGCCGACGATGAGGTAGTCGCCGTTGAGCGACAGCACGCCGAGGATGCGGGTGCCGGCCATGCGCCAGGCGTAGGCGAAGAGCTCCTTGACCACGGGGAGGTCCCAGCGCAGCACGGGCTTGAACCGCATGAAGAGCCAGGTCAGCACCAGCCACACCGCATAGGCGGCGATCAGCCCGACGATGACCGCCCACGCGCCGAAGCCGCCGGCGACCAGGCCGATCGTGACCACGAAGCGGGTGCCGTCGCGAGCGACCTCGACCACTGCCCGCTTCTTGAAGTCCATGCTGCGCATGAACAACGCCCACGGGATGGTGGTCAGGCCCGACAGCACCACCACGATCGCCAGACATCGGAACACGTTCGTGTACTCGGGCAGGTCGAAGTACCCCGCGATGACCGGCGCCAGGAGCAGGGCGAGCGACGCCAGCACCGCCATGATGCCGACGTTGGCGGTGAACGCGACCCGGACCCGGTCAGTGATGCCCTCTTCCTGCTCGTAGACGAGCGCGGCACCCATGCCCAGGTCGAGCGCGTTGTCGAAGTAGAAGGTCACCACCATGAGGGTGACCATGACGGCGTACTCGGTCGGGTCGAGCACCCGGGCCAGGTAGGCGGCGAGCACCAGCGCCGACGCGTAGCGGGTGAACACGCCGACGTTCGCCCAGAGGAAACCTCGCGACGCCTTGGTGCCGACGGACAGCTCGGGCTCGCCCGTCGCTGCGGCCTCGCTCATCGCCGCGCGGGTCTCCTCGTCGCCGAGCAGCGCGCCGGCGGCGTCAGTGGTCACACCGGGGAGCTCACCGCCGTCGGCGGAGGCTCCCGGTTCGTCGCCCCGGGTGTCCATCGCTCTAGCGTCGCAGGACGATGACGCCCGAGGCCCCGGAGCTGAACGACCGCAGCGTGTCGCCGGCAGAACGGGCGTCGGTGAGGCTGGTCTCGCCCTCGGTCACCATCATGAGGGTGGCGTCCGCCAGGGAGAGCAGCTGCGAGGTGGGCACCGGGCCGGGCAGTCGAGGCCCGTTGACGACCACGACGTAGCGGCCGGCGAGCCCTTCGAGCACCCGGTGGAAGGTGGTGCGCATCCGCAGGATGTTGCGGCTGGTGTCCACGCCGACGCTCAGGAACTTGACCATGCCCGCGGGCGCCTGGAGACCCTCGAGGATCGGCGGCAGGTTGGCGTCGCTCAGCGGCAGCAGCGCGGCATCCGCGTCGAGCTGGCCGGCGAGGCACTCGGACAGGCCGGCGATGTCGCTGGCGTGCAGCAGCCCGGTGAGCACGCCGTTGTCCATGTCGGCGTCGATCAGGGCGACCGGCTGACCGAAGCTGCGAGCGATCACGCATGACAGGGCGAGTGCCATCTCGGCGCGGTCCTCGCCCTCGCCGGTGCCGACGAGCACGAGGCGGTGCACCGAGTCGTTCAGGCTGAGTCGCTCGACCGCCGCGACCACCCCGGCGACGGAGTCCTGGGGGCTGGCGCCGCGCGCACGCAGCGCCGGGACCTTGGCGAGGATGGGCAGGTCGAGCGCGTCGGTCACGTCCTGGGCGGTGACCACGACCGGTCGACGCAGGTTCCGCACGGCGAAGAACGCCGCCGGGATGAGCCCACCGAGCAGCAGACCGAAGATCACGGCGAAGGGCACCGAGGTGTTCGTGGTGCTCTGCAGCGGCTTCGGGAACACCTCGGAGAAGATGGCCCCGCTGATGCGCTGGTCGACCGGGGTGTCCTTCTGCGCGGTGTCGAACACGCTGCGCAGTGCCGGGATCACCTGGGCGGAGACCTGCTCGGAGACCTCACGGTCGGGGTTCGTCACCACGATGTCCATGAAGGCCGACTCGGGCGAGCGCTTGGTGCCGACCATGCCGGAGATCTCGTCGATCGACTGCGGCAGGTCGCCGCGGCGCTTGATCTCGGCCGCCAGGCCCTTCGACTTGATGATGCTCTCGAGGGCCAGGGTGAGGACCTCGTTGTCGTTCGGGTTGCCACCCGACAGCACGATGACCGACCGCGACGTCTGGTACTGCGGCACCTGCACCGCGGCGAGCGCACCCGCCACCGCGCCGACGATCAGCGCCGACGCGATCACGATGATCACCTGGGTCCTGGTGAGCCGGAGCGACCGACGGGTCTCCTCCTGGCGGGCCGGCTCCTCGTAGGCCGCGACCGCCGTGGTCGATGTTCGCATCGGGGTCATCTCGACCGATCGTCTCCTCGTCAAGTGGGCGTCGCCGCCGGCGACGTCTCCATCCCCAGGACGGGGTCCGGTGTCCACACGCCTCGGACGAGCCTACCGGGAGCGTCTGCGGACCGAAATACCCCCCGGTGACATTGCTCACGTCATCGACGTGGCGTCGACCCCGGGATCTGGGCGCTCGTTTTGAGATCTGCCCGGTGGTGGTCCTAGTGTCGAACCCGCCATGGGCTCACTCATCAAGAAGCGCCGTAAGCGCATGCGGAAGAAGAAGCACAAGAAGTTGCTGAGGCGCACGCGCCATCAGCGCCGCGCCAGGGGCAAGTGAGCCCCGGGTCCGCCGGCCTCGTCACCTGCCCGACGGCAGCGTGCTGACGACCTTCCGGCCCGGACCCGGATGAGCACCCTCCACGAACCACGTCGAGCCGCTACCGGCCAGACGCGCACGCCGGGCTGACACGCGCTCGAGTTCGTCGCGCCACTCCCCGAGCTGCGGATAGGCCTCGAGCGCCGCGGGTTCGAGATCGTTGTCGCCGACCTCGTTCCGGGGTCCGCCCATGTCGTCCCAGCACCGGTACACCACCGGGGTCGATGCGTGCACGGGCGGCGTGAGGAGCGTGAACGTGCGCGCCTCGAACGGCAGCGGTTCGACGAGCTCGCCGATCCCCTGCACCCGGGCGCGACCGCCCCGCAGGCAGAACGCCACGTCGGCACCGATGCGCGCCGCGAGCTCCAGATCGTCGACGCCCGCCCACCGCAGGACCGCCGCGGCGTCCGAGCTGCCCCCGCCCAGGCCGGCACCGGCGGGGATGTGCTTGTGCAGCTCGATCCCGGCGCGACGGCGCGCGGCGCGGAGCGCCTGCTGCACCAGGTCGTCGGGCGAGCCGGGCTCGGCCACGCCGTCGCGCACGACGGTGAACACGTCGCCGTCGGGGTCGACCTCGATGCGGTCGTACAGGTCGACGCTGACCATCTCGGCGTCGATCAGGTGGTAGCCGTCGTCGCGCACGCCGGTGATGCGCAACGACAACGTGAGCTTCGCCGGGGCGAGCAGGGTGAGCGGCGTCTCGCCGGCTCCGGTGCGGGTCATCACTGCTCCTGTTCGGCGGAGGACTCTCCGATGTGGCTGTCAGCCCCCGCCTCGACGGCGATCGCCTCGGCGAGGCGGGTCCACTCCGAGATGTCGAGCTCCTCGGGTCGGCGGGTCACCTCGACGCCCGCGGCGTCGAACGCCGCGGCCGGCACGCTCCGGCCGAGGGTCGAGCGCAGCATCTTGCGGCGCTGGCGATAGGCCGTCTCGACGAGCGGGAAGACGTCGCCAGGTCCCACCGTCGTCGACGGCGGCGGTCGCCGGGTCATGCCGATCACCGCCGAGGTCACCCTCGGCGCCGGCACGAAGACCTCGGGGGGCACCACACCGAGCAGGTCGGCCGAGGCGTACCACGCCACCTTCATCGACGGGATGCCGACGACCCGCCCACCCGGCCCGGCCACCAGGCGGTCGGCGACCTCCTTCTGGACCATCACGACCAGGTGGTCGACGATCGGCGCGTCGGCGAGCACAGCCATGATCAGCGGCACCGCGACGTTGTAGGGAAGGTTCGCCGCGAGCGTCCAGCGGTCCGCCCGCTCGGCGAGCTCGGTCTGCCAGTCGAGCGTCATCGCGTCGGCTTCGAGCACCTCGACCGCCGCGGCCCCGCGTTCGGCGAGCACGGCGCCCAGCAGCGGCACGAGCGTCCGGTCCTTCTCGACGGCGAGCACCGATGCGCCCGTGTCGACGAGCGCCAGGGTGAGCGAGCCCAGCCCGGGACCGATCTCGACGACGTGGTCGCCCGGGCCGACGTGTGCCCACCTGGCGATGCGCAGCACCGTCGACGGGTCCGCCACGAAGTTCTGACCGAGGGACTTCCGGGCGTCCAGCCCGTGACGCTCGAGCAGCTCCCGGATCTCGGAAGGACCGAGCACGTCAGCCGGCCCGGCCGGTGCTGCCCGACGAGCCGGTGCTGCCCGACGAGCCGGTGCTGCCCGACGAGCGCGTGCTGCCCGAGGAGCTGGTGTCGTCGTCGCCCGCGTCCTCGGGCGCCTCGGTCGTGGG
>JAEWED010000114.1 GCA_023389745.1 Actinomycetes bacterium
CGCAGGATGCGCACGCACGCGGAGTGGAAGGTCGACACCCACATCTTCTCGGCCACGGGACCGACGAGGCGACCGACGCGCTCGCGCATCTCTGCGGCGGCCTTGTTGGTGAAGGTGATGGCCAGGATCTCGAACGGCGAGACCCGGTGCTCCTCGATCAGGTGGGCGATGCGGTGGGTCAGCACGCGTGTCTTGCCGGAGCCGGCTCCGGCCACGACGAGCAACGGCCCATCAGCGTGGGTGACGGCCTCGAACTGCGCCGGGTTGAGCCCTTCGAGCAGCGGGTTCTCGGTCGGCGCGGCGTCGGTAGGCATCGCCACCGACTCTAGTTGGGGGCTCTGACAGCCCGGATCCGGCCCCACGTCACATGGCGCCCCGCGTCACCTGGGCCCCGCGTCACATGGGCCCCGCGTTCTCAGGGCTGGCAGCGACATCGGGTGTCATCCTCAGCCCTGGCATTGCGTGGGTCAGAGGTCGAGTTCGGCGTCGTCGGCTGCGGCGCTCAGAAGTTCGTTCAGCTCGAGCACTCGGGCAGCTGCAACGAGGTCCTCTCGATCGAGCCGTTCGCCCGTGATCCGCAGGATGCCCACGATGTCGGTCCACTGGCGGTCCGATCGTCCTGCACCGAGTCGGAACCAGTCGAGCTTCCGCAGCACGATGTCCTCGGGCGAGGTCACCCAGAGTCGCCGGCCGGAGGGAAGCGCGAGCGCGACGCGCCGACTGATCTGACGACGGTCGAGCAGTCCGTCACCGAGCGGAAACAGGTCCACCTTCATCGCCGAGTCGCGTGGCAGGAGGTTGAACGACTGGTGTGAACGGAGCGAGGCTCGAGCACTCTCCTCCGGGACGTAGAACTGCGCGCCGACTCGTTCCAGCAGTGCGTCGCCGGACACGACATCGGCAACGATCGCCACGTCGATGTCCGCGGTCGCGCGGGGTTCGCCGAAGAACGATGCTGCGAACGATCCGCCGAGGGCGTAGGGGATTCCGAGCTCGTCGAGGATCTCGATGATCCGCTCGAGGATGTCGAACGGAGTGGCGCTCACGTCGAAGTCGTCGAACCGTGGGCCAGAGCAGCCACGTCGCGTCCGAACCGACGAGCGGTCACCTCGCGGATGAGCTGCGCGTCCGTCGCACCTGGGCTCGCAGCCCTTGCACCGGCGATCGAGAGGTCGATCACCGTCGCGCTGAGCTGGTCAGCGAGAACGGCGCGCTCGATCGGCGTCATCAAACGGAGTCGATCGACCTGACGGCGACGGACCTCGGGATCGGTGTCGTCCAGACCGTCGTGCCGCATCTGTGCAGCGTAGACGGACCGAACACGCCGTCGAGGCCGGTCTCGGCCAGCGACTTCCGACTCGGATTCGGGGTCAGGACCCCGAATCCGAGTCGGATTTCGGAGGGGTGGCGAGGCGGTCGTCGAAGAAGTCGAGCACCTGCTCGAGGGCGTCCCGGGTGGGCTGGCCGGGTTCGTCGATCAGGTCCTCGGTGAGCACCGAGTGTGCGATGGGCTTGTGGCCCCACGGGTTGCCCTTCGACGAGTCGATCTCGACGCCGATGAAGTGGTCCCCGAGCAGTCGTTCCAGGCTGCGGAAACGGCTGCCGGGTGAGAGCCGGTCATGGGTGAACCGCAGGCCCAGCACGCACAGGTCCTCGGCGTCGGCGCGCTCCATCACCTCGAGCATGTCGGCATCGGAGCACCCCACGTCGGCCGCGCGCCGGCGGCCGGGTCCGATCGGGAGCGACGGCTGCGCGAGGACGGGAGCGAGCAGGGCGGGCTCGGTCGCCATGGCCAACGCGAACCCGCCGGTGAAGCACATGCCGACCGCACCGACCCCGGGTCCGCCGCACTCCCGGTGCGCGTGTCGCGCGAGTGCACGCAGCCAGTCGATCGCGGGCGGCGTGGTCCGGAGCGCGAAGGCTGCGAACTCACGCGACACGCACGCCCTGGGCAGCGCCTTCGCGATGTTGCCGGGAGTGCTGTCCGCGCCCGGTTCGCCGAAGAGCACCGGCATGAACACGGTGTGGCCACGGGCCACCACCCGCCGGGCGAACTCGGCCACCTTCGGGGTGATGCCGGGCATCTCGGCCATCACGATGACCGCCGTGCCGGTCCCGGCACGGTAGACCTCACGCTCGGTTCCGGCGAAGGTGAACCTCTCACGGGTGAAGTCGGCGAGCGTGTCGGTCGGCATGCGTCGACGGTAGCGGGGGCGAACTACGGTCGGCGACGATGTCGACCCCCGCTCCCCGACCGTTCCGGTTCACGATCCAGGCGTCCCGGCTGCCACACCCCGACGAGCTCCGTCCGCTCGCCCGCAAGGCCGAGGACCTGGGAGTGTCGACGCTGACCGTCGCCGATCACCTCGACGACCAGGTCGCCCCCATCGCCGCCATGATGGCCGTCGCCGACGCGACGACGACGCTGCGGGTCGGTTCGCTCGTCTTCTGCAACGACTACCGGCATCCCGTGGTGCTCGCCAAGGAGGCCGCCACGATCGACGTGCTCTCGGGTGGTCGCCTCGAGTTCGGCCTCGGCGCCGGTTGGATGACCGAGGACTACCACGCGTCGGGCATCACCATGGATCGGCCCGGCGTGCGCATCGAGCGTCTCGAGGAGGCGATCCGGATCATCCGATCGATGTGGACCGACGAGGTCACCGACTTCTCGGGTGACCACTACACGGTGACGGGGTTGGTGGGCCTGCCGAAGCCGCTGCAGTCACCGACACCTCCCCTGGCGATCGGCGGCGGCGGGCCGAGGGTGCTGGCCCTCGCCGGCCGGTACGCCGACATCGTCGGCCTCAACCCGACGCTCACCGCAGGGGTCATCGACGCCGCTGCCGGACCGAGCGCGACCGCTGCGGCGACCGACCGGAAGATCGAGATCGTTCGAGCGGCAGCGGGTGAGCGCTTCGACCGCATCGAGCTCCAGTCGCGCATCCACCTGGCGATCGTCACCGACGACCGGGACTCGATGTTCGACCTGTTCGCCGACGGGTTCGGGCTCACACCTGACGAGGCGCGCGAGTCACCCCACGCCCTGTGCGGGACCGTCGATCAGATCGTCGACGACCTCGAGGTGCGCAGGGAGCGCTTCGGGATCTCGACGATCGGGCTCTCGGCATCGTCGCTCGACGACATGGCCCCCGTCATCGCACGCCTCGCCGGCACCTGAGCGCCCGTCGTCGGCAGGCCCGCAGTCGGCAGGTGTGCGATCAGCCGGTGCGCAGGAGCTGTCAGCCGATGCGGCCGTAGCTCGTGGAGCCACCGGTGCGCACACCGGAGATCTTGACGACGTCGCCGGTCTGCGGCGAGTGGATCATCTGCCCGCCGCCGATGTACATGCCGACGTGGTACACGGGGTTGCCCGAGAAGATCAGGTCACCCGGCTGCAGCTGGTCGAACGAGATGCGCTGCGTCGCCGCACGCTGAGCGCCCGAGGTGCGGGGCAGCGAGACACCGGCGTGGGCCCAGGACCACAGCATGAGGCCGGAGCAGTCGAAGCCGGCGGGCGTGGTGCCACCCCAGCGGTACGGCGTCCCGAGGCGGGACATCGCTGCCGAGATCGCGGCGCTGGCCCGACCGTTCGGCGCGGCGACCGGCGCGGGGGCCGGAGCCGGAGCGGGCGCGGGTGCCGGAGCCGGTGCGGCCGGGGCAGCAGCGCGCTCAGCGCCGCGACGGGCGGGGGCCGCGGTCGTCGTCGGGGCACGGCTCGCCGCGACGGCCGCCCGGTTCGCCTCGGCCTGGCGCTGTGCGGCCTCGGCGGCCTGACGGGCACGCTCGGCCTCCTCGGCCTCACGACGCGCACGTTCTGCGGCGAGCGCGCTGTTCAGCTCGCGGTTGGCGCTGTTCAGCAGCTCGTTCTGACGTTCGACGCTCGACTCGATCTCGTCGACGAGCCCCGCCTGGCGTTCCTTCAGATCCGACAGTCGCTTCGCCGAGGCGTCGAGCGCAGCAGTGCGGGTCTCGAGATCGAGCTTCTGTGCGCGGTAGTCGTCCGCAGCGCTCTCACGACCGCGGCGCAGCACCTCGAGCATGACCTGGGAGTTGACGGCCTCGTTCGGGTCCGAGGCACCGGGGGCGACGTCGTGGCGCGAGCCGGCGTCCATGTAGGCGCGGACCAGGTAGTCCGACGCCTGGCCGCGGGTCGCGTCGACCTTCGCCTGCGCGTCCTCGACCGACGCACGGTTCTCGGCGAGCTGCGACTCGAGCTCGCGGAGCTGCTCGGAGGTCTCGAGGTACTGCTCGTTCAGCTCGCTCGAGCGGCGCTCGAGGTCCTCGAGGTCGTCAGCGACCTGCTGCGCCCGGTTGCGGAGGCTCTCGACGTCCTGTGCGCCCGCCCCGCCACCGACGAAGGTGACGGCCACCAGCACGCCGGCCGCGACTCCGCCGCTCAGCAGGCGGCGGCCCCGGCCGGTACGGCGTCGGGGCCGATCAGGAGTCTCGGTCGAATCGGGGGCCTGAGGGGCGCGTTCAGGGACGGTGAGCGGTCGCATGACGGCGGACAGTCAACCACAAGGGCCGGAATGTTACAAACAGGTGTCGGTCCGGAGGTGGATGATCCTGACCTCACTCCCAGGTTCCGGGAGCACGCCCCTGGAACCCGAGCGGTCAGGCGGCTGCCGTCACTCCCACTCGATCGTGCCCGGCGGCTTCGAGGTGATGTCGTACGCCACGCGGTTGACCCCGGCGACCTCGTTGATGATCCGCGACGCCATCGTCTCGAGCACGTCGTAGGGGATGCGCGCCCAGTCGGCGGTCATCGCGTCCTCGCTGGTCACCGCACGGATGATCACCGGGTAGCCGTAGGTGCGCTCGTCACCCATGACCCCGACGGTGCGGATGTCGGGCAGCACGGCGAAGGACTGCCAGATCTCGCGCTCGAGCCCGGCGATCTTGAGCTCCTCGCGCACGATCGCGTCGGCTTCCTGGAGCACCGCGACCTTGTCCGGGGTCACCTCGCCGATGATGCGGACACCGAGACCGGGACCTGGGAACGGCTGGCGCCACACGATCTCGTCGGGCAGGCCCAGCTCGGAGCCCACCGCACGCACCTCGTCCTTGAACAGCGAGCGCAGCGGCTCGACCAGCTCGAAGTCCAGGTCGTCGGGCAGGCCGCCGACGTTGTGGTGGCTCTTGATCGTGGACGCGTGCGCGGTGCCCGACTCGATCACGTCGGGGTACAGCGTGCCCTGCACCAGGAACGCCGCGTCCTCGACGCCGCCCCGGGCGTCCTCGAACACCCGGATGAACAGCTCGCCGATGGCCTTGCGCTTCTCCTCGGGGTCGGTCAGCCCGGCGAGGCGCTCGAAGAACCGGTCTCCTGCCCGCACGTGGATCAGCTCGATGCCCTGGTGCTTGCGGAACGTCTCGACGACCTGCTCGCCCTCGTCCTTGCGCATGAGGCCGGTGTCGACGAACACGCAGGTCAGCTGCGAACCGATCGCCTTGTGGACCAGCGCCGCGGCGACCGCGGAGTCGACACCGCCGGACAGTCCGCAGATCGCACGGCCGTTGCCGACCTGCGCGCGGATCGCGTCGACGGCGGTCTCGACGAAGCTCTCGGTGGTCCAGGCCGAGGACAGCCCGGCGAGCCCGTGCAGGAACCGCACGATGACGTCCTGGCCGTGCGGCGTGTGCGCGACCTCGGGGTGGTACTGCACACCCCAGATGCGACGGTCCGGGTTCTCGAGCACCGCGACCTTGGCACCGGGCGACGTCGCGGTCGCGACGAACCCCTCGGGCACCTCGGTCACCGCGTCGAAGTGGCTCATCCAGACGGTCTGGTTCTCCGGCAGCGAGTCCGGCAGGAGCGTCGAGGGCACGCCCGGATTCCGGTGCATGACGGTGCGGCCGTACTCGCCCGCTCCGCCGCCTCCGACGGAACCTCCGAGCTGCAGCGCGATCAGCTGCGCGCCGTAGCAGATGCCCAGGATCGGCACGCCCAGCTCGTAGACCTCGGGGTCGATGAGCGGCGCTCCCTCGACGTGCACCGACTTCGGACCGCCCGAGAGGATGATCGCACTCGGCTGCTTCGCGGCGACCTCGGCGGCCGAGATCGAGTGCGGCACGATCTCGGAGTAGACGTCCGCCTCTCGCACGCGGCGGGCGATCAGCTGGGCGTACTGGGCGCCGAAGTCGACGACGAGCACGCGCTCCTCGGGTGCGACCGCGTCGGCGATGGCCTCGGGACCTGCGATCGGATCGGTCATCACTGGCCTCCCGGACGGACGAACGACGGCGGGGTGACCGACAGGTCGGCCTTCTGGAGCTCCTTGAGCGAACCGTGCCCGGTGACGGCCATCGACTTGCGCAGCGCGCCGACCAGGTTGGTCCGTCCGTCGGCACGGTCCGACGGTCCGAGCAGCACCTGCTCGAGCGGGCCGACCGGCTCGACGCGTCGGATGCGGCCACGTGGCAGCGTCGAGTGGAACGCCGACATCGACCAGTTCACGCCCTTGGCGGGGGCCTCGTCGGCACGGGCCAGCGGGGTGCCGAGCATCACGCCGTCGGCGCCACACACGACGGCCTTGGCGATGTCGCCGCCGGTGCGCATGCCGCCATCGGCGATCACGTGCACGTAGACGCCGGTCTCGTCGAGGTGACGCATGCGTGCCGCACGGGCGTCGGCGATCGCCGTCGCCTGAGGGTTGCCGACGCCCAGGACCCGGTTCGTCGTCGAGGTCTCGTCGGGGCCGATGCCGACCAGCACGCCGGCCGCACCGGTGCGCATCAGGTGGAGGGCCGCCTGGTAGCTGGCGCAACCGCCGACGAGCACCGGCACCTCGAGGCGGCGGATCAGGTGCTTCAGGTCGAGCGGCGGGTGGGCGCCCTCGGACACGTGCTCGGCAGAGGTGACCGTGCCCTGGATGACGAGCAGGTCCGGCTCCGAGCGGATGATGTCGGCCAGCAGCTCCTCGGTGCGCTGGGGCGTCACCGCCACCACCGCCGTGCCGCCGGCGTCACGGATCTGGTGGACCCGATCGCTCATCAGGTCGGGATCGATCGGGGCCGAGTAGAGCTCGCGCAGACGGCTCACCGCGACGTCCTCGTCGGCGCCCGACAGCTCGTCGAGCACACCCGACGGATCCTCGTGGCGTGTCCACAGGCCCTCGAGGTTGAGGGCACCGGCGCCGCCGAGGCGGCTCATCTCGATCGCGGTCGACGGGCTGGTGACACCGTCCATCGCTGCGGCGATGACCGGGATCTCGAACTGGTAGGCGTCGATCTGCCAGGTGACGTCGACCTCGTCGGCGTCGCGCGTCCGTCGGCTGGGCACGATGGTCACTTCGTCGAGCGCGTAGCCCCGACGTCCTGACTTGCCGATTCCGATCTCGATCTCTGCCACGCTCGTCCTCTTCGGCTGCTGTGTCCGCGCCGTCGCTCGGGCCGGGAGCCCCGTGTCGACGCCCTGGGCGACACCGCTCCGAGCCGTCACCGGCGTCAGGAAAGAGGCGAGTCTAGGCGCCCTCCGGCGCCAGGTCCGACTCCGGGTCGGCGGGCGCGGGCGGGCCGGGGCCGTCAGCCCCGCAACGAACGCAGCAGCTGGCGCGCCATCGTGACGTTCATCTGGTACGCCACCTTCCCGGCGGCCTTGGTCGCCTGGTGCACGACGCCGCCGCCGGTCACCTCCTCGATCGAGTCGAGACCCGACACGACGGCGTCCTTGGTGGCGTCGGTCACCTTGTAGCCCATGTTGGTGAGGCCCTTGACGACGTCGGACTGGGCGATCGGCTCGGGGGCGGAGCCGGCGATGATCCGCAGCGCGTCCTTGGTGAGCTCGGCCCCCTGGTTCACGGCCTCGACCGCCGAGAGCGGCGCGGTCTCGTGACCCTCGACCGAGGCGAGCCACCGCTTCACCTTGATGAGGATCTCGCCGTTGGTCTCGCCTTCGAAGGACAACGTGGCCATGGGCGCCACGGTACCCGGCCGGTCGCCCGATCCGGCGACCGCCCGTCGGTCTGCGGAACCCCCGCAGGAATCTCGTCGATCGACTACACCTGATCGCACTCCGCGACGTCGAGGGTGCACGTGGATCCGATCCGACTCCAGGAGTTCGCCGCGACCGAGTACCCCAGGGTCGTCGCGGCCGTGACCGTCGTGTGCAACGACCGCGCACTCGCCGAGGACGCCGTGCAGGAGGCGTTGGCGCGCGCGATCGAGCGGAGCACGTCCGGCACCGAGATCCGGAACCTCGCCGCCTGGGTGACGACGGTGGCGTGCAACCACACACGCAGCGGCTTCCGCCGTCGCACACGCGAGCAGCTCGCGCTCCGGCGTCTGAGACCCGAGCGCGACGCCCTCGACGACCGCGTCGACCGGCACGACGACGTCGTGGTCGTGCATCGGGCCGTCCGCTCGCTGCCCCGACGCCAGCGCCAGGCGATCGTGCTGCGCTACTTCCTGGGCCTCGACGTCGTCGAGGTCGCCCACGAGCTCGGGATCGCCGAGGGCACCGCCAAGGCGCTGCTGCATCAGGGACGTCGACGCCTCAGGGACGTGCTCACCGATCCCGACGACCTGGTCGGACACGAGCTGGGGCCTTCGCCGAGGGCCGTGCCGCCGATCGAAGGAGTGGGACCATGACGCGGGCCGACACCGGACTCCGGATCCGACGAGCGCTGGACGCAGCGGCACCCGAGGCCGTCGACCCCGACCGGATCGTGAGCGACGTGGGCGCACGCGTCGAACGGCGCCGACGTCGGCGGCACCGGCGACGCGTGGTGGGCAGCACGCTCGGCGTCGTGGCACTGATCACCACGACCCTGCTCGTGCTCGACCGTCCGACGATCGTCGACACGGCGGCCGACCCCTCCGCACCTGCGACCAGCACCGTCACCGAGCGGTCCACGACCTCGGCTCCGGGCGCGGGAACCGTCGTCGACCTCCCCGGCAGCGGGACGCGGGCCACGGTCGTCGCCGTGGACCCGACCGGAGTGTGGTTCGCCCGGGGCGACGCCCTCGACGCTGACCGCGCCGCACCGGACACGGTGTCGCGCGTCGACATCGACGGCCGGATCGGTCCGAGCACCGCGCTGCGCGGCGTGGCGGTCAGAGGTGCGGTGTCGGAGCAGTGGTGCTTCCTCCTGGTCGACGAGCGTCCCGAGCTGGCCCAAGGGTCGTGGCGCTTGAAGCGGATCGACCGCCACGACGGCGAGCTCGACGCGTCGTACGTCCTCGAGCTGGACGGGCGGCCCGTCGACCTCACGATCGACGACGACCACGTCCTGGTGCGCGACGCCGCGTCGGTGGTCGTGCTCGACCAGGACGGCGACGTGGTCGAACGACGCGCCGCGCCGTCCGAGTCGGCTCCCGCGGCGCCGGCTCCCCCCGAGGGGATGACCCTGTCGGGGACCAGCGTCGTGTTCGACCCCTGAGCCCGACTACACCTCGTGGTGCCGTGCGGCGTCGTGGTGACACACGACGACGGGGAGGCAGCCATGCAACCAGGGACACCGGACCCAGCAGCACCGGACCCATCACCGGGGAGCGCGCGGCGTCGGCGCACACCCCTCGCGCTCGCCGCGGTCGCGGTCCTGGCCGCGGTGGCGTTCGGCCTGGTCGTCTCGCGCCCGACCGGCGGGCCGAGGACGTTGCAGGCCGCCGCTCCCTCGACCACACCCGGCGCCGATCAGGCCGACACCGACTGGACAGGCGTGGGTGCGGACGATCCCGCCTCGGTCGTCGCGCTCGTCCTGGACCGCTCCGCTGCACACCAGGACCGGCTCGCCACGGTCGTCGCGGACGGCCCCGACGACCCCTCGGCGCTGCTCCGTCGGATCGACGACAACGCCGCTCGCGCAGGGGTGCGCGCCGACGGCTCGACGTTCACCACACGGTGGCTCGAGGGCGACACCGCACTGGTCGACGCCCGGCTCGTGCTCGGGGGCGAGATCGCCGGCGTCGACGGCGTGCTGCTCGGCTCGATCCAGCTCGAGCGGGCCGACGGACGGTGGCGGGTCACCGCCGAGTCGCTGTGCGGCATCGCTCGCGCCGGAGCGTCCCTCGGCCTCGACGCCCGATGCGGCACCGCGCCGACGTTCTCCACCACCGACGGGATCGCCGCCCTGGGCGACGTGCTCGGCGAGGCGGCGAGCACGTCGCCGGGCACGGCGATCCCCCTCGGCGTCTGGGGCGACCCGATCACGCGCACGGGCGACGTGCTCTGGTACGTCGACTACCCGGAGATGCGCCTCGGCGGCGGCGGTCCGATCGGGCCGGCCGAGGTCGTCGCGGTCGACGTGGGCGATGGACGGATCCTGCAGCGGGTCCTGCTCGAGGGCACCGACGCGATGCTGACCCCGGGTGACGGCGACGACGTGCACGTGCTGCATCGGGTGGCCCCGACGGACGCCTCCGGTCCCTGGACCACGATCGTGACCCGGGTCGACGCAGTGACCGGGCGCGGCAGCGACCGCCGGCTCACACCGGAGACGACGTGGATCGCCACAGCTCCGGGTGGCATCTGGGTGTTCGAGCTCGCCCGGGTCGGGCTGCTCCGCGACGCCGAACCCACCGGATCGGTCGACATGGTCGAGGTCCCGGGACCGACCGACCCCGGCACGACCGCCACGACCGACCGGGAGCTGTGGGTGACCGGGCCGCTCGGTCAGCCCGCGGTCGCCACCGTGATCGACGGCCGCGACGGCTCGGTCCGACGGGTCGACGTCCCGGACGGCCGACTGCTGGGCTCCGGCGACAGGGTCTGGTCCCTCGGGACCGACGACGACGGCGCGCCCACGGCACGGCTGCTGCGAGCGGACGGCTCGGTCGAGCGAGCGGTCGCGCTCCCGGCCGACCTGGTGCGGGCGACTGGCGACTGGATGGACTCCTGGGGCGACGGCACCGGCGGCCTCTGGGTCACGGGCCGGTTGCAGCCGCTCGGGGGCGACTTCTCGACCTCGATGACGCTGTCCGTCACCGAACCGGTCGTCGCGTTCCACCTCGGTACCGACCAGCGAGGTGACCGGTCGGTCTGGACCCGGGGCTCCTCACCCCAGGGACCGAGCTGGTTCCGGTCGGCCGGCGGCTCGCTCGCGGTCAGCTCGGGCGACGAGGTGGCGCTGTTCGAGCCGTGACCCCCGCCCGGGGCGGGGCTGTCACTCCTTGCCTGGGCGCTGTCACTCCTTGCCGGGGGGCTGTCACTCCTTGCCGGGAGGCTGGTCCACGATCAGCCGCGAGGCCCGGTCGTAGGTGAAGTAGTTCCACGCCCAGTTCACGAGCACGTTCACCCGGTTGCGGAACCCGACGAGCATCACCAGGTGCAACCCGAGCCAGGCGAGCCAGCCAGGGGTGCCGCTGAGTCGGATGCCGCCGGGTAGCTGGGCCACCGCGGCGTGCCGGCCGATCGTGGCCATCGATCCCTTGTCGCGGTAGCGGAAGCGCCCCGGCTGCTCGCCGTCCTGGCGTGCCCGGATCACCGAGGCGACGTACGCCCCGGCCTGCATCGCGACCGGCGCCACCTGGGGCAGCAGCTCGCCGGCGTCGTCGGTCGCGCCCGCCAGGTCGCCGATCACGAACACCTCGTCGTGGCCCGGGATCGTGAGCCTCGGGCCGACCACGATGCGCCCACCGCGGGTCAGCGCGTCGGGACCCAGGTGGTCAGCAATCTGCCGGGCCAACGGGCTCGCGGTGATGCCGGCGGTCCACACGAGGGTGCCGACCGGGATGCGGCGACCGTCGGTCAGCTCGACGACCTTGCCGTCGGTGCCCGCCACACCGGCGCCGAGCACCACCTCGACGCCACGCCCGGCGAGCGTGCGGCGAGCCATGCCCGACAGGCGCGGCGAGAACGTCGCCAGCAGCCGGTCGGCGGGCTCGACCAGCACGACCCGGGCCCGTCGCACGTCGAGGGCAGGGAAGTCCTTGACCAGCACCCGGTCGAACAGCTCGACGAGGCCACCGGCGAGCTCGACGCCCGTCGGCCCACCGCCGGCGATCACGACGTTCAGGACGCCGTCGTCGATCAGCGACCGGTCGACCGACACCCGCTCGAACTGCTGCAGGACGTGGGCCCGCAGCACGAGGGCGTCGGTGAGGTGCTTCAGGCCGAACGCGTGCTCCGCGACTCCGGGCACGCCGTAGGTCGCGGTCACGGCGCCGGCGGCGAGCACGAGCTCGTCGTAGCCGAGCGACGGGCCCTCGGCGAAGTGCACCGTCCGGTCCTCGAGGTCGATGTCGGTGACGGTGCCGAGGCGCACGTCGATGTCGCCGCCCTGACGGGCGACGATGCCTCGCACCGGGTGGGCGATGTCGTCGCTGTCGAGTCCCGCGGTGGCGACCTGGTAGAGCAGCGGCTGGAACGTGTGGAAGTTGTTCGAGTCGACGAGCACCACGTCGACCGGCACCCCCTCGAGGGAGCGGACCAGCGCCAGACCTCCGAAGCCTGCCCCGACC
This sequence comes from Actinomycetes bacterium, assembly GCA_023389745.1. GTDB lineage: Bacteria > Actinomycetota > Acidimicrobiia > Acidimicrobiales > Microtrichaceae > JAFAFN01. The sequence continues at coordinate 12,400 of JAEWED010000114.1, forward strand.
ACGACCACTCGATGACGTCGATCCATGGCTCCGACGCTACGCCCGAGCCCCCGGGCCACGTCGTGCCGATTTCGGCGACCGCTGCAGTCACGGCGTCACGGTCGGTTCGGCGCCGCGGGCGCCCTGTGAGCACCACGGGGGACGGGACTAGGCTCACGTGATGGCGACCCTCCCCAGTGACCCTGCAGGCCTCACTCACCCGGGAGCGACGGACCCGCTGGCCCGGTTCGGCTCGCTGGGACTGACCTTCGACGACGTCTGCCTCGTCCCCTCCGCGTCCGACGTGGTCCCCGCCCAGGTCTCGACCGCGACGCGACTCACGTCGACGATCGAGCTGGCGATCCCGCTGATGTCCGCGGCGATGGACACCGTCACCGAGGCACGACTGGCGATCGCGATCGCCCGCGAGGGTGGCATGGGCGTCATCCACCGGAACCTGTCGATCGAGGACCAGGTCACCGAGGTCGACAAGGTCAAGCGCTCCGAGTCCGGGATGATCGTCGACCCGGTCACCCTCGGGCCCGACGACCTGGTCGGCTCGGCGCTCGACCTCATGGCGAAGTACCGCATCTCGGGTGTGCCGATCGTCGACGCCTCCCAGCGCCTCGTCGGCATCCTGACCAATCGCGACCTGCGCTTCGAGAACGACCCGACCCGACGCGTCGCCGAGGTCATGACCTCCGAGGGCCTGGTCACCGCACCAGAGGGCACGACGCTCGAGCAGGCCCAGGAGATCTTCGGCCGGCACCGGATCGAGAAGCTGCCGGTCGTCGACGCACAGGGTCGCATCACCGGCCTGATCACGGTCAAGGACATCAACAAGAAGATCAAGTACCCCAACGCCACCAAGGACGACCAGGGCCGCCTGCGCTGCGCCGCGGCCGTCGGCGTCGGCGACGACTCCCTCGAGCGGGCCCAGGCCCTGGCCGCGTCGGGTGTCGACCTGCTCGTCGTCGACACCGCCCACGGCCACTCCGCCGGTGTGCTCGAGGTCGTCCGCAAGATCAAGGCCAACCTGTCGATCCCGGTCGCCGCGGGCAACATCGCCACGGCGGCAGCGGCCGAGGCGCTCATCGACGCGGGCGCCGACGCCGTCAAGGTCGGTGTCGGTCCCGGCTCGATCTGCACCACCCGCATCGTCGCCGGCGTGGGCGTACCCCAGCTCACCGCCGTCTACGAATGCGCCGTGGTGGCGTCGCGCCACGACGTCGGCATCATCGCCGACGGCGGCGTCCGCTACTCCGGCGACATCGCCAAGGCCATCGGTGCGGGCGCCGACGTGGTCATGGTCGGCAGCCTGCTCGCCGGTGTCGACGAGACACCCGGCGAGATCGTCCTGTCGAAGGGCGAGCGCTACAAGGCGTACCGCGGGATGGGCTCGCTCGGCGCCATGAACGACCGCTCCTTCTCGAAGGACCGCTACTTCCAGGGCGAGGTCGAGACCACCGAGAAGGTCGTGCCCGAGGGCGTCGAGGGCCGCGTGCCGTACAAGGGCCCGGCCGGCAAGATCCTCTACCAGCTGACCGGCGGCCTGCGTTCGGCGATGGGCTACTGCGGTGCGCACACGATCACCGAGCTCCAGCGTGACGCCCAGTTCGTCCGGATGAGCCCCGCGGGTCTGCGTGAGGCACATCCGCACGACGTGACGATCACCGCCGAGGCACCGAACTACTGGATGTAGCTCGCGGAGGGCCCGGTCGCTGATCCGGGCGTCGCTGATCCGGGCGTCGCTGATCCGGGCGTCGCGGGTCCGGTCGCGGTCACGCCTCGTCGGGTTCGGCGCTGCAGAGCTCCTCGATCGTGCGGAACCCCTGCACGAGGCAGTCGATCAGCACGTCGTCGTCGGGCACCGCCACGACGTCCACCGCCACGCCGATGCAGGCCGTCGGACCGACCGACACCAGCGCGACGTTGATGGCGGCTCCGCTCGTCGGGGCCATCGCGTACTCGGCGAGGACCTCGGCGCCTGCGAGGTACCAGCCGGCGGGCGGGCCCGGCACGTTGGTCACGACGACGTCGATGCCCTTGAGCATCGAACCCATCACGACGGTGACCGCCTCGGGCGGCAACCGGTCGAGCGCGCCTGCGATCGAATCCGTGAGACCGAGGGCCTGCGAGTGCTGCCAGCGGTGGGCGATCCGGCCGACCGAGTGGATGCGTTCGACCGGATGCATCGGTCCGGCCGGCAGCGTGAACCGTGCCGGCGTGAAGTGGTTGCCGCCCACCTCGTCGTCCTCGCGTCGCCGGCTGACCGGCATCGTGATCGACAGCTGCTGCAACCCGACCTCGTGGAACTCGTGGTAGCGGCGGAGCCCCTCGACCACGGCGGCGAGCAGGGCGTCGTTCACCGTGCCTCCCGCCAGGTGGCCCGCCTCGTGCAGGTCGCGCACCGGGATGTCGATCGTGTGGAAGCGGCGCCCGGTCCCCCGACCGGCCATGAGCGCCGTCGTGGTCGGAGCAGGGGCGACCAACCTGCCCACGTCGCCCAGGAGGGCGCCGGCGGACCGCACCGTGTCGATCGGCCTCGTCACCACGGACGCGACGATCGACGACGCGGCTGACACGAGCGACGCCGTGGCGGCGAGCGGTCGACGGAACACGCCGGCCGACCGACCCGACATCGCAGGGTCCGCCGACTCGTCGAGCAGCTGGACCGCGATCCCGGGGTCCTCGGGATCCGCGACCGGGTCGAGCACCAGGAGCGCGAGCTGGACCGCACCCACCCCGTCGGTGATCGAGTGGTGCAGCTTCTGCACCAGGGCCGCCCCTCCGTCCTGCAGGCCCTCGACGAGGGTGAACTCCCACAGCGGTCGGCCCGGGTCGAACGCGGTCGCAGCGATCGGCTGCGCGATGTCGAGGACCTGGCGGAACGTGCCGGGCTCCGGCGCGCGGACCCGCCGGAGGTGGACGTCGAGGTCGAGCTCCACGTCCTCGATCCAGCGTGGCGGACCGATCCCGAACCTCGCGGGCTCGACGCGCCGACGCAGCTCGGGAACGAGGTACGTCGCCCGTTCGATCCGGTCGCGGAGCGCCTCCCAGTCCGGCGCACGATCCATCACCGCGATCGCGGTAATCGTGGACCGCAGCACCGGATCGCGGTCGAGGTCCCACAGCACCGCGTCCGACGCGGTCAGTCGGCTCGCTCGGCGACCCGACGTGCCCCTCGGTTCGGTCGCGCTCGGTTCAGTCGCGCTCGGTCGTGCCACCCTCGGTCGTGCCACCCCCGGTTCCGGCGAGATCCTCACGGTGCTCGTCCTCCTGCCTGCTCGGCCTCGTGGCCGGCGACGACCTGGCGGTCCAACCGGACCGCGGAACGCCGCCGCACCCGACGCGCCGCGCTCGCCGCCCGGGCCGACCCGGCGAGCACGGTGATCGCCGTCGCAGCGCCGTGCGCCACGACGGCGACGTCGGGCGCGCTCTCCAGGTCTCCCGTCACGCCGAAGGAGAGACGGCCGTTGTAGGACAGCACCGCGGTGCCGATCCGGATGCCGTGGGTGATGGGCACGAACGGCCGGTACTCGAGCATCTCGTGACCGAGGCAGTAGAGCGGGAACTGCGGTCCCGGCACGTTCGTCGTGATCGTGTGCACGATCCGCTGCGGCACCACGTGCTCCGCACGGGTGCCCAGACGGAGGACGGCATCGACGACCATCGGTGGGGCCAGGTCGCCGAGGCGGGTCACGGCCTCACCGGTCTCGGCCATGTGCGAGCCCTTCGACTCGGCCATCTCGTCGTGCACCGCCCGGAGCCGCTCGAGCGGGTCGTCGAGGTGCACCGGCAGCCGGCACAACAGCACCGACACCCTGTTGTCGGGCACACCCCGGCCATCGCTGCCCCGCACCGAGACCGGGACCAGCGTTCGGACGACCGCCCGATCGGGATCCTCGCCCCTCGACGACAGCAGGTCGCGGAACCCCGAGGCGATGGCTGCCAGCACGACGTCGTTGACGGTGCCCCCGTACCGCGAGCGAATCGCCGAGACGTCGTCGAGGTCGACCGACGAGTGGGCCCACGCTCGGTGCGGGCCGATGCTCCCCTCGACCGAGAGGCGACGTGGTGCGGTGAGGTTCCCGACGAAGCCGCCGAGTCCCCGGCCGAGCTCCTTCGCCGACCGGATGGCGCGGAGCGGGTCGCTCGCCAGGGCCGGCAGCTGCCGTGCACTCCCCACCACGTCGGCCGCCAGGCCCCTCCACGCGTCGACGGTCAGCGCTGCGCCCGAAGGCTGCTTCGACGGCGTCCACGGCAGCGGCTCACCCGGGTGCACCTCGTCGGACAGGTCGAGCACGGCGGTCAGCAGCCCCACCCCGGCGATGCCGTCGACCATGCAGTGGTGGACCTTGAACACGATCCCCCACCGGTCGCCCTCGATGCCGTCGACGAGCCAGGCCTCCCACAGCGGCCGGTTGCGGTCGAGGGGTTGGCTCATCAGCCGGCCCATCAACCGGTCCAGCTGCGCGTCGTCTCCCGGCGCCGGCAGCGCCGTGTGTCGGACGTGGAACCCGAGTCGGAAGTGCGGATCGTCCACCCAGACCGGCCGTCCCAGCTCGAGGGGCACCGAGCGCACCCGTTGCCGATACCGGGGTATCAGGTGGAGCTTCGACGCGAGCAGCGCCTCGAGCTCGTCCGACGTCGGGCACGCCCCCTCGAACAGGCACAGCCCGGCGATGTGCATGTGGGCGATGCCGTCCTCCATCGAGATGAAGCCGGCGTCCAGCGCGCTCATTCGTTGCATCGAGGTGCCCTCCGGGCGTCGATCGCTCGGCACCGCACCGACCGACGGGCCGGGTGCCGCAGCTCCCACTCTCTGCCTGCGACCGGATGATCGCCAGAGGACAAGGTCCCGCATCGGGCCCGTCACTGCGCTCGACTGGTCACTCCATCAGGCTGGTCACTGCAGTCAGCTGGTCGGGGTGCTGAGCCGCGATGACCGACCCGACGCGCGGGCCTGCGCGCCGGGCCGGTCTTCCGGGTGCAGCGGGCCGGCGGTTGCGACCGGGCCGCTGCGTGGGCGACTGACCTCCGAGCTGCTGTCGGCTCAGTGAGCGGCGGGAACCGGCTCGTCCTTGAGCGAGCTGCGGATCCCTTCCTCGAGCTCAGGGCCGGCCTGGTGGCCGTGCACCGCGACGGCGTGGGCCGCGGCGGCCGCGACGACCTCGTCCTCCTCGCCCGAGATGGTCAGCGTGCAGCCCGACTCGCTCGGCATGTCCCGACAATCGGCGATCTTCCTGGTCATCGCATCCTCCTCGTGTGCCCGGCCCCTCGTGTGCCCGCCCGTTTCCACCTGACACCTGCTCCTGGGTGCTGGCAATACGCCGTTCGACGCATGCCGGCAGCGGGTCGACGGGTTAGCGTCGGGAGGGTCCACGAGTCGGGAGCACGCATCGTGGAGCTGGACCGCAACGACCTCCACCGGATCTCGGAGTTCGCGAACGCCGCCCTGTCGGCGCGGAGCTCTGCCGACGTCGCGGCGCTGATCCGACGGCTCCGACACGTGCTGGACAGCGACGACGTCCACCTCTGGAGGATCGCCGCGGGCGGGGCCGTCGAGTGGCAGGACCCCGAGGGCGACATCGCGGGCGACGGCGACGCCGCACACGACGAGCGGTCGCTCGCGATCTCCGAGACGACCTCGTTCGGGGTGGTGCACCTCGTCACCCACCGCCGTCGACGGCCGTTCCGTCCCCCCGATCGACGAGTGCTGACGCTCGTCTCGCCCTACCTGGTCGCGGCGGTGGCCGCGGTCGATGCCCGCCCGATCCGGCGGCACCTCGTGCGCGACGCCGCGGTGCCCGGCCTGGACGTCGATGCCCTCTCGGCCGGTCCGAGCGCACCGCTCACCTCACGTGAGGTCCAGATCCTGGCGTCGATCGCTGGCGGAGCGACGAACAAGGAGGTCGGCGCGGCGCTCGACATCAGTCCCCGCACGGTGCAGAAGCACCTCGAGCACATCTACGAGAAGCTCGGTGTGCACCGCCGGACCGCTGCGGCCGGCTGGTGGAGCGAGCACCTCGCCGGCTGAGCGGGCGTCGCTCAGACGACGCCGCCGAGACCGTCGGGATCGAGCTCGAAGTGCACCATCTCGGTGCCGCGCGCCGGGTCCAGGTCGGTCGGGCCGCCGGGGTCGGTGTCGGTGATCAGGGCGAGGAGCTGGCGCAGCAGCGCCGCCGTCGCGCCCCAGACGGTGTCGCCGACCAGGTCGAAGAAGTACACGGGCCGCGAGAGCTCGCCCTCACCCCAGCGCTCCTCGTGGAAGACCTCGGGCGACATGAGCTCGCGCAGCGGAACGTGCAGCACCGCGTCGACCTCGTCGGGGTTGCGCCCGAGCTCGGGTCGCCCGTCGAGCAGACCCACGACGGGCACGATGTAGGCGCGGCGGGTGACGGTGGTGAGGTGGTCGAGCTCGCCGAGCGGTTCGACGAGCGCAGGGTCGAGGAAGACCTCCTCGTTGGCCTCTCGCAGTGCGGCCTCGACCATCGTCTCGCCGGGATCGGCACGTCCGCCCGGGAAGCTCACCTCACCCCGATGGGTCCTCAGCGACTTCGCCCGCCGGGTGAGCACCACCCAGAGCTCGCCGTCGTGCTCGTAGATCGGGATGAGCACCGCCGAGGGCGACGCACCCATCGACGCCACCGGCGACGGGCTGCCGAGGCGGTCCGGAGGCACCGCGGCTCGCACCCGCTCGGGCACGATCAGGCCCGAGGTCGTGCCCACCTGCGACCACGGAGCGGGTCGCCCCGGCGTCCACAGCGCAGGCCGCGGGATGACCTGGGGGCCACCGCGCCCCTGCGTGAGCGGCGCACCGCCGTCGGGGTCGCTCACTCCGGCGTCGGCGCCTGTCCGACGAGCTGTTCGAGCAGTTCACGGAGGCCACCGGTCTTCAGGTTGCTCATGACCCGACCGGGTGGCGTCTCACCGGTCTCCCACTCCATCCACTCGGCGAGCAACTTGGCGGGATCGGGGGCGGGTCGGTTCTCCATGACCAGAGACTACGGCCGGAACCCGCACGCTCCGAACGCGACGGAGGGGCCGGACCAGGTGGTCCGACCCCTCCGTGAGTTCACGATGAGCGAGTGCTCACATCCCCGAGGAGATGATCACATCATGCCGCCCATGCCGCCCATGCCGCCCATGTCGGGCATGCCGCCGCCGGCGCCGCCCTCTTCGGGCTTGTCGGCGATGAGCGCCTCGGTGGTGAGCAGGAGGCTCGCGATCGACGCCGCGTTCTGCAGCGCCGCACGGGTCACCTTCGCCGGGTCGATGACGCCGGCCTTGAGCAGGTCCTCGAACACGCCGGTGGAGGCGTTGAAGCCGGTGTTGCCCGACTCCTGCTCGAGCTGCTGCACGATGACGGCACCCTCGAGACCGGCGTTGTGCGCGATCTGACGAGCCGGGGCGTCGAGGCTGTTGAGCACGATGCGAGCGCCGGTGCGCTCGTCGCCCTCGAGGGTCTCGACGGCCGAGGCCACGGCGACCTTGGCACGCACGAGGGCGGTGCCGCCACCGGCGACGATGCCTTCCTCGATGGCCGCGCGGGTCGCCGAGAGGGCGTCCTCGATGCGGTGCTTCTTCTCCTTGAGCTCGACCTCGGTGGCCGCGCCGACCTTGACGACCGCGACGCCGCCGGAGAGCTTCGCGAGGCGCTCCTGGAGCTTCTCGCGGTCCCAGTCGGAGTCGGTGTTGTCGATCTCGGCCTTGATCTGGGCCACACGACCGGCGACGTCGTCGGCGGAGCCGGCGCCCTCGATCACGGTGGTGAGGTCCTTGGTCACGACGACCTTGCGGGCCGAGCCCAGCAGGTCGAGCGTGGCGTTGTCGAGCTTGAGGCCGACCTCTTCGGCGATGACCTGGCCGCCGGTCAGGACCGCGAGGTCCTGCAGCATGGCCTTGCGGCGCTCACCGAAGCCCGGGGCCTTGACGGCGACCGAGTTGAACGTGCCACGGATCTTGTTCACGACGAGGGTCGCGAGGGCTTCGCCCTCGACGTCCTCGGCGATGATCAGGAGCGGCTTGCCCGACTGCATGACCTTCTCGAGCACCGGCAGGAGGTCCTGCACCGAGGTGATCTTCGAGTTGAACAGCAGGATGTACGGGTCGTCGAGGACCGCTTCCTGACGCTCCGCGTCGGTCACGAAGTAGGGCGAGAGGTAGCCCTTGTCGAACTGCATGCCCTCGGTGAAGTCGAGGTCGATGCCGAAGGTGTTGGACTCCTCGACGGTCACGACGCCGTCCTTGCCGACCTTGTCGATCGCGTCGGCGATGACCTCGCCGATCGACGAGTCGGCGGCGGAGATGGCGGCGACCTGGGCGATCTCGGACTTCTCGTCGATCTCCTTGGCGAGATCGGCGATGGAGCCGACCGCGGCGGCGACGGCGGACTCGATGCCGCGCTTCACGCCCATCGGGTTCGCACCGGCGGCGACGTTGCGGAGGCCCTCGCGCACGAGCGCCTGGGCCAGCACCGTGGCGGTGGTGGTGCCGTCACCGGCGATGTCGTTGGTCTTGGTCGCGACTTCCTTGACCAGCTGGGCGCCCATGTTCTCGAAGGGGTCCTCGAGCTCGATCTCACGGGCGATGGACACACCGTCGTTGGTGATGGTCGGGGCGCCGAACTTCTTGTCGAGCACCACGTTGCGGCCCTTGGGGCCGATGGTGACCTTGACGGCGTCGGCCAGCTTGTTGACGCCGGCCTCGAGGGAGCGACGGGCTTCGTCGTCGAACTTCAGGATCTTGCTCATGTGTTCTCTTCTCGTTCCTGTTTTTCAGACGTTCACTTGATGGTGGCGAGGATGTCGCGACCCGAGAGGATCAGGACGTCTTCACCGTCGATGGCGATCTCGGTGCCGCCGTACTTCGAGTACACGACGGTGTCGCCGACGGCGATGTCGAGGGGGATGAGGTCGCCGGTGTCGGAACGGCGACCAGGGCCCACTGCGATGACCTCGCCCTGCTGGGGCTTCTCCTTGGCGGAGTCCGGGATCACGAGACCGCTGGCGGTGCGCTCCTCGGCCTCGGCCGGACGCACGACGATGCGATCCTCAAGGGGCTGAATACTCATGCTGGCTTGCCTCCGTTGGCGTTAGCACTCGGGAATATCGACTGCTAAAGCTAGCACTCTCCGAGGGCGACTGCTAGCGGTCCTTTCCAGGCCCGAGTGATCAGGCCCGAGCGATCAGGCCCGAGTGATCAGGCCGGCGCGATCAGCCGCGGTGATGAGCGGATGACCGAGGCCGGTGGATGACAGGCCGGGCGCGAGCGAGGAGGATGGCAACGGGGCAACGACACACGCGACACCCGACCGGTGCCCGCGACGGGAGGCCCCGATGACCCGCCACCTCACGATCGCTCTCGCGACGATCTCGCTGCTCGTGCTGGCAGGAGGCTGCATCGACCCGCCACCGCCCGGCGGCCTACCGGTCGGCACCTGCCTCGACCTGGTGACACCGTTCGATCCGGACATCACCTACGAGGGCCCCCGTGACGGCATCGACAACATCGGCATCTGGGGCTCGACGGACGGATCCTGCACGGGCACCTTCCGCTTCCTGGCGACGGCGGTGTTCGCGGACGACGTGGCGACGGCCCAGGTGCGCTGCGACGCCCGCGGCGGAGCGGTCGACCAGGCGCCACGGCTGATCCGGGCCGACGACTCACCCGAGACGCTGTGGCTGTGCGCCATCCCGATGCACTTCGCGGACGAGGACCAGCCGGCGGTGGGCGACTGCCTCGCCCACGTCGGGACCGAGCGCGACATCACCTACCTCGGCGGCATCGACGACCTCGACAACCTGGCCGTCCACGAGTCGACCGACGGATCCTGCGACGGTTCCGTGAGCTCGTCGGCGACGGCGGTGTGGTTGGCGATCCCGGGTCCTGCCGATGACCTCTGCGTCGACCGGCAGCACGACGCGGGCGCACCCGATCCGGCCTGGACCGCCACGCAGCTGGTCGCGCTCGGCTACTCGGTGAGCGGAGGGCTCTGGCGCTGCGACGGTTCCGAGCACCCGGCGGCCTGACGAACCACCGGCGCGGTCCGGCTCACGATCCCCGAGCGGGAATCAGACGGTGCGGAGCCGCATGTTGGGGTCCGCACCGCAGTCGAGCCCGGTCGGACCGTTGCGCTGCAGCTCGTACCAACCGGCCGACGCGATCATCGCGGCGTTGTCGGTGCACATCGCCCGGCTGGGCAGGAACCCGTGGAGCCCGTCGGACGCACAGGCACCGAGGAACTGCTCGCGCAGCAGCGAGTTCGCCGCCACGCCGCCGCCGAGTGCGAGCGCCGTGGCACCGACCTCCTTGGCGGCACGGCGCGCCTTGGTCACCAGCACGTCGACCACCGCCGCCTGGAAGCTCGCCGCGACGTCCGCGGTCGACACGTCCGGGTGCTTGCGCACGTGGTTCACGACCGAGGTCTTGAGCCCGCTGAAGGAGAAGTCGAGGCCGTCGTTCAGCATCGACCTGGGGAAGTCGATCGCCTCGGGATCACCCGACATCGCCTCGTGGTCGATCGCCGGCCCGCCGGGGTACCCGAGCCCGAGGAAGCGGGCGACCTTGTCGAACGCCTCGCCGGCAGCGTCGTCGAGCGTCTGGCCGAGCAGCCGGTAGCGCCCGTGGTCCTCCATGCTGACGAGCATCGTGTGCCCGCCGGACACGAGCAGCACCACCAGCGGGAACGTGAGCTCCGGGTCCTCGAGGAACGCGGCGTACAGGTGCGCCTCGAGGTGGTTGACCGAGACGAACGGGACACCCCAGGTCAACGCGAGCGCCTTCGCCGCGGAGACCCCGACGAGCAGTGCGCCGATCAGTCCGGGCCCGGTCGTCGCGGCCACTGCGTCGATGCGCGATCCGTCGACACCCGCCTCGACCAGTGCCCGAGCGGTGACGGGAATGATGAGCTCGTTGTGGGCTCGGCTCGCGATCTCGGGCACCACACCGCCGTAGCGGGCGTGCAGGTCGACCTGCGAGCTGACCACCGACGACAGCACGTCGACGCCGTCGCGCACGCAGGCTGCCGCGGTCTCGTCGCACGAGGTCTCGATGCCCAACACGGTGATCGGGCGGGCGCCCTCGTCGGAGAGGTCGATGACGTCGTCACCCTGGTGCGGTCCGGTCATGGGGTGCTCCCGTTCGGGTCTGGCGCGTTCGGGTCTGGCGCGTTCGGGTCCGGCGCGTTCCGGTCCAGCGGATCGATCGCACGGCCCAGCGGTCCGCGGATGCCGAGGCCCTCGGTGCGCAACGGCGTGCCCAGGGACTCGACGATGCGGTCGAGACGTGCCGAGTAGTCGGGTGTGTCGAGGTCGTGGGCCCACATGATCAGCGCGTCCTCGCCGACCTCGCTGTAGTAGTTGCGGCGCACGCCCCCCGGCACGAAGCCGAAGCGGCGGTACATCTCCTGCGCGGCGGTGTTCGACATCCGCACCTCGAGCGTCATCGAGGTCACGCCGCGGGCGATCGCCTCGTGCATCGCCACGACCATGAGGCGAGCGCCGATCCCCCGCCTGTGCTGCTCGGGCTGCACCGCGATGTTGGTGACGTGCCCCTCGTCGCCGGTGATCATCGTGCCGGCGAACCCGACGACGCGGTGCGCGTCGAGCGCGACCACGTAGCAACGGCTCGTCGGCATGCGCAGCTCGCCCATGAAGAGCCCGAGCGACCACGGCCGGTGGTTGGTGACCTGCTCGATCGCGAGCACGCCACGCAGGTGGCGGCGCCGCATGGGGGCGATGACGACCTCCGGGCCGTCGGTGCCGTCGGGGCGGTCGGGGCCGTCGACCGTGGCGACCGCCATCATCGCGGCCACCCGATCACGCCGAGCCCGTCGCCACGAGGGCGCGACGTCATGCGGAGTCCCTGGTCGACCAGTTGATCTCGGCGTCGGGTCGGCGCAGGTAGATCGGCTCGATCTCGTCGATCCTGCTGTAGTCCTCGCGCAACGCCCGGGCGTGGGCGAGCTGCACCAGCGACGCGGCGGAGGGGTAGCTGTTGCCCGGGTCGACGAGCTCGACGCGGGCGAGGCCGTCGAACGCCTCGCGGTAGCGGTGGGCGCCGTCGCCGACGAGCAGCGCGTCCTCCCCCGTCGCGAGCAGCTCCGAGGCCAGGTCGTCGGCCGAACCCACCGTGTGCTCCGAGATGCGCTGCACGCCGCCGGGCACCTGTCGGTAGAAGGCGTAGTAGAGCTCTCCGCGACGAGCGTCGATCGCGCTGACGATCAGCCGTGGGCTGAAGCGGACCGGGAAAGCCAGCAGGTCGAGGCTGGAGACGCCGATCATCGGGACCCGGAGCGCGAACGCGATCGCCTTCGCGGCGGCGATGCCGACGCGCATGCCGGTGAACAGGCCCGGGCCGACGTCGACCGCCACGAGCCCGATCTCGGACAGCTCGACCTGCGCCTGGGTGCAGATGAAGTCGATCGCCGGCGTGAGGTTCTCGGCGTGGCGCTTCCCCTTGGCCGAGTGCGTCGAGGCGAGCACCCCCTCGTGCCCGCCGATCGCGCAGCCCACCTGGATCGTCGCGCTCTCGATGCCCAGGATCAGCACGGCTGTTCGCCCTCCTCAGGGTCGTCCCCGGTGCCGTCGGCCCCGGTCCACGCGGCGAGCGCCACCGCCATCGCCTTGCACCGCGCCTGCCACTTCGCCCCGACGGGGGTCAGCAGGACGGAACGGTCGTCGGCCTCGTCGCCGAACTCGATGCGTACCTCGAGGTAGTCACGAGGCAGCGTCCGGGTGATCGTGTCACCCCACTCGATCAGTGTGACGGCGTCGTCGTCGAGCAGTTCGGAGATGCCCAGGTCGTGCGCCTCGGACACGTTCGCGAGCCGGTACACGTCGAGGTGGTGCAGGTCGAGACGCCCCGTGTAGCCCTGCACGAGGGCGAAGGTCGGGCTGGTGATCTGGTCGTCGACGCCGAGACCGCGCCCGAAGCCCTGCGTGAACGCCGTCTTGCCCGCGCCCAGGTCGCCGACGAGCAGCAACAGGTCGCGCGGCCGGGCGAGCTCGGCGAGTGCCGCTGCGAGATCCCGGGTCTGCTCGACCGAACGCGTGCTTGCCCGGACCACGACTGGTGACGACATCGATGTCGAGCCTAGCGATCCCCGGGAGCGCTCACGCCCGCCCGGCGGCCGCACCTGAGTACCGCCGCGGCAGTCGAGCGCTGAACCCGCACACGATCTCGTAAGGGATCGTGCCGGTCAGCCACGCCCACTCCTGCGCGGTCACGACCTGGTCGCCCTGCGAGCCGATCAGCACCACTTCGTCGCCGGGTGACACGCTCGCCCCGGTCGTCTCGACGACCAGCTGGTCCATGGTGACCACACCACGGATCGGGTGACGCGCCCCGCCGATGAGCACCTCGCCGCCGGAGAGCCCGAGGTTCCGTGGCACGCCGTCGGCGTAGCCGAGCGGCACCACGGCGACCGTCGCCGGACGGTCGAACAGGTGGCGCATGCCGTAGCTCACACCCTCGCCCGCCGGCACGGATCGCACGAAGGAGACCTCGGAGCGCAACGACAGCGCCGGCACCAGCTCGTCACCGGCTCCGGATCCGGGGACCGGGTCGATGCCGTACAGCGCGATGCCCGCGCGGACCATGTCGCCATGGGAGCGCGAGTGCAGCAGCAGCCCCGCGGAGTTGGCCGCGTGCACCGAGTCGGTGTCGATCCCCGCCGCCTGCAGCTGCTGCAGCACCGACTCGAACCGCGACAGCTGCAGCACCGTCAGCGGGTGACCCGGTTCGTCCGCGCAGGCGAGGTGCGTGAAGACACCACCGAGGTGCAGCTCGTCGCAGCGGTCGATCAGCGCAGCGAGCTCGACCGCGTCCTCGACCGCGGCGCCCACCCGGTGCATGCCGGTGTCGATCTTGAGGTGCACCGACCAACCCCGGTCGCCGATCGATCCCACGGCCGCGACCGCCGCTGCGGCCGCGGCGATCCCGTCACGTGTGTAGAGCGTGGGCACCAACCGTGCGTCGAGGGCATCGGCCATCGCGTCCTCGGGCGGCTGGGAGAGCACGAGGATCGGCGCGTCGAGGCCGGCGTCGCGCAGCGCCACGCCCTCTTCGACCAGGGCGACGGCGAGCCAGGTGGCGCCTCCGGCGAGCGCGGCTCGCGCCGACGGCACCGCGCCGTGGCCGTAGCCGTCGGCCTTCACCACGGCGCAGAGCTCGGCGTACGGAGCCGCCCGGCGCAGCACCGCGGCGTTCATGGCGATGGCGTCGAGATCGACCTCGATGACGGCGTGTCGTGGCATCGAGGCGAGGCTAGGTCGCGATCGGACCCGCCACCGCCTCGGGTGCCGAACGGCTCAGCGCTCGTCGGCGCCGAGCTCGTCCCAGACCCGGGCGACCAGGTCGGGCAGGTCCGACGCGACCAGCGAACGGGACGATCCGAGCGACGCGGCACGTCCGTGCAGGTGCGCGGCGGCCGCCGCGGCACGAGCGGGTTCGGCGCCGAGGGCCAGATGCGCGGCGACCAGCCCGGTGAGCACGTCGCCGGTGCCGGCGGTCGCGAGTCGCTCGTCACCCGAGCGGACCAGCAGGACGTCGCCGTCGGGATCCGCAACCACCGTCGTCGGACCCTTCAGCACTACGACCGCACCGGTCGAGGCGGCCAGCGTTCGGGCGGCCCCCACACGGTCCGCTCCCGGCGCCGCGCCGGTCAGCGTCTCGAACTCGCCGTCGTGCGGCGTGAGCACGGTGGGCGCACTCCGGCCGGCGAGCAGCGCTGCGGCGTCGCGGCCGAGCGCGGACAGGCCGTCGCCGTCGAGGACGACCGGCACCTGCACACCCCGGAGGACCGTTCGGACCCCTTCGGCGACGTCGGCGTCGCGGCCGAGCCCGGGGCCGATCGCGAGGCACGCGAACCGGCGAGCGCCCTCGACGACGTCGTCGGCCCACGACTCCGGTGACAGCTCGACGCCGACCGCCTCGACCGGGCCGTCCGCGGTTCCGTCCGGGCTGGAGCACCGCACGTACCCTGCCCCGCCGCGCATCGCTGCCGCGGCGCTGAGG
>JAEWED010000032.1 GCA_023389745.1 Actinomycetes bacterium
CGGGTGATCATCCGGATGTGGATGCTCACCGCGGCCTGCACCGCGCTCGGCCTCGGGCTCTTCTACCGCGAGTTCATCCGCGGCGGAGGGCTCGGGTGAACCGACCGGCGCCAGCGCCCCTGGCCGAACGACGATTCCTCCTCTACGGGATGGGTGTCACGAACACCGCGGTCGGCCGTGCCCTGGTGGCGCGCGGGCTCGTCGCGGTGCTCGTTGACGACGGTGACCCGTCTCGGCTGGAGGCGCTCGCCAACGAGCTGGGCACCGAGTCGGTGCACGCTCCCGAGCGTGCACGACTCGTCGAGATGCTCGCCGAGGTCGACGCGGTGATCCCTGCGCCGGGTCTGCCCGAGCACCACGCCGTGTTCGCCGCGGCAGCGGCCGCGGGTCGCCCGATCCTCAGCGAGTTCGACCTGGCCGGTGCCTGGGACGACCGTCCCGTGCTCGCCGTCACGGGCACGAACGGCAAGACGACCGTGGCGACGCTGGTGCAGTCGATGCTGCAGCACTCGGGGCTCGAGTCCGCGGCGGTCGGCAACCTCGAGACTCCGCTGGTCGAAGCCATCGACGACCCCGCCATCGAGCGGTTCGTGGTCGAGGCCTCGTCGTTCCGGCTGGCCCACAGCCGCTGGTTCCGCCCGGCGGTTGCGACGTGGCTCAACTTCGCCGAGGACCACCTCGACGTGCACGAGTCCCTCGAGGTGTACCGCGCCGCCAAGGCGAGGATCTTCGCCGACCAGGGCCCTGGCGACGTCGCCGTCCTCAACGCCGAGGACCCCGTCGTCGCCGCCGCGCTGCCCGCCGATGTGCTGCCCACCGGTGCCGAGGGCCCGACAGTGCATCGCTTCGGCCTGGCTCCCGAGACCGACGGGCGGGCGAACGACTACCACGAGGTCGACGGCGTGCTCGTCGGGCCCGACGGCGAGATCGCCGCGGTCGCCGAGCTCTGGAGCACCCTGCCCCACGACCGCTCGAACGTGCTCGCCGCCGCGGCCACCGCCCTCGCCGGAGGCGCCAGCCTGGACGGCGTGCGTGCCGCAGTGGCCGAGTTCGGTGGTCTGGCGCACCGGGTCGAGCTCATCGGCGAGCGCGACGGCGTGCGCTGGTACGACGACTCCAAGGCGACCGCTCCGCACGCGACCCTGGCCGCGGTGGCCGGGTTCACCTCGGTCGTGCTGATCGCAGGTGGACGCAACAAGGGCCTCGACCTGTCCACCCTCGCCGACGCGGGTGACGTCGTCACCGCCGTCGTCGGCATCGGCGACGCCGGCGGCGACGTCGTCGCGGCCTTCCCCGACCACAGGTCGCAGGTGGCCACCTCGATGGCCGAGGCGGTCGAGGCCGCACGCTCGATGGCGGCCCCCGGCGACGTGGTGCTGCTCTCGCCCGGCTGCGCGTCGTTCGACTGGTACTCCTCCTACGCCGAGCGTGGCGACGACTTCGCCCGTCTGGTGCGCGCCGAGGTGCTGGACGTTCCCCCGGCAGGGGAGCGCTGATGGCGACCTCGACCCGCCGCCCGCCGACGCGACGCCCGAGCACGAGCCGTCCGAGCAGCCGCTCCACGACCAGCAGCCGGACCTCGACCACTCGCCAGGCCACGACGCGCCAGGCCACGACACGCCAGGCGGGTCGCAGCACCGCGACCCGGGGTCGGTCGACGACGTCGCAGCGGGCCGAGATCGAGGTCGTCCGCAACGGGCCGACCGCCGAGGCGATGCTGCTCGGCTCGGTCGCGGTCCTGTGCCTGCTCGGTCTGGTGATGGTCTACTCGGCGTCGTCGGTGGCGTCGGTGCAGGGCGGCGGCTCGAGCTGGCAGGTCGTCATGCGCCAGTTCATGTTCATGTCGGCCGGTCTGCTGCTGGCGGTCGGCGCATCTCGCATCCCGCTGCGCGTCTGGCGCGACCGGCTCTCGGCGCCGCTGCTGCTGATCGCCGTTGCGCTCCAGGCCCTGCTCGCGCTCGACGTCGTGCTGCGCTCGATCGGTGGACCGGGCATCCCGTTCGCGATCAGCGTGAACGGCGCGACCCGCTGGCTCGGCGTCGGCGTCATGCGCGGCCAGCCCTCCGACGTCGCCAAGCTCGCCCTCATCCTCTGGCTCGCGAAGCTGCTCGACGTGCGTGCCCGCGACATCGGCTCACCCGACCTGCTCAAGCCGGTGCTCGCGGTCACCGGTCTGCTCGGCGCGTTCATCATGGCCGGCGACGACCTGGGCACCACGCTGCTGATCGGCGTGATCATGCTCACGATGCTCTTCCTGGCCGGCGCGCCGGTCCGGCAGGTCGGCGCCATCGCGTGCGCCGGGCTCGCAGCAGCGGTCACGGTGCTCTTCGCGTTCGAGGGCTTCCGCCTGCAGCGCATCTCGGCGTTCCTCAGCCCGGACGACCACATCGCCACCGAGGGCTGGCAGCTGCTGCAGTCGCAGATCGGGTTCGCGTCCGGTGGCTTCTGGGGCAACGGCCCCGGCAACTCCCGTGCCAAGTGGGGCTACCTGCCCGAGGCCGACACCGACTTCATCCTGGCGGTCATCGGCGAGGAGCTCGGCCTGATCGGCAGCCTCGTCGTGCTCGGCGCGTTCGTGGTGTTCATGCTCGCCGGCATCCGCATCGCCCTGCGGACCCGTGACCGGTTCGGCCGCCTCGTCGCCTTCGGCATCACCACCTGGATCGGGGTGCAGGCCCTGATCAACATCGGCGTGACCGTCGGGACGCTGCCGACCAAGGGCATAACCTTGCCGTTCGTGTCCTACGGCGGATCCTCCCTGATGATGTGCATGCTCGCGGTCGGCGTCCTGATGTCCGTCGCACGGGCTCGATGAGCGCCGGGAACCGCTCGGAGCAGACCTGGGCGGTGATCGCCGGTGGCGGGACCGCAGGCCACCTGATGCCGGGCCTCGCCGTCGCCCGCGCGCTCGTCGAGCGCGGCCACGACACGTCGTCGATCCACTTCGTGGGCGCCAGCCGAGGTCTCGAGGCCGAACTGGTGCCCGAGGCGGGCTTCGACATCACGCTGTTGCCGGGCCGTGGCATCCAGCGGCGCCTCACGCTCGACAACGTCGCCGCGATCGCCGGTCTGATCCGGGCGCTGCTCGACTCGATCCTCCTGGTCCGACGCCGCCGCCCTGCGGTGGTGGTCGCGCTCGGAGGCTTCGCCAGCGCGGCGTGCGCCCTGGCCGCCGTGCTCTGGCGGGTGCCGCTGGTGCTCATGGAGCAGAACGCCCGGGCCGGTGCGTCGAACCGGCTCGTCGCCCGCTTCGCCAAGGCCTGCGCGGTGCCGTTCCCCGAGACCGACCTGCCGCGCACCGTCGTGACGGGCAACCCGGTGCGCGACGAGGTGCTCGCCGTCGCCGCGGACCGTGACGTCGCCGCGTCGCGGGCCCGCCTCGGCGTCGATCCCGACTGCACGATGGTCCTGGTCTTCGCCGGTTCCCTCGGCTCGCGGCGCATCAACGAGGCGACCTTCGCCGCGGCCCGAGCGCTGTCGCACCGCAGCGACCTGGCGATCCGCCACGTCATCGGCGCCCGCGACTGGGACGACCGCGAGCAGGTGGTCACCGACGGGCTCGACTACACGCAGGTCCGCTACGAGCACGACATGGCCACCGCACTGGCCGCCGCCGACCTGGCCGTCTGCCGCTCCGGCGGCACCACCGTCGCCGAGCTCGCCGTGATCGGCGTCGCGTCGATCCTGGTGCCCCTGCCGATCGCCACCCGTGACCACCAGCGTGCGAACGCCCAGCCGCTGGTGCGGGCCGGTGCCGCGGTGCTGGTGCCCGACGACGAGCTCGACGACTCGCGCCTGCTGGCCGAGCTCACCGCCATCGTCGACGCGGCACCGGTCGACGGGGTCCCGCGGGCCGCTGCGATGTCGGCGGCCGCCAGGTCCCTCGGACACCCGGACGCGGCGAGCGACGTCGCGGACCTGGTGGAGTCGAACGCGTCGCGCCCGTCGTGAGCCCCGACGCGTCGCCACCGGCGCTGGAGGTCCCACGACGCATCCACGTCGTGGCCGTCGGTGGGGCGGGCATGTCGGGCATCGCCACGGTCCTCGCCCAGCAGGGGCACACGGTGACGGGCTCCGACCAGGTCGACGGCGCAGCGCTCGAGCGGTTGCGCGAGCTGGGCGTCGACGTCCACGTGGGCCACGACGCGGCGCACGTCGGCGACGCGGAGCTGGTCGTGATCTCCACCGCCGTCGCGGAGGACAACCCCGAGGTGGTCGCAGCCCGGAGTCGGGGGATCGAGGTGCTGCGCCGCATCGACCTGCTGCCGGGCCTGGCTCGACGCCAGCCGTTCGTGTCGGTGTCCGGCACCCATGGCAAGACCACCACCACCTCGATGCTGGCGACGGCGCTCGTCGGCGCCGGAGAGGATCCCGGCTACCTGATCGGCGCACCCGTGCCGGTGCTCGGCGGCGCCGCCGCCCACGGCGACGGCCGGTGGTTCGTGCTCGAGGCCGACGAGAGCGACGGCAGCTTCCTGGCAGGACCGAGGGCCGCGGCCCTGATCACCAACATCGAGGCCGACCACCTGGAGTTCTGGGGTGGCTGGGACGAGCTCGTCACCGGGTTCGAGCGCTTCCTGGTCGAGACCGACGGTCCGACCGTGGTGTGCGCGGACGACCCCGTGGCGGCCGCCGTCGGTCGGACCGTCGGCGCGTCGACCTACGGCGTCAGCGCCGACGCGACCCACCGGATCACCGACCTGGAGCTCGGCTCCGACGGCGCCACGTTCACGTTCCGCACCCCCTCGGGCGCGGTCGAGGTCACGGTCGCCGTGCCGGGCCTGCACAACGCCCTGAACGCCGCCGGGGCGCTCGCCGTGGCGGAGCGGCTCGGAGTGGACCTGAGCGCCGCCGCGGCGGCACTCGCCCGCTACAGCGGTGTCGCTCGCCGCTTCGAGCGACGCGGGCGGCGGGGCGGGATCGACTTCGTCGACGACTACGCCCACCTCCCGACCGAGGTCCGCGCCGCGCTGTCGGCGGGTCGGAGCGGCGACTGGGAGCGGGTCGTCGCGACGTTCCAGCCGCACCGCTA
Source organism: Actinomycetes bacterium (assembly GCA_023389745.1). Lineage (GTDB taxonomy): Bacteria > Actinomycetota > Acidimicrobiia > Acidimicrobiales > Microtrichaceae > JAFAFN01. Next base: position 5,033 of record JAEWED010000032.1, read on the forward strand.
CTCGCGGACCCAGGCGCTGTGGAACGAGTTCGCCGACGCCTTTTTTTTTTTTTATGTTATGGTGATGACCGAGATCTACTCGGCGGGGGAGTCGCCTCGTCCGGGCGTCGGTGGGGCCCTGCTGGTCGAGGCGGTGACGTCGGCCCACCCGGACTCCGAGGTGCGCTGGGCCCCGACGCTCGAGGACGCCGCCGCACTGCTCGCCGACGAGCTCCGTCCCGGCGATCTGTGCATGAGCGTCGGCGCGGGCGACGTGACGACCCTCTCCGACCTGGTGCTCGACCGCCTGCCGCCCGACCCGGACCCCGACTCGAACCTCGGCCCCGGTCCGGCCGGGGTGACGGCTCGGCACGACCTGGCGCCGCTCGACGCTGCCCTCGCCTTCCTGGGCGAGCGCCTCCGGCACGACGAGCCGTTGGGTCCGCTGTCGACCTACCGGGTCGGCGGCCGTGCCGCCCGCTTCGTCGAGGTCGCCGACCCCGATGAGCTGGCTGCCGTCGCCGCAGCGCTGGCGTCGCTCGACACGCCGGTGCCGACCCTCGTGGTCGGGCGCGGCTCGAACCTGCTGGTCGCGGAGGCCGGCTTCGACGGACTGGCGCTGCAGCTCGGCACGGCGTTCGCGACCGCCGAGCCCGTCGACGGCGATCCCACCCTGCTCCGCGCCGGTGGCGCGGCGAGCCTGCCGGTCGTGGCCCGACGCAGCGTGGCCGCCGGCCTGAGCGGGTTCGAGTGGGCCGTCGGCGTGCCCGGGTCGATCGGCGGAGCGGTCCGCATGAACGCCGGCGGGCACGGCTCGGACATGTCCGAGGTGCTCGACCGGGTCCGCGTCATCGACCTCGCCACCGGTGAAGATGTGTCGATGGGCCTCGCGGCGCTCGACCTCTCGTACCGACACTCGTCGATCACCGCGTCACAGGTGGTGGTCGAGGCCGACCTGCGCCTCGGCCCCGGCGACGTCGCCGAGGGAGAGCGCCAGCTCAACGAGATCGTGCGGTGGCGCCGTGCCAACCAGCCCGGCGGCCACAACGCCGGGTCGGTCTTCGCGAACCCCGAGGGCGACTCCTCCGGGCGGCTGATCGACGCGGCGGGCTGCAAGGGCCTGCGCATCGGCACCGCCGAGGTCTCGACGAAGCACGCGAACTTCATCCAGGCCGACGACGGCGGCGCCGCGGACGACGTGCACGCCCTGATGGTCGAGGTCGCCCGTCGGGTGCACGAGCACAGCGGTGTCCGGCTGCGCGCCGAGACCGTGCTGGTCGGCTTCCCCGACGGCTCCCCGACGGACCCGGCCTCGTGAGCGGCGGCCCGGGTCGCACGGCGGCCCCCGAACGCCCGCGGCGGGCCTCGGAACGTCCGCGACGAGGCGGCCGCCCGTCCACCCGCACACGTCCGCCGATCTCGCTCGACTCGCCGTCGGATCGGGTGGTGCGCAGCCAGGTCGAGCCCCGCATCGTCGAGCGTCGCCGCAAGGTGCGTGACGCCGCCCGGGCACGTCGGCGCCGGATCTGGATCGCCGTCGCCGTGGTCGTCGCTCTGGTCGGCGCGGCGGTCGCCGTGCTGCTCAGCCCGCTGACCGACGTCGACGAGGTCGTCGTCACCGGCACCGATCGCCTCTCCGACGACGAGCTCGTGGCCGTCGCCGGCATCGAGCACGGGGACCAGCTCGTCTCGCTCGACCTGGCCGACGCACGCGAGCGCCTGCGGGCGCTGCCATGGGTGTCGTCCGCGACGGTGACCCGCCACTGGCCCGCCGGGGTCGAGATCGTGGTCCTCGAGGAACGACCCGCGGTCGTGGTCGACGACGGTTCGACCGGCGCCGTGGTCTCGAGCACCGGACGGGTGCTCGCCGTCGAGCGCCCGAGCGGCGATGCAGCCGCCGACGGCCTCAACACGGCGCTACTGCCCCGGCTCGAGCTCGACGACGCGGGTGTCGCCCGCTGGGAGATCGGTACCGACGTCCCCGACGACATCCGCACGGCCGCCACCGTGTTCGCCCGCATGTCGGACGCGGTGCTCGCCGAGATCCCCGTCGGCCGCCTCGACGACGACGGCTCGTTGTCCTTCGAGCTCGACGAGGGGGCCGTGGTCTTCGGTCCGGTCGAGGACGTCCCCGAGAAGCTCGCCACGATCGAGAGCGTGCTGTCGCAGGTCGTGCGCGACTGCATGTCCCGCCTCGACGTGCGCGAGCCCAGCCGGCCGACGGTCTCCCGGGTCGACGGGTGCGACCTTCCCGACCCCCTCGACGCAGGTGTGCCCACCGACACCGACTCCGAGACGGCCCCCGACACCGCAGGCGCGAACGGGCGGTCGACGGCCGCCGGAGCGGGCGGAGGAGGAGCGTGATCGTTGAAGGCAGCGCCGAAATGGCCGTAGTCTCACGGTCCACACGAGGTTCACTCCGACTCCACCTCGACCGCAGGTTCAGTCCTGCGCGGTCGGCAGTGGATCTTCAACGCAATCGAATCCCCGGGAGCATCGCCGCCCCGGCCCCTGGAGGTGGCTAGTCCCATGGCTCACAACCCGCAGAACTATCTGGCCGTCATCAAGGTGGTCGGGATCGGTGGAGGCGGCTGCAACGCCGTCAACCGCATGATCGACGCGGGCCTCAAGGGCGTCGAGTTCATCGCCATCAACACCGACGCCCAGGCGTTGCTGATGAGCGACGCGGACATCAAGCTCGACATCGGCCGTGAGCTCACCCGTGGCCTCGGCGCCGGGTCCGATCCCGAGGTCGGCCGGCAGGCCGCCGAGGACCACCGCTCCGAGATCGAAGAGGTGCTCCGCGGCGCCGACATGGTGTTCGTCACCGCCGGCGAGGGCGGTGGCACCGGCACCGGCGCCGCACCGGTGGTCGCCGAGATCGCCAAGAGCCAGGGTGCGCTGACCATCGCCGTCGTGACCCGTCCGTTCCTCTTCGAGGGCCGACGCCGCTCGGTGCAGGCCGACCAGGGCATCGGCACGCTGAAGGAGAAGGTCGACACCCAGATCGTCATCCCGAACGATCGCCTGCTCACCGTCGCCAACGAGAAGACCTCGGTCCTCAACGCGTTCAAGATGGCCGACGAGGTCCTGCTGCAGGGCGTCCAGGGCATCACCGACCTGATCACCACGCCGGGCCTGATCAACACCGACTTCGCGGACGTCCGCATGATCATGAGCGACGCCGGCAGCGCCCTCATGGGCGTCGGCTACGCGACCGGCGAGGGCCGCGCCCTGCAGGCCGCCCGCCACGCGATCTCCTCGCCGCTGCTCGAGGCAGCGATCGACGGGGCCCGCGGCATCCTGCTCAACATCTCCGGTGGCTCCGACCTGACCCTGTTCGAGGTCAACGAGGCCGCCTCGGTCATCCACGAGGTCGCCCACCCCGAGGCCAACATCATCTTCGGCGCCGTGATCGACGACGAGATGGGCGACGAGGTGCGCATCACCGTGGTCGCCGCCGGGTTCGAGCGCTGGGACGACTCCAAGTCCGCCCCTCGGCGCATCGAGACCACTCCCGCGGAGCCGATCTCGAAGCCGGCGGAGCGCAGCGGAGGCGGCATCATCCGCGAGGTCTTCGCCGAGGAGGACGACGAGTCGCTCTTCGAGCCGGACGACGACTTCGACGTGCCGTCCTTCCTGAAGTGAGCCGTCGTCGCTGAACCCGACGGCCGGCTCGACGCCGCCGTTGCAGCATCGGGCGGATCCGACGGACCCGCCGGACGGGTCCACGTGCGCTTCACCGACCGGGCCGACGGCGACTTCGCCGTCGACGCGGAGCCCGTCGCGCTCGCTCGTGCCCGCGCCCGCGTCGCCCCGGGGACCTGGACGTGGTTGCGCCAGGTGCACGGGGCGGACGTCGTGGTGGTGGGGGAGCCCGGAGCGCATGCCGGGGCCGCTGCCGACGCCGCGGTCACGGCGGTGCCGGGAGCGGTGCTCGCGGTGAACACCGCCGACTGCGCCGGGGTGCTGCTCGCCGGGCCGTCCCCGTCGGGCGTCGTCGTCGGCGCCGCCCACGCCGGCTGGCGCGGCCTGCACCGAGGCGTGCTCGAGGCCACCGTCGAGGCCATGCGGGACCTCGGCGCCGAACGGGTGCACTGGTGCCTCGGACCCTGCATCTCGCCGTCGCGCTACGAGTTCGGCGGCGACGACCTCGAACTGGTGGTCGCCCGCTACGGGGACGTCGTCCGTGGGGTCACCTCCGACGGGGCGCCTGCGCTCGACCTGCGCGCCGGCGTCGCCGCGGCGCTCGACGCGGCCGGCGCGCTCGGTCCCGCGGATCGTGCGGTCGAGTGCACCGCGTCGGACCCCCGGTTCTACTCGTGGCGTGCCCGCAAGGACGCCGGCCGGCAGACCGCGGCGATCTGGTCGACCGATCTCGACGCCGGCGCCACCTCTGCCCACACCCGGTGATCCGGCTGCAACTACACTCGTTCAGAGGAGATTCACGATGTCGAACTGGATGAAGAACACGCGGACGTGGCTCGGACTGGGCAACGAGCCGTACTACGAGGACGAGTACGGCGACCCGGGCGACTACGACGACTACGTCGACGAGATCGACGAGCCGGTCGAGCGCGTCGCCCCGCAGCGTGTCGGGGCCCGTTCGTCGGTGGCCGCCGAACCGCAGCGGTCGTCGGCCCGTTCGTCGGTCCGGCCGATGCCGACCCGCCAGTCCGAGGACTGGGACGAGGGCGACGGTGGCGTCCGGGTGATCAGCGCACCGGCCCCCGAGCCCGAGCCGCGCGGCGTCGTGCGTCCGTTGCCGTCGACCGCGAAGCCTCACGTCGTCACGCCCTCGGGCTTCAACGACGTGCAGCAGGTCGCCGACCGCTTCAAGCGCGACCAGCCCGTCATCATCAACCTGCAGAACGTCGACCGTGACCTCTCCCGCCGGCTCATCGACTTCGCCAGCGGCCTCTGCTACGGCCTCGAGGGCGACATGGAGCGTGTCGCCGACCAGGTCTTCCTGCTGACGCCCCACGGGGCCGAGGTCTCCGACGACGACCGTCGCCGCCTGCGAGAGGGCGGCCTGGTGAACGAGGACCGTTGAGCCGGATCGTGCACCGACAACCGACAGATCGTGACCCGGCAGATCGTGAGTCCACATGGACCTGATCTGCTGGGCGCTGCAGGCGTTCATCGTGGTGATCTTCCTGCGGATCATCCTGAGCTGGTTCCCCGCGTCGGGTGAGGGCCTGCTGGCGACCGCGCAGCGCCTGACGTTCGTGGCGACGGAGTGGCTGATGGGGCCGCTGCGGCGGATGATCCCGCCGGTGCGACTCGGTGCGGCCGCACTCGACCTGTCGCCGCTGATCGTGCTGCTGGGCATCAGCCTGCTGCAGCCGCTGATCTGCTCGCTCTGATCGGGTTCGCCACATGGCGAACCGATGTCGGATACCCGACCGACCGGTGACAGCGGGCTACCATGCGCGTCATGGAGCTGACTCCGGAACTGTTCGAGAAGATTGAGTTCGCAGAGCGCCGCAAGGGCTACGACACCGAGCAGGTCGAGACCTTCCTCGAGCAGGCGGGCACTGCGCTGGCGCAGCTCCTCGCCAGGGTGCGCCACATCGAAGAGCGCTCCGCGCAGGCCGAGGGGCGTCTGGCCCAGGCCGACGCGGTGCTCGCCGAAGCCGACCAGCGCGCCCGTGAGGCCGACGAGCGGGTCCAGCAGGCCGACCAGCGTGCCCAGCAGGCCGAGCGTGTCGCCCGAGAGGCACGCGAAGCCGCGCAGCACGCGGCGGCGTCCGCGGCCACCTCGACGCGACTGAGCGAAGAAGCCGAGGTCGAGCAGGCGGCCAAGACCCTGCTGATGGCCCGTCGCACGGCCGAGGCGACCGTCAACGAGGCCCGTGGCCATGCCCAGGCGATGACCGAGGATGCCCAGTCGCGGGCCGAGCGCCAGCTCGCCGAGGCGAACGCAGAGGCCGAGGAGCTGATCCGTCGGGCCGGCGAGCAGGCCGACGCCGAGTACGCCGACCGCAAGGCCTCGGCCATCGAAGAGGTCCGCTCGCTCGAGTCCCGCCGTGCCCAGCTGGCCGACGTCATCTCGCAGCTCGAGTCCCGCCTCGCCGGTTACCGCTCCGAGCTCACCCGTGCGGCAGAAGAGCTCACGGTCCTCGCCGAGGACCCCTCCCGGCTGGGCTCGCGCCCGACCATGTCGATCCTGCCCGACGAGGTCCTCACCTCGGCCCCCGCGGTCGACGACGACCGTCCTGCACAGGACTTCTCCGGCGGCTCGACCGAGACCGTCGTGGAGTCCGTCGTCGAACAGGCCACCGAGGATCCCTCCGACACCGACGGTGGAGACGGCGGCGCCCAGGTCGAGGTCATCGACGAGGTGCTCGTCGCAGAAGAGGCGGCCGCCGACCCCGAGGCCCGCGCCGCCTACCTGGATCTGACCACGCCGTCGCCGCAGGCCGATCAGGTCGGCGATGCCGATCGCTGGGGGCCGGGCAGCTGGTCCGAGCTGGCCGCCGACTTCGTCGACGAGGACGCCGAGGGCGAGGCGGCCTACGCACGTGCCGGCGCCAAGGAGTCGGGCGCAGCGCCGTCGTCGGGCTCCCGCCCCGCGGTGGACGACCGCCCGACCGAGGCGGTGCCCCGTGCAGAGGCGCACCGCGACCGCTACATGGAAGAGCTCGACAGCGCGGTCAACGAGGCGGTCGAGCTCGACGACGACGCGATGAAGGCGTTCTTCGAGGGCACCTCCGACCCGAAGACCCGCCGCTTCGGCTGGCGTCGCTGAACCACCTCGCACACGTCGAGCGGTCACCGAGACCCGTCGCTCCGGGCCGCCGTCGGCGCAGATCCGGGTCACCTCCAGGTGTGACGTGCGCGCCCGGAGTGCCGCATCGCTGACGGGCCGCGGGCAGCCGACTAGGGTGCTCCAACCATTCGACCACCAGGGCGCTGCCCGACGAATGGCAGAGGAGGCCCTCAGTGGCGACCAAGCGTGCATCGACAGCGAAGAAGGCTGCGCCGGCCGGGAAGACGGCGTCGTCCTCGGCGAAGAAGGCACCCGCCAAGAAGGCGCCCGTGAAGAAGGCCCCGGCCGCTGCGGCGAAGAGCGCACCCGCCAAGAAGGCAGCAGCCAAGGCACCTGCGAAGAAGGCACCGGCCACCCCGGCCAAGAAGGCACCGACGAAGCCCTCCGCCACCAAGAAGGCGGCACCGGCGGCCACCAAGAAGGCCGCGGCGTCGTCATCCGCCAACACCCAGTCCGCGAAGAAGGCACCTGTGAAGCAGCCCAACAACTCCGCCACGTCCACCACGGAGAAGTCCCCGTTCGACGCCAAGTTCCTCGATGCCCAGCGCGCCGCCCTCGAAGAGGAGCGCGCCACGCTCAGCACCCAGGCCGCTGCGCTGAAGGCCGAGGCCGACGCCCTCGCTCGTGACCGCGAGCCCGGCGACGTCCAGTTCGACGACGAGTCGGGCGAGGGCGACACCCTTGCGGTCGAGCGTGACTTCGACCTGGCACGCGCCGCTGCGGCGCTCGCGACGATCGAGGAGATCGACGCCGCACTGGCCCGGATCGACAAGGGCACCTACGGCATCTGCGAGTACTCCGGGCAGGCGATCCCGAAGGAACGGCTCCGGGCCATTCCGTATGCTCGGGAGCGCGTCGAGTTCAAGACTCGCAGCTTCCGCTGACGCCGTCCCGCCGACGCTGACACCGCGCTGAAAGGCGATCCGATGTCCGATTCCGAGCGCTCGGAGCGCCCTGAGGTCGACGCCCCTGGCATCGACGTCCCGGTCGGCGCCGCGGACGAGCCGCCCGAGCAGGCGATCGCCGCCGCCCTCGACGAGGAGGCCGCGGCGTCGTCGAGCTGGTGGCGTTGGTGCATCGTCGCCGGCGTCGCGCTGCTCGTGCTGGCGATCGATCAGCTCTCGAAGTCCTGGGCGGTCGATCGCCTGGCCGACGGCAGCGTCATCGACCTGGTCTGGACGCTGCGCTTCAAGCTGGCCTTCAACACGGGCATGGCGTTCTCGAAGGGCTCCGGCTCCGGAGCGATCATCGGGCTGGTCGTGCTCGTCGTCGTGGTCGTCCTGTTGTTCGTGGCCCGCACGATGCGCTCGCGGGTGCAGCTGGTGCTGGTCGGCCTGATCATCGGCGGTGCACTCGGCAACGTGCTCGACCGGCTCTTCCGGGCGCCGCTCGAGAACGCGCCGTCGGGGTTCATGCGTGGCGCCGTCGTCGACTTCATCGACGTGCAGTGGTGGCCGATCTGGAACGTCGCCGACATGGCCGTCGTGCTGGGGGCGATCGCCCTCGCGCTCTACGGCCTGCGAGCTGAGCCCGACGAGCCCGAACCCGAGCCCGAACCGGCACCCACCGACGCGGTCGCCGACGCCGACGCACCGCGGTCCGAGTGAGCACACCAGAGGGACCGCCGAGCTACCTCGAGGTCGTGCCCGAGGCGCTCGCAGATGAACGCCTCGACCGTCTCATCGCGCTGATCACCGGCTGCTCCCGGGCAGAGGCGGTCGACGCGATCCGCTCCGGCGGTGTGCTCGTCGACGGTCACGTGGCGACCAAACCGTCGGTCCGGATCCCGCCGGGCACCGAGGTCTCGATCGCCGAGGACCCCGTCGCCGCCGCCGAGGTCGTCGAGCCCGACGCCGAGGTCGAGGTCCGCGTCGTGTTCGAGGACGACGACATCATCGTGGTCGACAAGCAGGCCGGGCTCGTCGTGCACCCCGGAGCCGGACACCACGACTCGACGCTCGTGCACGGGCTGCTCGCCCGGTACCCGGAGCTCCGTGAGGTGGGGGAGCCGCTGCGCCCCGGGCTGGTGCACCGCTTGGATCGGGGCACCTCGGGGCTGCTCGTCGTCGCGCGCACGCCGGACGCGTACGTCGACCTGGTCGACCAGCTGTCGACGCACTCGGTGCTGCGGGTCTACACGACGATGACGTGGCGCCACTTCGAGCACCCGAACGGCGTCATCGACGCACCTATCGGACGATCACGTCGCGACCCGTTGCGCATGACCGTCGCTGCCGACGGTCGCGAGTCCCGGACCCACTACCGGGTCGAGCGGCCCTTCGACGAGCCCGTCGAGGCGTCGCTGGTCACCTGCGAGCTCGAGACGGGCCGCACCCACCAGATCCGGGTGCACCTGGCGTCGATCGGGCATGCCGTGCTGGGCGACGAGGTCTACGGGGGGCTGCGGCACTCGTTCCGGATGCCTCGCCCGTTCCTGCACGCCCGGCAGCTGTCGTTCCGTCACCCGGGCACCGACGAGTACGTCTCGTTCGACTCGCCGCTTCCGGCCGACCTGCAGGCCGTGCTCGACCGCTTCAGCTGAGCGGGGTGGGTGCCGGTCGGTGGAGCGGGGTGGATGTCAGTCGGCTGCGCCGACTGGCACCTCGCCGGGCCATGGCGCCAGGCCCTCGGTGATGCCCGCGAGGTCCTCGAGGGTGTACGCCTCGAGCAGTGCCCGCATGTGGCCGCCGACGTCGTGCCAGATGGCGAGCAGCACGCACTGGCCCTCGTGGTCGCAGGACCCGTCGGTGTGGGGCTGCCCGAAGTCGCCGGCCTGGATCGGCCCGTCGACCGCCGAGACGATCTGGGCCAGGGTGATCTCGGCCGGTGGGCGGGCAAGGATGTAGCCGCCGGCGACCCCTCGCTTCGAGCGGACCAGCCCCGCACCCTTCAGGGCGAGCAGGATCTGCTCCAGGTACGGCTGGGGCAGGCCGGTGCGCTCCGCGATGTCGCGGACCGACGTCGGACCGTCGCCGTGGTGCAGAGCCAACGACAACAGCGCCCGGCTCGCGTAGTCACCCCGTGTCGAGACCTTCACCCCACCATCGTAGGCGGCGACGGAGATCACCGTGGATTGTTGCTCCATGACGGCCGAACCTCTGTAGCGTGGAGGGGTACGTCACGAGGAGACTCCAGCGGTGGGCGAACAACCGGCGGCCGCACAGGCCCCACAGGATCTTCAACGGGTGCACGGCACTGCCGGAACGGGCGATCTCGTCCTCCCCGACTACGAGGGCGCGTGCACCAAGAACGTCGTCAACGTGCTGATCGACGACCCCGACCATCCGCCAGCGTGGTTCCCCGAGGGCATCGCCGGCGCGGACCAGATCGTCATGCTCGTGCTCGACGGCCTGGGCTGGGAGCAGATGGTCGAGCGCCGGTCGCTGCTGCGTGGCCTCACGCTCATGAACTCGGCGCCGATCACCACGGTCGCCCCGACGACGACCGCCACGGCGCTCACGTCGATCTCGACCGGTCTGGCCCCGGGGGAGCACGGCGTCATCGGCTACCGGATGAACGTCGACGGCGACGTGCTCAACGTGCTGCGATGGATGAACTCACGTGGTGACGCCCGTGAGGCGATCCCGCCGGAGTCGATCCAGCACGACGTCGCGTTCGGCGGGCAGCGGCCACCGGTCGTGGTACGTGCCGAGTTCCGTGACACCGGCTTCAGCCGGGCCCACCTGGGCGGCTGCCGCCACGTGCCGTACCGCATGCCCTCGACGCTGATGGCCGAGATCATGCACCAGCTGCAGCTCGGCGAGCCGTTCGTGTACGCCTACTACGACGGCATCGACAAGGTCGCCCACGAGTACGGGCTGAGCCACTTCTACGACACCGAGCTGGTCTTCGTGGATCGCATGGTCGAGTACCTGGTCCAGGAGCTGCCCCCCGGCGCTGCGCTGGTCATCACCGCCGACCACGGCCAGGTCGACGTCGGGCGCCGCATCATCACCCCCCACCCCGAGGTGCTCTCGCACGTCGCACACCAGTCGGGTGAGGCCAGGTTCCGCTGGCTGCACGCACACCGGGGCGACGAGGCCGCGCTGCTCGACGCGGCGACCCGCCACCACGGCGACGTGGCCTGGGTCGTGACCCGCGACCAGATGGTCGAGGACTGCTGGTTCGGGCCGAAGGTGCTGCCGGGGCCCCTCGCTCGCCTCGGTGACGTCGCTCTCGTCCCCTTCGAGCCCGTCGCCTTCGAGGACCCCGACGACACGGGCCCGTTCGTGCTGCAGGGTCGTCACGGCTCGATGACGGCCGCCGAGATGCTCGTGCCGTTGCTCGTCGCCCGAGCGTGAGCGCAGGCCGGGGGAGCGGCCGCGAGGTGCTGCAGTAGCATCGCGACCATGTCCGACGCGCCGAAGACCTCTGCCGAGCTCGATGCCCAGCCCGAGGTGGTCGCCCCTGATGGAGTGCAGCCCCGCAGCGAAGCGCTCGTCGAGACGGGCGCAGAGCCGGGCGCCGAACAGGGTGAGACGACCGAGATCGAGTCGCCCGCGAAGATCATCCGGATCGGCGCGATGATCAAGCAGTTGCTCGAAGAGGTGCGCAACACCTCCGTCGACGACGCAGCACGCGATCAGCTGCGTCGCATCTACGAGAACTCGGTCACCGAGCTGAAGACGGCGCTGTCGCGCGACCTGGGTGAGGAGCTCGACACCCTGTCGTTCGACTTCTCGGGTGACGAGGCGCCCACCGAGGCCGAGCTGCGCATGGCGCAGGCACAGCTGGTCGGCTGGCTCGAGGGGCTCTTCCACGGCATCCAGGCGACGCTGGTGGCCCAGCAGATGGCCGCGCGCCAGCAGCTCGAGGGCATGCGGGGCCCGGTCCCGCAGATCGCCCCCCAGCAGAACGCCGGCCCCGGCTACCTCTGACGGGGGTCGCCGGGCAGGGGGCACCACCGGGGCGCCGCGCCGCCCTCCGCGGCGCGCGATACTCAAATCCCATCGCTGTGATGTGCAGCGTCGACCAGTGATCGCGGTGCAGTCGTGCCGCCCGAGGCCTGGGGAGGCACACCTGCCGTGGCGGATTCCTTCGTCCACCTGCACCAGCACACCGAGTACTCGATGCTCGACGGTGCGGCCCGGATCGGCGACGTGGTCAACGCCGCGGTCCAGGACGGCCAGCCGGCCATGGGGATCACCGACCACGGCAACATGTACGGCGTCCTCGACTTCTACCGGGCGTGCAACGACGCGGGCGTCAAGCCGATCATCGGCAGCGAGCTGTACATGGCCCACGAGCACCGCGACGAGCGACTGCAGCTGCGAGGCTCCAAGGTCGACGACTCCGGCGGCGAGGCCGAGGGCGGCAAGAAGGCGTACTACCACCTGACGACGCTGGTCGAGAACGCGACCGGTTACAAGAACCTCATCCAGCTGTCGTCCCGGGCGTTCATGGAGGGCTACTACCGCAAGCCCAAGATCGACTGGGACATCCTCGAGCAGCACTCCGAGGGCCTCATCGTGACCACGGGCTGCCTCGGTGGGCACGTGCTGCAGTCGATGATGAACCAGGGCTTCGACGCCGCGTGCGAGAAGGCCGGTCGCCTGCTCGACATCTTCGGGCGGGACCACCTCTTCGTCGAGATCCAGGACCACGGCATCCCGGAGCAGAAGACCACCAACCCCGAGCTGGTCCGACTCGCCAAGCGCCTCAAGCTGCCGCTGCTGGCGACCAACGACAGCCACTACGTGCACCAGGGTGACGCGGTCGCGCACGACGCCCTGCTCTGCGTGCAGACCGGTTCGCAGATGAGCGACCCGGACCGCTTCCGGTTCCACGGCGACCACCACTACCTGAAGACCGCCGAGGAGATGCGCTACCTCTTCCGAGAGGTCGAGGTGGCGTGCGACAACTCGCTGTGGATCGCCGAGCGCTGCGAGCTCGAGATCGAGTTCGGCAAGCCGTTGCTGCCCAACTTCCCGTTGCCCGAGGGCTTCGAGACCGACGACGAGTACCTGCGTCACCTGACCTTCGAAGGGGCCAGGGAGCGCTGGGGCGACGAGATGACCGACGACATCGTCGACCGTCTCAACTTCGAGCTGAAGACCATCAGCGACATGGGGTTCTCGTCGTACTTCATCATCACGTGGGACCTGATCAAGCACGCCCGCGACACCAACATCCGCGTCGGCCCGGGTCGTGGTTCCGCTGCGGGCTGCGCGGTGGCCTACACGCTGCGGATCACCGACCTGGATCCGATCAAGTACGACCTGCTCTTCGAGCGCTTCCTCAACCCGAGTCGCATCTCGATGCCCGACATCGACATGGACTTCGACTCCCGCTACCGCGACGAGATGATCCGCTACGCGGCCGAGCGCTACGGCCGCGACCGGGTCGCCCAGATCGTCACCTTCTCGACCATCAAGGCCCGTGCGGCCGTGCGTGACGCGGCCCGCGTGCTGGGCAAGCCGTACGCGGTGGGCGACCGGGTCGCCAAGGCCATGCCGCCGCTGGTCATGGGTCGTGACACGCCGCTCTACGCGTGTCTCGAGGAGCACCCGAAGTACAAGGACGGCTACAAGATGGCCGCCGACATCCGCCAGATGTACCACGAGGATCCCGACGCCCGTGAGGTCATCGAGGTCGCCAAGGGCCTCGAAGGCCTGCGTCGCGGCGACGGCATCCACGCGGCAGCAGTGGTGATCACCAAGGATCCGCTCACCGACTACCTGCCCATCCAGCGCAAGCCGGAGGCCGGCAAGGACCCCGAGGACGCACCCGTCGTCACGCAGTACGAGATGGGCGGCGTCGAGTCGCTCGGCCTGCTGAAGATGGACTTCCTGGGGCTGCGGAACCTGGACGTCATCTCCGACGCGCTCGACCTGATCGAGTCGACCCGCGGCATCCGGATCGACATCGACAACCTGGCGCTCGACGACCAGCTCACCTACGACCTGCTCGCCCGCGGCGACTCGATCGGCGTGTTCCAGCTGGAGTCCACGCCGATGCGGGCCCTGATGCGTTCGCTGGCCCCGACCGAGTTCGAGGACGTCGCCGCGCTCGTGGCGCTGTACCGGCCCGGTCCGATGGCCGCGAACATGCACAACGACTACGCGGACCGCAAGAACGGTCGCAAGCCCGTCGACTACCAGCACGAGGACGCGAAGGAGGTGCTGGGCGACACCTACGGGCTCATGATCTACCAGGAGTCCATGATGCGGATCGCCCAGAAGTTCGCGGGCTACTCCCTGGCAGAGGCGGACAACCTCCGGAAGGCGTGTCTGCCGGCCGGATCGCGGATGACCACTCCGGACGGGACGGTGCCGATCGAGCACGCCCTGTTGTCGATGGACCCGAGGGTCCTGACCGTCGACGTCGACACCGGCGAGCGGCACTTCGACCGAGTGCAGGACGTGTGGCCGGTCGGAGTGAAGCCGGTCTACAGGATCTCGACCGCCCTCGGCCACAGCATCGAAGCGACGTCGAACCACCCCATGCTGGTGGGGGATCGCTGGGTGGAACTCGGCTCGATCCGGCCCGGTGACCTGATCGCGAGGAGCGAGCCCGTCGATGCTGCGGAGCCGGTCGAGCGCGACGACGCGACGGTGCGCACACGGCCCCGAGCAGGAACCCGGCGCGGTGCCCTGCTGTGGGACACCGTCGTCGACGTGGAGTACGTCGGCGAGAAGGAGTGCTTCGACTTCCGCATGGAGAACGACGAGCGGCCGTATGCCGTCGTCGAGGACTTCCTGGTCCACAACTGCGGCAAGAAGAACAAGGAGCTGATCGCCAAGGAGCGGGTGAAGTTCACCGAGGGCTGCGAGGCGACGGGCTACGGCAAGGAACTGGGCACCGCCTGGTTCGACATCATCGAGCCGTTCGCCGACTACGCGTTCAACAAGTCCCACGCGTACGGCTACGGCTTCATCAGCTACCAGACCGCCTACCTGAAGGCGAACTATCCGGCCGAGTACCTGGCTGCGCTGCTCACCTCGGTGAAGACCAGCCTGGAGAAGGCGGCGATCTACCTCGCCGAGTGCCGCACGATGGGCATCGAGGTCGTGGTGCCCGACGTCAACGCGTCGGCGAGCGACTTCACCCCCGACATCACGCCGCTCGAGGGTGGGGGCGAGGAGCGCCGCATCCTCTTCGGGCTCTCCGCGGTGCGCAACGTCGGCACCGGACTCGTCGAGCACATCGTCGCCGAGCGCGACGAGAACGGCCCCTATTCGGACTTCTACGACTTCTGCCAGCGGGTCAACACCGGCGTGCTGAACAAGAAGACGATCGAGTCCTTGATCAAGGCGGGCTCCTTCGACTCGATGGGGCATCCACGTCAGGGGCTGCTCGACGTCTACGAGCAGATCATCGACCAGACCGTCGCCCGGCGGAAGGAGCACGACATGGGCGTCATGTCACTCTTCGCCGATGCCTCCGACGACGCTCCGGCCTTCGACGAGCGCACCCCCATCCCGTCGCGTGACTTCGAGAAGAAGCTGCGGCTCGCGTTCGAGAAGGAGATGCTCGGGCTCTACGTGTCGGACCACCCGCTGCTCGGCGCCGAGCAGGCGTTGCGCAAGAAGATCGACTGCGGCGTGCTCGAGCTGTCCGAGGTCGAGGACGGCACGCGGCGCACCGTGGGCGGCGTGGTGACAGGTCTGCAGCGCAAGTGGACCAAGAAGGGTGAGCTCATGGCCGTGTTCACCCTCGAGGACCTGCAGGGCGCGATCGAGGTCATGGTGTTCCCGAGGACGATGGCCGAGATCGGCCACCTGCTCGTGGACGACTCGGTCATCATCCTGGGAGCCCGCGTCGACAAGCGTGACGAGACGCCGAAGCTGATCGCGACCGACATCGAGCTCTTCGAGCCGATGGCCGAGGGCGAACCGCCCCTGCGGCTGCACATCCCGGTGACCCGTCTCAACGACGCGACCGTCGACCGGCTCAAAGAGCTGTTCATCGACTTCCCCGGCGATTCCGAGGTCTACATCATGCTCGGCGACGCCAAGGTCCTGCGGTTGCCGGACCAGTACACGGTGAGCGTCCGCAGCGGCCTGGTGGGGGAGCTGCGCGCGCTGCTCGGCCACGAAGCCGTCGTCGTCTAGCTCCTGACAGGTGTCACGCGGGCGCGGCGAGCCCTCAGCAGCACGGGCCCCGAGTTGCACCGGTGCCCGTTGTCGACTGAACTGTAGGAGCCTGTTTGTGCCTATTTTCCAGGGGAGCTGTGCATGGCGCTCGACGTCACGACCAAGGATTGCACTGCCCTCAGCGATTCGGAGCTGGCCGAGATGGCCGACATCTGCGCTGACGGTGGCATCTGCTACGAGGTCGGCACGCTCTCGAAGCAGGTCGAACAATGGGTGCTGGTCACCCTCGTCCACGAGGGCAACCACCTCCGTGGCTTCTCGTTCTCGACCCTCGAGCGCATCGGCGGCACGCCGTGCATCCTGCTCGGCGTCGCGGCCGTCAAGCGCACTTCCAAGCGTGAGCCGGTGCTCCGGGCGATCATCGGCGACAACTTCCGTCGGGCGCTCATGGCGTTCCCCGACGAGGACGTGCTGCTCGGCACCCGCATGAGCGACGCCGGCGCCCTCGAGGCGTTCAAGCTGCTCACCGACATCGTGCCCCGCCCGGACCACAAGGCCTCGGGCGAGGAGCGTGCCTGGGGTCGCCGCCTGGTGAAGCGGTTCGGCATCGACGCCGAGCGCTACGACGACCAGACGTTCACCATCGTCGGCGACGGCTCTCCGCCGCTCGTGCTCGACCACGAGTCGCTCAAGCCCGAGGCCATCTCGGCCGACGTCGCGGCGCAGTTCGAGCACCTCGACGCCGACCGTGGCGACTGCCTGGTGACCTGCGGCTGGGTCATGGCCGAGGAACTGCTCAAGCACGGGTGATCCCCCCGGACAGCGAGGGGGGCCGGACCTTCGAGTCCGTCCTGTCGTCGCGGCGCATGTGTCGCGACTACCTCCCACACGACGTCGCGGACGCCCAGCTCGACACCGTGCTGCGCGCCGCGCTGCGCGGACCCGCCGCGGGCAACACCTGGGCGTTGCAGCTCGTGGTGCTGCGCGGCGGCGACGTCGCCCGGTACTGGGCGGTGACCCTGCCCGAGGCGCGACGTCCGTCCTTCCCGTGGCCCGGTCTGCTGGCCGCACCGGTGCTGATCCTCCCGTACGTCGATCCGTCGAGGTACGTGGAGCGGTACTCGGCGCCGGACAAGTCCCGCTCCGGTCTCGGCGAGGGTGAGTCGGCCTGGCCGGTGCCGTACTGGTGGGTCGACGGCGGCGCCGCGGTCATGGCGATGCTGCTCGCAGCGGAGTCCGAGGGCCTCGGCGCGTTGTTCTTCGGCCAGTTCGGTCACGAGGAGCCGGTGCGCCACGCCTTCGGCGTGCCCCCAGGGCAGCGCACGCTCGGGACCGTCGCGTTGGGCCATCGAGCGGGCGACGGAGGGGGCCCGTCGCGCTCTGCTGCAGCGGGTCGACCGACGCTCGACGAGGTGCGCCACGACGGCGGTTGGTGACGTCGTCACCGACTCGAGTTCAACTTCGTGCAACGTTCTCGTGGGGGTAGGTTCACGAACTGTGCCGTGAGGCGACGGCGCCGGAACCCGAGGGAGCAACGACATGGCGAAGGTGTGGTCCTGGCTGGCGGTGAACCTCGGCCGTCACGCGGGTCTGGTCGGCGCCATCGGGCTCGTGTTCACGATCGTGCTGGGCTTCGGCATCACGCGGCTCGAGTTCGCGACCGGTCAGGACAGCTACCTGAACCGGGACAGCGACGTCTACAAGGACAACGTCGCCTACCAGGAGCGCTTCGGCGGCCAGGCCATGCTCTCGCTGATCGTGATGGACGACGGCAAGCGGGTCGAGGACCTGTTCACGCCCGAGGGCATCGAGACCATGTCCACCGTGCGCGACGAGCTCGACGCCAGCGGCAAGGTGCTCGGCGTCGTCTCGCCCCTCGACGCGATCGAGTTCTCGAACAGCCTCGTCGAGCCCCCGGCCGACGGTGACCTGACCAAGAGCATCGCCGGCTCCGCGATCCTGCACGCCACCGAGGTCGAGACCGACCCCGCCCTGAAGGAGCGGCGTCTCGCGGATGCCGCGGTGACGCTGCAGCGCACCGCCGAGTTCACGCCGGAGCAGCGCACGCTCGACAACCCCGAGTGGGTCAAGTTCCTGCTCTACGACAACCAGGGTGAGATCCGCTCGTCGCTGCGCCCGGTCTTCCCGGACCCCACCCACGCCCAGATGCTGACCCGTCTGCCGGGCAACCTGTCGATCGAGGACGAGGGCATCGCGTCCGACGCCGTCCTCGAGATCACCGACGACTTCACCTTCGACGGCGCCACGGTGACCACCACCGGCGCACCCGTGCTGCTCAAGGGCATCAACGACTACCTGCGCGGCGGCATGCTGACCCTCGGCGGCATCGCGGTCGCCGTCATGATCGTCATCCTCATCCTGTTCTTCAACGTGCGCTGGCGACTCCTGCCACTCGCCGTGGTGATCATCGGCATCATCTGGGCGTTCGGGCTCGCCGGCTACCTCGGCATCCCTCTGACGCTGGTCACGATCGCCGGTCTGCCCGTCATGTTGGGCATCGGCATCGACTACGCGATCCAGATGCACTCCCGCATCGAGGAAGAGGTGATCATCGACCGCGAGCCGCACCCGATCCAGGCCGCCGCACGCGGCCTCGGCCCGGCGCTGCTCGTCGTGACCTTCGACGCGGTGTTCGCCTTCGGGGCGATCCAGATCTCGCAGGTCCCGATGATCCGCGACTTCGGGTGGCTGCTGACCGTCGGCATCGTCGCCATCTGCATCTCGTCGATCATCAATCCGCTCGCAGCGCTCGGCATCCGCGAGTTCCGCTCGCCCACGAAGGGCCGCGACTTCTCCGAGGGTCGCCTCGGGCGCCTGGTCGTCTGGCTCGGCAGCCTGCCCCCCGGCTCCGCCATCATCCTCGCCGTGCTCGCCGTGGGCGTGTTCGTCGCCGGCAGCATCCTCGAGCCCAACCTGAAGCTCGAGACCGACCCGGTCAACTGGGTCGACCAGGACTCCGAGGTGATCAAGAACATCCGGACCCTGGAGCACGAGATCGGCGGCGCGTCGGACCTCGGGGTGTTCGTCGAGGCAGAGGGCGAGGGCGCCACCGTCTTCACCGACGAGACCGTCGACTACGTCAACGACCTCACGATCCGCACGGTCGAGAAGTACCCCGACGACATCATCGTGGACTCGAGCATCATCGGCACCGTCCGCAAGCTGACCGACGTGCCCGGCGTGCCCTCGATCGCGCCGACGGCGGAATCGGTGAAGGCGGCGTGGGACGTCGCCCCGCTGGGCATCCAGCGCAGCACCGCCTCCGAGGACGGCTCGGCGTTCAACCTGATCTTCCTGACCGCCGCCGGCGCCCTCGAGGACCGGGCGGTCGTGGTGCACGACCTGCGGGAGAACGCGGACCCGCCCGAGGGTCTGCTGGTGGTGCCGTCGGGCCTGGCGGTGGTCGGTGTCGGACTGCTCGAGAACCTCGAGGCGAACCTGGTCGAGCTGACCTGGCTGTCGGTCGGGCTGGTGTTCCTGTTCCTCCTCGTCCGGCTCCGGTCGTTCACCCGGGCGATCCTCTCGGTGGTCCCGGTGCTCATCGCCTCGGGTCTCGCGACGATCCTGATCTACGTATTCGGCATCGAGCTGAGCCCGATGACCGCGGTCGGCGGTCCGCTCGTGGTCGCCACCTGCACCGAGTTCACCTCGCTGATCCTGCTGCGCTACATCGAGGAACGACGCCGCGGGCTCGAACCGCGGGCGGCGATCGACGTCACCGCGGCCCGCACGGGTCGGGCGTTCATCGTGTCGGCCATGACGGCGATCGCCGGTGTCGCGGTCATCGCGTTCTCGTCGTTGCCGCTGCTGTCGAACTTCGGCATCTTCGTCGCCCTGAAGATCACGATCGCCCTGCTGGCCGCACTGGTCGTGCTGCCGCCGCTGATCATCTGGGCCGACCAGCGCAACTGGGTCTCGAAGGGCATGCTCGACCACGTCGAGCCGCCGTACATCGAGGTGCCCGACCACAAGGTCGCCGCCTCCCAGGACGCCTGAGCGCCGCCTGCTGCGGCGACGCCCGCGGTCGTCGGTTCAGGTCCGGACGGGGCGGTGCAGCTGTGCGCGGAGCTCCTCGACGGTGTTCGCGGGCGCTGCGCACACGTGGTCACGGCACACGTAGCCGCGGCCGTGCTCTCCGTGTTCGGAGCGTCCCTCCCACAGAGGGCCTTCGCCCGGCTCGCCCCACGCGAGCACCTCGAGCGGAGCGAACCGCTGGTGCGCGACGTCGACGAGGTCGTCGCGCTCACCGGTGACGACGACCTCGGTGATGCCGACGGCGTGCAACGCGATCGCCCAGAGCAGGTTGCCGAAGGCGAGCGGGTGACGGGCGGCGAGCGGTCCGAGCGTCCGCAGGATGCTGCGGGCGTGCTCGCCGTAGCGGGACTCGCCGGTGTGGGCTTCGAGCCGCAGGAGTCCGACCGCCGCCAGGCTGTTCGCCGAGGGCGTCGCGTCGTCGGTCAGGTCCTTTGGTCGGGTGACCAGCGCCTCGGCGTCCTCGCCCGTGCTCCACACGCTGCCGTCGGGGTCCCAGAACAGCTCCAGGAGTGCCTCGGCGGTGTCGGTGGCCTCGTGCAGCCAGCGCAGCGTGCCGGTGGCCTCGTAGAGCGTGACGAAGGCGTCGATCAACGCACCGTGGTCCGACGCGTAGGCCAGGTGGCGGGCTCCGCCGTCGCCGCCGTCGAGATCCGCGTGCCACGACCGGAGCCACCGGCGGCGTCCCGAGTCGTCGGGCGCGGCCCGCAGGTGGTCGCAGAGGAACGTGGCGGTCTCGACCGCCGAGCCCAGCCAATCGGCCCGGCCCGTCGCCGCGGCGGCCTCGGCGAGCGCGGCGACCATGAGGGCGTTCCACTCGGTGAGGACCTTGTCGTCGAGCCCGGGTCGGGGACGGAAGCCGCGGTCGTGCAGCAGCGCCTGCCGGGCGGCCTCGATGTGGGGCGGGCGCTCGAGCTGCCCCCGGGCGTGCAGCCGGTTGGGGATCGACGCGCCCTCGAAGTTGCCGCCCTCGACGATGCCGTACCACTGCAGCACCTCGTCGAGGTGCTCGATCAGCCCGGCGTCGTCGAGCACCCGGGCCACCTCTGCGGGCTGCCAGACGTAGAACGCGCCCTCCTCGGCGTGACCGGGTGGGCCGGACGGCTCGCGGTCCGGCGGGGGAGCCGGGACGGAGTCGGCGTCCTCCGCCGACCAGTGCCCACCCCCGGGCCGCGTGAGGTCCCGCAGCACGTAGCCGATGGTCGCCTCGACGACCTCGAGGTGTCGCTGCTCGCCGGTCAGCTGCCAGGCGTGCAGGTAGGTGCGCACCAGCAGGGCGTTGTCGTAGAGCATCTTCTCGAAGTGCGGGACCAGCCACTGCGCGTCGACGGAGTAGCGCGAGAAGCCGCCGCCGAGGTGGTCGTGGATGCCACCCGCGGCCATCGCGTCGAGTGAGGTGATCGCCGCCCGCAACGCCGCGTCGGAGCCGGTGCGGTGGTGCTGTCGCAGCAGGTGGTCCAGGCTCATCGACTGCGGGAACTTCGGCGAGGTGCCGAACCCACCCCAGCGGGGATCGTGGGCGGACAGCATCGACATCGTCGCCTCGTCGAGCACGGTGGCGTCGGGAAGCTCGCCGACGGTGTCCGGTGCGGGGGTGCGGCGGATCGTGTCGACCAGCCGAGCGGCCTGCTCGAGCAGCTCGTCACGCTGGTTGCGCCACGCGTCCTCGATCGCCGAGAGCACCTGCAGGAAGCTGGCGTGTCCCGCCGCCGGCTCCTTGGGGAAGTAGGTGCCGCAGAAGAACGGTTCGCCGTCGGGGGTGAGGAACACCGTCATCGGCCAGCCGCCCTGGCCGGTCATCGCCTGGGTGGCCTCCATGTAGATCGCATCGACGTCGGGACGCTCCTCGCGGTCGACCTTGATCGACACGAAGTGCTGGTTCAGGTACGCCGCGGTGGAGTCGTCCTCGAAGGACTCGTGCGCCATGACGTGGCACCAATGGCACGACGAGTAGCCGACCGAGAGCAGCACCGGTCGGTCCTGACTGCGCGCCAGCTCGAACGCCTCGTCCCCCCACGGGAACCAGTCCACCGGGTTCTCTGCGTGCTGGCGCAGGTAGGGGCTGGTCTCGGTCGCGAGGCGGTTGGCCATGCGGGCCAGTCTGACCCGATCGGTCGCCGAACGGGGCCCACCCCGGTTCGACCTCGGTCCGATGGCGGGCAGGTCACGTGCGGCTGGCACTGCCGGGCCCACTTCCCGGGCGAGTGCTCAGGGTGGTCCGGCTCGGACGCCGTCGAGGTCTGCTGCCTGGCTGAGCAGCACTGAGTGGCGCAGGTGTCGTGTGGTGGCGTTGGTGGCGGGCATGACCCGGGCCTCGGCGCCGTCGCCGCGGTGGTGGGTCCAGGTGAAGCGCTGTGTGCCGCCGGTCGGGTCGCCGGGCTCGGCCGGGACCGGTTCGAGGGTCCAGTCCTCGCTGTGGGCGTAGCCGTGGTGGCGACGACACAACAGGACGAGGTTGTCGATGTCGGTCGGGCCGTCGTCGCGCCACCATTCGACGTGGTGGCCGTCGCACCAGCTCGGCGGCGCGACGCAGTCCGGGAACACGCAGCCGCCGTCGCGGATGGCGAGCGCGGCGCGTTGGGCGTGGGTGATGGAGCGGCGCCGGCGTCCGCCCCAGAGGATCCGGCCCTTGTCGTCGACCTGGAAGGGTCGCACCACCGAGTCGCACAGCAGCACCGCGGCGGCGAGCGGGTCGACCGCCGCGCCATCGGCGGTGGCGACGACACGACCGCGACGGATCCGCTCGGCCCACGACCCGCCGACCTGGTCACCTGACCCGAGGTGGTCTTCGCGGACGACGAGCTTCGCTTCGGTGGCGCCGCGGGTGAGTGGGGTGCCATCCGCGCGGACCTGGTGGCCGCGGCGGACGAGTTCGACGAGCGCGCGGGCTCGCAGCGTCGCTGGTGGCGGCACGGGCAGTCCGGCCGTGGTGGCCTCGGTGTTGGCGGCGCGTAGCTGTCGTCGGTATTCGTCGCCGAGGGCCTGTTCGAACACGATGGCCTGGTCACCGGACAGGTCACCGTCGAGCACGAGTTGCTCGCCGACGCGCACTGCGGTGACGCGGTCGTGGTCGCTGCTCGGTTCGGGGCCATCGGCGTCGAGCGAGGCGACCAGCAGGCGTAGCGCGTCGCGCCACGCCTCGACCGTGAGCGTCGAGGCGAGCTCGGTCAACTCGACCTCAGCCGCGATGAGCTGGTCGAGCACACGCGGGTTGCACGCAGCGGTCAGCACCCGGACGTGGTCCATCGTGAAGGAACGGGCGTGGAACGCGGTGGCGAACCGCTCGAAACGTTCGAGCGTGCGGCCATCGGCGAGCAACCGACGGCCCGTCGTTCGTTCCTCGCCCGTGACCCGGGCGTACCAGGGCACCGTGCGCAGACCGGAGTCGACCTCGGCCGCCCCCGAGCGATCGACCGCCGAGAGGCCCGCTGCGATGGCACCGTCGAGACGCGACCGCGCGGCACCCAACGCGGCGACCGCATCGAGCTGCTCCTGAGCCGACAGAGCTGGCCAGTCGAGCGGCGCCAGACCCGCCAACGCCGCGACCGCCGCGGGGACCGGCCCACGCTCCGCCGCAGGAGCCGCCGAGCGTGCCGGGAACACCTGCACGCGAGCGAGATCCGGGGCCTTCGACCACTCGAGCAGCGGCACCGTCGACCACGACACCCCGGCGACTGTCGTCGCACCGTCGATCTCTCGCATGCGAACAGTCTGCCGACACGCTGTGACAGTGAAGGAGCCTGACGGCGAAGGCGTCTGACAGAGAAGGCAGCGACGGCGTGCCCGGTCAGCCAGGCCGGCTCGGGCTCAGCGCGACGCGGCCATCACGGCGCTCACCAGCTCGACGATCTCCGGGGCGGCCTTCGAGGGGGCGCCCGAGTCGAACGGCGGCTGGGGGTCGTACTCGATGCCGAGCTGGATCGCCTGGGCCATCTCGGGGCCGTAGAGGCGGTCGACGAGCACGAGGGCCATGTCGATGCCCGAGGACACGCCGGCCGCGGTGATGATGCGGTCACCGACGACGACACGGTCCTCGACCGGTTCGGCGCCGAACTCCGCGAGCAGGTCGTAGTAGTGCCAGTGGGTCGTCGCCCGGAGTCCATCGAGCAGACCTGCCGCGCCGAGCAGGAGCGAACCCGTGCAGACCGACGTGGTCCACGTCGTCGTGGCGTGCGCGGAGCGGATCCACTCGACGATCGCGCTGTCGGGCGTGGCGAGCGCCCGGGTCCCGAAGCCGCCACCGACGAGCAGCACGTCGGGGCGGGGCACCTCCGCGAAGGTGTGCTCGACGTCGAGGTGCACGAGGCCGTTGTCGTCGGTGACGCGCCCGGCGTGCTCCGCGCAGAGCACGACGTCGATGTCGGGCACCAGGCTGAGCACCTGGTACGGGCCGATCGAGTCGAGCACGGTGAGTCCGGGGTAGAGGCCGATGGCGATCTGCATGTCTGCTCCTGTCGTGGATGGCGGGTGCCTGGTGTGTGCGGGAGGGAGGGGCTGAGTGAAGGGGAGAGGGGGCTCAGTCGCGGGCGAAGTGCCGGCGGTACTGATCGGGTGTGGTCCCGAGGCGGCGGCGCACCGCGCGGTGCAGTCGCTCGGGGCGGCCGAGACCGACCTCGGCGGCGATGGCGGCGACGGTCAGGTCGCTCGTCTCGAGCAGTCGCCGTGCGGCCTCGATGCGCAGCATCTCGACGTACGCAGCGGGGGTGGTGCCGGTCTCGGCCCGCCAGGCGCGCACGAAGGTGCGTTCGCTCATCGCCGCCCGGGCCGCCAGCGTGGCGACGCCCAGGTCCTCGTCCAGGTGGTCGGGGATCCAGCGCTGCAGCTCGCGCAGCTCCTCCCGACGAGCGGGCCTGGCCCGGAGCTGCGCCGAGAACTGGGACTGGCCGCCCGGACGCCGCACGAAGACGACCAGCCACGCGGCGACCGAGTGGGCCAGGTCGGGGCCGTGGTCGGCTTCGACGAGCGCGAGCGCCAGGTCGATGCCCGCGGTGACCCCGGCCGAGGTCCAGCGGTCGCGGTCGCACACGTAGATACGGTCCTCGTCGACCGTGATGTCGGGGTAGCGCTCGGCGAGGTCGTCGCACGAGGCCCAGTGGGTCGTCGCCCGGTGGCCGTCGAGCAGCCCGGCCGCCGCCAGCAGGAACGCACCGCTGCACACCGACGTGGTGCGCCGCGCCCGTGCCGAGAGCCCACGCAGCTGCTCGAGCAGCTCGTCGTCGGTCGCTGCGTCGTGCACCCCGAACCCGCCGATGGTCATGAGCGTGTCGATCGGTTCGGGCGACGCCACGAGGTCCCCGGTCGAGCGGTCCGCAGCGACGCGAACCCCGCTGACCGACTGAGCGGAGCCGCCGTCGGGGGTCGTGACGACCACCTCGTAGTCGGCGCCGAGCAACGTGGCGGTCCGGAACACGTCGGCCGGACCGGCCAGGTCGAGCAGCTGGAAGTGCTCGAAGGCGACGATGCCGATGCGGCGGACTTCACCCGGGGCCGGTGGCGGGGACTCCGGAGGCGGGGACGGGGTGCTCACCCCGCCATCCTGGGACGTCAGCACCGTGGCTGCAATGACAATCCTCTGGCGATTCACGCCACCCGGTTGCGCAGCGCTGGTGGTGGCCGGGTCGGTACGGTGCAGCCCATGGAGCTTCGACTCGACGGCAAGGTGGCGCTCATCACGGGGGCGTCACGGGGAATCGGCAAGGCGATCGCTGCGGCCTACGCGGACGCAGGTGCGGCGGTCATGCTGTCGTCGCGCAAGGAGGACGCGCTGCGGGCAGCGGTGTCGGAGATCTCGCCGGACGGCTCGGTCGACCTCGAGGTGTTCGAGGCGAACGCGGGTGACCCCGACGCCGCCGAAGCGTGCGTGAGTGCCACGATCGAACGCTTCGGCGGGCTCGACATCCTGGTGAACAACGCCGCGACCAACCCGTACATGGGGGCGATGATCGACATCGACCTCGGCCGCCTCGACAAGACCGTCGAGGTCAACCAGCGGGGCCCGTTCGTGTGGATCCAGCAGGCCTGGCAGCAGGCGATGTCGAGCTCGGGCGGCAACGTCATCAACATCTCGTCGATCGGTGGGCTCAGCATCGAGACGTCGATCGGCCACTACAACGTGACCAAGGCGGCGCTCATCCACCTGACGAAGTCGCTGGCGAAGGAGCTCTCGCCCGGCGTCCGGGTCAACGCCATCTGTCCGGGTCTGGTCAAGACGGACATGGCCCGTGCGCTGTGGGAGAAGAACGAGGACGCGGTCGCCAAGATGGTGCCGCTGCACCGCCTCGGTGAGCCCGAGGACATCGCCAACGCCGCGCTGTTCCTCGCCTCGGACGCCTCGTCGTGGATCACCGGCACGACCACCGTGGTCGACGGCGGCATGCTGCTCTGAACGGCCGGCCTCAGCGGGCGCTCGAGGCCAGCACGAGGCGTGTCCCGAGCACGTCGTCGGGTGCGACGACCCAACGTCCCGAGGCGACCTTGGTCGCGCCCGGCACGTACTCCGGGTCGTCGAAGTTGAAGAACAGGTGGCGCAACCGGCCCGGCCGGTCGCCGATCCACTCTGCGATCTCGGCGTGGCGGCCTTCGAGCAACCGGAGCCGTCCGGGCCCGTCCCAGCCGAGCTCGACCCAGTGGTTCCCGTCGACGGCGGAACCGGTGGCCACCACGCGGCCACCGAGGGTCGTGCGGAACAGCTGGAGGGCGCCCTGCAGGTCGGCCACGGCATGCACGACCCGACCCAGCGAGGCGACCGGATGGTCGTAGGAGAGGGGAGGGAAGCCCTCGGGCTCGTCGAGGGACTCGGGCGGCTCCTGGCCGGCCTCGATGAGCTGCACCACGATGCCGTGGGCATCGGCGGGTCGCAGGAACGCCTCTCGCACACCGGGGGCCGAGTGGTCCGAGAGCGGCTCCACACCGGACTCGCGCAGCACCGTGGTCGCCCGGTCGAGATCCGGGACGACGAAGGTCAGGTGGTGGGGCCCGACACCTGACCGGGTGAGGAACTTGCCGAGGAACGAGGAGTCGCCGTCACCCTCGGGGTTGAACCCGTCGACCATGAACCCGTTCGCGAAGCGCAGCCGGGTCCAGCCGTAGCCGGGGGTGGTGCCGCCGCTGATGAACCGTCCGCCCAGCACGCCGGCCATGACCGGCCACAGGTCCGTCGGGCGCCGCAGCGCGAGACCCACGTGGTCGAAGCGCACGCCGGCGAGGGACTCGGTCGGGTGGTCGGGAGAGGGGAGGTCAGCCATCGTTCCTGGATCCGGCAGCGGTCGCCACGACAGAACGTCGAATCTTGCCCAGTCCGGTGCGTGGGAGCGAATCGATGAGCTCGAGCTCCTTCGGCGCGGCTGCGACGGGCAGCGAGGCGCGCACCAGCTCGCGAAGTCGGTCGAGCGTCGGTGGTGCCGACGGGTCGCTCGGGACGACCACCGCCACCACCCGCTGACCCCACTCGGCGTCGGGTCGTCCGACGACCGCGACCTCGGCGACACCCGGATCGGTGCCGAGCACGGCCTCGACGTCGGTCGGCCAGACCTTCTCGCCGCCGCTGATGATGAGGTCGTCGCCACGGCCGTGCACGACGAGTCGTCCCGTCTCGGCATCCAGCGCGCCGAGGTCGCCGGTGGCGTACCAGCCGGCGGCGTCGACGGGGGCGACGCCGTTTCGGTAGGCGCGGCACAACGTGGGTGTGCGCAGCTCGATCGGCCCCACGACTCCGGGT
>JAEWED010000118.1 GCA_023389745.1 Actinomycetes bacterium
CCCCCGGGGGCCGTCGCCGGTGTCGTGGGCGTGGCCACGACGTTCTGATGGGGCGGGCCTACGCCTGACGCAGGGTGGACTCGTAGGCGAGTGCACGGCGCCTGCGCTGCAGGGTCCGGCGCTTCCAGAAGGACTGCTTCCAGTGCCGGACCCGCTTGCGGGGGTCGCTCGCTGCTCGGGGGACGGCCGGTTCATGCTCGTCGGTGTACCCGTGGGTCGGATGCGGGAGCTCGAGGACGAGATCGTCGTGATCCTCTTCGAGCGCTGCCACATGGAGGGACTGGTTCACGGTTCGGCGAACACGTCGGTGTTCCGCCTTCCGCTGCTCTCGCTCCTCTTGGAGCGCTGAACTCGGTCCGGCTTGCCGGGCACGGTGACGGGTTGACATCGGCACCTCCTCAGTTGTGGGTGAGTCCGACAGCCTGTGGCTGCCGGGACACTGCACCTATGAGACACCCTCGGCAGGGTGAAGTAAAGGACCTCCATGCGACGGCGGCCTCGTGGCGGGCCTCCACTGGGAGGACCGTCAGCTGCGACGAGAAGTACCGTGGCAAACGCGCGTCTGCCGGGCATAGGAGGGGGTTCGGGTCGCTCCTCCGACACCACTGATCTTCTCCGGTTCCGTCGCTAGTCCGACTTCGGACAGCAGGACGTTGAGCCGGGGAGCTCCGTGGACAGCGACTTCCAGGTGGTCGTCGTGGACCGAGACCTCTTGGACCAGCTGTTCGAGCAGCGCTCGGCGTTCGGTGTCGTTGGTTCGTCCCAGATGCGATCGAGGTCGAGTGATTCGAGCAGCTCGGCAACTTGTACGAACCGGTTGGTCACGTCGTCGTAGCGCTCGACTTCGGCCTGGTGCGGTTCGAGGTCGGAGGGCAGAGCGTCGATGCGGGCGTGAGTCGTGCTTCTTCTTCGCCGAACGGGACTGCTGTACCCGCGCCGGCTGGCTCACCAGCCACAGCGGCACGCACCGCTGACGCTAGGGTCCGATGCAGTTTGAGGGTGCTGTGTTACAGAGGACGCACCCGACCTCGTCCGTTGGAGGACTAGTGGAAAAACGTGCTCGCTCCCCGATCATCGAAGCGGCCAACCTCGACCGCATGCTCGATGGGCTGGTGGCCGGGGAGTACCACCTGCTTCTAGGGGCTGGCGCGAGCGCAGGTGTCCGCAACCGAAATGGAGAGCTGCCTCTAGCCCGCGAACTCACCCAGATTCTCTCATCCGAGATCGATGGTGCAGCCGCACCAGACAACATCACACTGCAGCGGGCATTCTCGAGAGCGTCCTCGTCCAGGGGGGGCGATCAGATCAACGCGCTTCTACGCCACAGATTCGCTGGATGTACGCCCCTGCCTTGGCAGGTTCAATGTGCCTCCATTCCTTGGCAGGCGATCTGGACACTCAACGTCGACGACGCAATGGAGAATGCATACGTTCAGAACGTCGAGCGGGTACAGCAGGCGCAGACGGTTGTGTGGCCCGAGGCAACGATTCCGCTGGGAGGATCCCGAGAGGTTGTGCCATTGGTGCACCTGCATGGCTACGTCGGCGAAGTCGAACGGCGCGACGACCCCGCTGTGATTTTCACCCTCCAGCAGTACCTGGGCGCACTGCGTTCCGCCGACATCGGGAACTGGCAAACGAGATTCCGTGGTGACTACGGAACTATGCCTGTAGTGATTATCGGCGCTCAGCTCTTTGATGAGATTGACCTGCTCACGGTACTGGAGGGAAGGAATCGGTCAGCTGAGTATGGCCTCCCATCGTTCATAGTTCGGCCAGGAATGACGGAGTTCGATAAAGCCGAGTATCAAGATTGGGGCCTCGTCCCCATCGACTCGACGGCCGAGGACTTCATTGGACTCCTTCACACGGCGATGCGGGATCGCATCGACGTAACCACGGGAGGTCTATTCGAGAGCCGCTTCACTCGAGCCACCTTCGTCGAGTTGACCGGTAAGAAGGCAGACTGGTCTCGACCTCGCGGCCACGACTTCTACGGAGGACATCAGCCACAGTGGCTCGACATCCTCGATGACCTGGACGCACCACCTCGGTGGGTCACCTCCACTGCCGAGGAGATCGGTTCGGCTCAGGAGTTCCCAACCGATCAGCTGATGTACTACATCACGGGCTCGACATTTTCCGGCAAGACGACTGCTCTCTTTCGTTTGGGGCGAGAGTTGATGCGGTTTGGGTGGCGTCCGACACTCCTCGGAGGCCAAGACAAGGTTGATGCTGACGAGACGCTCCAGTATCTGGCCGATCGACCGAACGCAGTACTACTGGTCGACAACCTGCGGGCGGAGACCACGGAGATAGCTACTCTCCTCAAGAAGGCCGAAGAGCGTTCTCAACGCTTGCTGATCATCGCAACCGACCGTTGGAGCGCTAGGCGGCACACGGCGCGGGTGGTGCCAGGCAAGTTCATCGTCGGGCTGGAGACGACGGTGTTCGTCGAGCCAACTAGTGGCTTGTGGGTCTCCGTTCTAATTCGTCGACGCAAGCGGGGTCGTCTGGGCATCCTGGAAGGGAAGGACCGGTCGCAGTGGAAGCTGCACTTCACCGAGCACGAGCAATCGTTGTACAGCGCTCTGGCGTCACTGGAGGACGCAAGGGGCTTCATCGACCGTGGACTGCGGGTTCTGGAGACAATCGATGCTTCCGTAAGAGATGCCTTCGTCGCCATCGGCATCTTTGCAGCGGTAGGCCTCGAGGCTCCTATCTCGGCGGCCGCCGCGGCAAGTGGTCTGACCGTCGACAGTCTCGTGAATGAGGCATCGCCGGGCGGCGCACTAAGCGAATGGGTCACCTACGACTTGGCGGCGCCTGGCTTCGTTAGACTCAGGCACGGGTACCTCGGCGAGCTGATCCTTCGTCACACTGATCCGCAGACGTTAGACGCCCAGCGAATCCTGCGTGACATGTTGATTGTGATCTCTGACCACGTTGGGTATGGCGGAGCAATCCGAAAGGACTACTGGCACCGGGCAGTCAGCGAACTGATGGACCTGCGTTTCGTTCAGCGCGTGGTCGGTTCATCCGACGTCGACGAGTGGTACGAGCAGCTGGTCGAGTTCTACAAGAAGAACGCACGGTTCTGGGAACAACGTGCATTGGGTCTTCCGGAGGACCTTGACAAGGCCACTTCGTACGCCAGAAGGGCGGTGGGCGAGCACGAGGACGCCTTCACCTTCAACACTCTCGCGACAGTGCTGATGCGCCGGGCCGCGCATCCGTCGACACCCGCCTCCAAGCGAGCCGGCTATTGGGTCGAGGCAGAGAAGTCACTGCAGAGCTCAAGGCAAGACGGGCGCGGCCGCTTCGACTTCCCGTTTCGAACCTACTTTCAGCACACGATTCGAGTTCTCCAACTTGTCGCCGACGTCGATGAGCGGTGGAACGGATCTATGCGAGATACGTCGATTGGCTGGATCCGCTCGGCCGATCAGGCTGGGCTGCTCTCTGACAACGAGATGCTCGACCTTGTGGCCCAGCTGCCTCCAGCCTGGATTGCTGCGTCGCAAGTCGATCTCGAAGCAAGAAGGCGGTCCGTGGCGCGCCGTCGTCGTCGTCGCTCGGGGCGGGGCGGTCAGGCGAAGCCCCAGCGGGCGGCACGCTCCTCGGGAAACTAGGGAGTTGGCGGCTCCACCCTGGAGGGTGTGGATCCGATCATTCGACAGGAGACGAGTTCGACTCTGCCGCCCCTCCGCTCTGCTACGGGTTGCCCTCGGACCAGGGCGACAGACGAGCGGTTCGAGGTACTGGAGCTGTCGGCCCTCCGAGGTGAACCGCTACGTGCCGGAGCGTTCAGAGTCGGCGTCTGGCCAGGATGCGTCGGACGAAGGTCCCTGTTCCGCGCAACGACATCGTGGGATCGTCGCAAGTGGGTCCGCTCGATGGCACCGAGCGACGTCCGATGCCGACGAGCCGAAGCTACGCCGGCCGAACGGGAGTGGGTCGCAGCCGGTCATCAGCGCGTACGAAAGCGGCCGCCGCGAGCCGAGCCTGTCGATGCTGAGCAAGCTCGTCGAATCGGCTGGATACGACCTGCGTGTGGACCTCGTCCCCAAAGCGGACGTGCCGCCCGGGCTGCCCGACACGCCTGCCGGCCGAACGTTGCGGCGCCGCCGTCGGGCGATCCTCGAGGCTGCCGAGCGGCGAGGCGCGACCAATGTCCGCGTGTTCGGCAGCGTGGCCCGGGGCACCGACACCGAGTCGAGCGATGTCGACGTCTTGGTCGACCTCTCCTCGGACATCGGCATCGTCGGCCTCATCGGGCTCGAACGAGAGATCTCAGAGATCGTCGGGCGAAAGGTCGACGTGGTGCCTGCCGCCAGCCTGAGAGCCGGCGTGGCAGGACCGGCCTTGGCCGAGGCGATCCCGCTGTGAGATCTGATCTCCAGCACCTGGACGACATCCTCTTGGCGGTTCGGGCGATCGACCGGCGATAGGACTCCATTGCATTACGACACTGTGATGTTATGCTGGTGGGGTGGGCGAGCAGGGGCGTTCCGTGGTCGAGGCGAACTGTCCAAACTGCGGGCGCGGGTTCATGGCGAACCGCGGCGTTGGACGTCCGGGGAAGTACTGCAGGCGCAGTTGCCGGCAACGGGCCTACGAACAGCGGCGCCACGAAGGCGACCAGGCGTGGACCGAGGCCCGGGTCGTGGCCTTGGGACTGCAGCTCGCAGATCTCGAGGATGTCGTCGACCAGCTGGCCGAGGTCCTGGACGAGCTCAGGGCCACGGCGGACGAGGTAGCGCCGTTCGACGCCCAGCAGCTCGTCGAACGTCTGGAAGCAGCGTTCGTGCGTCCGTCCGACGGTACGAGCGTCCTTCGGGCCGATCGTCAGCGCTGAGCTGTCGGTGAACACCCGTCAGGGGATCGACGCGTAGGGGTGTCGTCCGGCGACGTTCCGACGCGTCGCTCGCCGGCTCAACGGCGGACCAGATCTTACTTTACATAATGGGGATTTCCGGCGGTTGCACCTCATGTAGGGAGATGAGGGGTCAGCCCCCGGGTTCGGCCGACACCCGTGCTCTCCGGTCGTTCGCCGGCCCTGAACGGCTATTCGGGGACGGTGTTCAGCGCCTGCTGCGCAACCGTGGCGATCGCGGCGTGCGTCGGTGTCGTGCTGTCGTACCGGGAGAAGTCCGTCAGTGCCTCTCGAGCACTCGCACGGAGCAGTCGGTGCTGCTTGCCGAGCTCGGCGATGAGCCAGATGGCTGCCAGTCGCTCGACGCTGCCGACTTCGTGGCGTCCATCACGGGGTTCGCCGTGCACGATGGCCACGAGGTCCAGGAACGTCTCGAGGGAGTCGGTCTGGCGTTTCAGGACGAGCGCTCTCGTGGCGACCCAGGTCGCTCCGATCAGACCAAGAGCGACGATCGCTGCTGCGAGTGGTCCTGCGTCCACGTCGGGATGGTAACCCTGCAGGCGCTCTCCGGGACGGGCTGACGCGTTCGGAGGCCCCGGAACCTCCCCGAGCGGCCGCGCCCGGGTCAGCACGCGCCGACACGCCCGGGTGATGCCAGACTCGGGTGCATGACGGGCGGCGCCGAGCTGATCATCACCTTGATGGCGCTGTTCGCGCTGGGCGTCCTGGCGTGCTCGGCGATCGTCGGGATCCTCACCCGATTGGTCCGTGGCACCGAGCCCGAACCGTCCCCTACACGTCGCTGGTGGCGTCGGCGAAGTGGACCGCCGTCCAGCTGAGTGTCCGCTGAGAGAGTGACCTGAGCGACACCGGACGCGATGTCGGCGCTCTCGGTGGCAGGGTTACAGTCTGGTGACGATCGCTTGTCGGCTCAATCGTCGATCGGGTCGGCAGCAAGGTTCTCGGACGAGAGGGAGGGGGTTCCTCGACATGTTCATCGACGTCCACGAGGCACTCCCCTCGTGCCGGTGAGTCGGCTGCGACAGGCGCTCGGGCGCGTCGGAGATGTCGCGATGCTGGGCCACCGTCGGTATCGGACGGTCCCGGCAGCGGTGCTCGACGGCTCCGAGCTGATCCAGCTCGGAGGCGGGGAGACGGTCCCCTGCCCCGGCATCGGCTCGATGCCGATCGCCGACGTCGCCCGCCGCTCCGGGCTCGGCTCCTCGTCGCTCGCGCTGCCGCCGGCCCGGGTCCACGTCCTGCGGGGCGCCCGGATCGCTCCCGGCACGGGCATCGTCACCGCCGGCGACCGGATCGTCGCCGAGTCGCTCACCGTCGACATGGTCGATCACGTCGACGTGCTGCACTCCGAGCTGCGAGCGCGTCCCGCCGAGCTCCCGGGCGCCGTGGCGCTGTACCGCTCCCCCTGGCGGACCTACTTCCACACCGTCATCGACCACCTGCCGCGCGCCGCGCTGCTCGCACAGCCAGCGGTGCGGCGTCTGGGCCCGGTCACGGTGGTGCACGACGGCCCGCTGACGCCGATCGAACAGGCGCTGCTCCCCCAGCTCCTGGGCCCCGGCGTCTCGCTGCTGCAGGTCGAGCCCGGCACCGGCATCGTCGCCGATCAGGTCATGCTGCCCGGCTACGTGACCCGACCGTGGTCCGGGGCCATCCCGAGCTGGTACCGCCGCTGGATCGACCG
Organism: Actinomycetes bacterium; assembly: GCA_023389745.1. GTDB lineage: Bacteria > Actinomycetota > Acidimicrobiia > Acidimicrobiales > Microtrichaceae > JAFAFN01. Next base: position 6,582 of record JAEWED010000118.1, read on the forward strand.
TGAGGCGGCCTCGGAGCGCTACCGCGGCGACACCTCCCGGGCACGGCGCCGTCTGTACATCGACCGCACCGGTGTGCGGCGCAGGGTCCTGAACCGCCCTGCGCTCGACGAGGTGCTCGACCGCCACGGCATCGAGACCGTCGACCCGACCGCGATGTCGATCGAGGAGCAGGTGAGCAGCTTCCGTGACGCCGACCTGGTGATCGGGGTGACCGGCAGCGGGCTCGTCAACACGATCTTCAGCCGTTCGGCCCACGTCGTCGAGCTGCAGACCAGCGTCGAGATGCTGCCCGCCTTCTACTACCTGGCCGCGGCGAAGGGGCTCCCCTACGACTACGTGGGCGCGCCACCTGACCAGCGCGGGCTGTCCACCGAGGAGCGCCTGCACGAGGACCTGTTGGTCGACACCCAGGCGCTCGACCGGCTGCTGGGGACGATCAGCGCCTGACCAGGACCGAGGGCGATCGAGCTCGCGGCCCGACCGCTCAGACGGTCTGGGATGCGAGCAGCGAGCCCAGCGACAGGAGCTGTCGCGAGGTGCCTCCGAGCTGCAGCTCGAGCTCCTTGGCGCTCAGGAAGCAGCGGTGCAGCGGGTAGTCGCGGTCGACGCCCACACCGCCGTGGATGTGCTGGCCGGTGTGCACGACGCGCTGACCGGCGAAGGCCACCCAGTACTTGGCGACGGCGACCTCGGCCGAGGCCTCCATGCCGGCCGAGAGGCGCCACAGCGCCTGCTTCGAGGTGAGGCGGATCGCCTCGACGTCGACGAACGCGTCGGCGGCCCGGTGCGCCACGGCCTGGAACGAGGCGATCGGCACGTCGAACTGCTTGCGCTCCTTGGCGTACTCGGCGGTCAGGCGCAGCGCCTCGGCGAACACACCGGTGGCCAGGGCGCACTGCGTGGCGACACCACGCTCGTAGGCCCACTCGAGCGACTCACGGCCCTCGGCGACGAGCGCGGCGGGCGTCTCGGCGAGCAGCAGGGCGGCCTGCGGGTCACCCAGCGTGGTCGTCAGCGGCTCGATGCCGACGCCCTCTGCATCGGTGCGCACCAGGAACAGCCCGACCGAGCCGTCCTCGATCGCTGCGGGCACCAGAATCGCGTCCGCGATCGCACCCGCCGGGACGCAGACCTTCAGGCCGGTCAGCGAGAAGCCGTCATCGGTGCGGGTGGCGGTGGTGGTCGGCACCAGCACCTCGCCGGCACGCTCGTGCCACGCGGCGGTCAGGACCGCGGAGCCGTCGGCCACCTTGGGCAGCCACTCGGCCTGCAGGGCCTCGGGCGCGAACTCGGCGATCGCCGGGACGGCCAGACCGAGGGTCTCCCACAGCGGCACCGCCGCCGAGGTCCGACCCGCGTGCTCCAGCGCCGCGCCGAGCGCGATCAGGTCCAGGCCCGCTCCCCCGTGCGCCTCGGGCACGAACGCGCCCAGCACCCCGGTCTCGGCCAGCGACGCCCACAGGTCGCGGTCGAAGCGCGGCCCGTCGGAGCGCTCCAGCTCACGCAGACGCTCGTGGGTCGACGCGTCGCCGATCACCTGACCGGCGAGCTCGCCGATCGCCTGCTGTTCCTCGTTCAGACTGAAATCCATCGTGGTCCCCTCGTACTCGTTCTGCTGCGTTCGGTCCTGCGGCGTCGGCGTTCAGCCGCGCAGCGCCCTGGGCAGACCCAGTCCGAACATGCCGATGAGATCGCGCTGGATCTCGTTGGTGCCGCCGCCGAAGGTCAGGATGAGCAGGCTGCGGTAGTTCATCTCGAGTCGGCCCTTGGCCACGCTGCCGACCGACTCGCGATCGAGGTACGCCTCCGGGCCGATGATCTCCATCAGCAGGCGGAACGCCTCGAGGTAGAACTCGGTGCCGAAGATCTTGGTGGTCGACGCATCCGAGATGTCGAGCGGCGCGTGGGTCGCGGTCCAGGCGACCTTCCAGTTGATCAGCCGCAGGAACTCGAGCCCGGCGTGCACCTTGGCGAAGTTGAGCTGCACCCACTCGTGATCGATGACGCGCTTGCCGTCGGTGCCGATCGTCTCCTGCGCCCAGCGCCGGATCTCGAGGTAGCTCTGCTCCAGCAGCCCCGACGAGCACAGGGTGACCCGCTCGTGGTTCAGCTGGTTCATGATGAGGCCCCAGCCGTTGTTCTCGCCGCCGACGATGTTCTCGGCCGGCACGCGCACGTCGTCGAAGAACGTGGCGTTGATGTCGTGGCTGGAGAGCAGGTGCAGCGGATCGACGGTGATCCCGGGCGTCTTCATGTCGACGATGATCATCGAGATGCCCTTGTGCTTCGCCGCGTCGGGGTCGGTGCGCACCGCGAGCCAGCAGTAGTCGGCGTCCGAGGCGAGGCTCGTCCACATCTTCTGGCCGTTGATGACGTACTCGTCGCCGTCGCGCACCGCACGGGTCTTGAGCGCAGCCAGGTCGGTGCCCGCCTGGTTCTCGGAGTAGCCGATGCAGAAGTGGAGGTCGCCGGCGAGGATCTTCGGCAGGAAGAAGTCCTTCTGGGCCTGCGAGCCGTACTGCATGATCGTCGGGCCGACGGTGTTGATCGTCAGCATGGGCACCGGGGCGCCGGAGCGCATGGACTCGTCGTAGAAGATGAACTGCTCGATCTGCGAGCGGCCCTGTCCCCCGTACTCGGTGGGCCAGCCGATGCCGAGCCAGCCGTCGGAGGCCATCTGCTTGACCATCTCCCGGGTGACCGGGCCGCAGCCGACCTCACGGTGCAGCGCGTCGCGCACCTCGGGGGTCAGCAACTTGTCGTAGTAGGCGCGCAGCTCGTCGCGAAGCTGCTCCTGCTCGTCTGTGTACGCGATCTGCATCAAGGCCCCCGGGGTCGAGCGAACCGGAGAACTGTAACGCGTTCTACTGCTGTCGAGGTAGTGGTGCCGCGCGCTCCCCGCTCCCCCGCCGATGACCGTGGGATCCGCCGGGGCGGACGTACCCTCGACGCATGTCGAACTTCGATCTCGTGATCATCGGTACCGGCTCGGGCAACACGATCCTGACGCACGAGTTCGCGGACTGGAACGTCGCCATCGTCGAGCGGGGCGTGTTCGGCGGCACCTGTCTGAACGTCGGCTGCATCCCGTCGAAGATGCTGGTCCTGCCCGCCGACCGCGTCGCCGAGGCCGCCGAGGCGACCGAGCTGCTCGACGTCGACATCGAGGTGCGCGGCGTCGACTGGCCCGCGCTGCGCGACCGGATCTTCGGCCGCATCGACTCGATCGCGGAGGGCGGCCGCGACTACCGCTTGGGCCAGGACCACGTCACCGTGTTCGAGGGCGACGCCCGGTTCGTCGGCGACCACGAGCTGCTCGTGACCGCGGCCGACGGGTCGACCGACACGGTGCGCTCCGAGCGCTTCGTGCTCGCTGCGGGTGCCCGGCCGAGGCTGCCCGAGATCCCCGGTCTCGAGGCGACGCCGTTCCACACGTCGGACACGATCATGCGGATCGAGAAGGTGCCCGAGCACCTGATCATCCTCGGTGGCGGGTTCATCGCGGCCGAGATGGGACACGTGTTCGCGTCGCTGGGGTGTCGGGTGTCGGTGGTGCACCGCGGCGCGCAGATGCTGCGCCACGAGGACGCCGAGGTCTCGGCCCGCTTCACCGAGCAGTTCGCCCGCAGGGTCGAGCTGCACACCAACACGACGTCGTGCGGCGTCGAGTACGTCGACGGCGAGTTTCGCCTCGAGCTGGTCGGCTCGGGTGAGGGGTCCTCGTCACCCCATGACGACGCCCACAAGGTCCTGCGCGGCGACGCGCTGCTGGTGACCACCGGCCGTGACCCGAACGGTTCGCAGCTCGGCGTCGAGGCGACCGGCGTACGTCTCGACGCCGCCGGCTACGTCATCACCGACGACACCCTCGCCACCGGAGTGCCCGGCATCTGGGCGCTCGGCGACATCCGCAACCCCCAGCAGCTGAAGCACCTGGCCAACGGCGAGGCCCGGGTGGTGCGCCACAACCTGCTGCACCCCGACGATCCCATCTCGATCGACCAGCGCGTCGTGCCCCACGCCGTGTTCTCGCACCCCCAGGTGGGCTCGGTGGGGCTCACCGAGGCCGACCTGGCGCTCGAGGGGCGGCCGTACGTCGTGGGGCACTGCGACTACGCGGCGGTCGCCTACGGGTGGGCGCTCGCCGACACCTCGGGCTTCGCGAAGGTGCTGATCGCCAGCGACGACCTGCAGATCCTGGGTGGCCACGTGATCGGGCCGCAGGCCGCGACGATCGCGCAGCAGATCACCCAGGCGATGACCTTCGACATCCCGGCGGATCGTCTGGCCCGCGAGCAGATCTGGTGCCACCCGGCGCTGCCCGAGCTGCTCGAGAACGCGCTGCTGGACGGGCTCAAGCAGCTCGACCGCTGACCCCTATTTCTGCAGGACTCGGGCGGCGAGGTGGGCGTCGGCGAGGCGGGCGAAGCCGTCGCGCCACGACACCGACGTCGGGCCGCACAGCTCGGCCATGCGGGTCGTGTCGACGGTGACCCCGCCGATGGTCGAGTTCGTCGTCTCGAAGCTGGCCTCGAGCCCGGCGCGTTCGGCGAGGAACTCGCACCACTGCTCGAGCGAGACCTGCTCGGTGCCCGCCCAGTTGACGATCGTCGCCGGCACCGTGGCCGCCTCGAGCAGCGCGGGGACCGTGGCGGCGATGTCGTCGAGGTCGATCGGGTTGAACAGGTTCGGTCGGTCGCGGTCGACCGGGATGGGCATGCCGGCCTCCATCATCGCCAGGTGGAACGCCGGCCATCCCCGGGGCGAGCCGTCGGGGCCCACGCCGTAGGGCACGTTCAGCCGGGCGATCGTCGTGGGCACCTCGAGGTGCCGGCACATGGTGCGCACGACCTCTTCGGCAGCGATCTTCGAGATCGAGTAGGTCGGCATGATCGGGCGGTGGTTGTCGCCGAGCGGCGCGGTCTCGTCGAGCACGGTCGGCCCGGCGGGTTCGTAGACACCCGTCGAGGAGCAGTGCAGGAACCGCCCGGGCCGGACATGCGCCATGAGCAGCCCCGGCGCCTCGGCGTTGGCACGCAGGTCCAGGTCCCAGCGCTGGGTCTTGACCACGGCGAAGTTCACCAGCGCGTCGACCCCGGTGGGCACGCCGTCGAAGTCGGCCGCGACCAGGTCGACCGGCACGCACGTCACCCCCGCCGCTTCGAGCCGCTCACGTGCTGCGGCGTCGGTGAACCGGGCCAGGCCGGTCACCTCGTGCTGCTCGGCCAGCGCCGTGGCGACGGTCTCGGCGACCTGTCCGGTGACACCCGTGATGACGATGCTCGACATCGCCCGAACCTAGCGGCGGGTCCCCGCCACGTGACGACGTGCCGTCGATGCACGCCGGTGCGGGCGCCCCGCGCCCGGCCCGGGTGTCGGTTTCAGGGTCGGCGGAGCGTTCTGTAGTTTGGGGCACCTATGTCTCGTCGCATTGAGATCGAGCTCACCAGTGAGCGCCCCGATGGAATCTGGACCTGGCGTGCCGCCGGTGCCAAACAGCCCAAGGGTGAGCTCCAAGGTTCGCTGCTCCCCGCTGGTTCGAAGGTCGGAGAGGTCCTGCGCGCCGACGCGGACTTCGCCCTGGACGGCATCGACATCGTCGCCGTCCTGCCGCCGAAGGCGGCCCGCAAGGAGCCCGAGCGCCTCGTGGTGGTCGGCACGCGCCAGGACGAGCCGCTGATCACCACCCAGCTCGCGCCGAAGGGCCGTGGCGGCGGCCGTCGTGATCGCGGCGACCGCGGTGATCGTGGTGACCGCGGCGATCGTCCTCGTGGTGATCGCCGTGACCGCCACCGCGACGACCGCGGTGGCGACCGTCCGCGTGGTGACCGTCCCCGTGGCCCGCGTCCCGATCCGGTGCCCGAGCGTCCGAAGCCCAAGCGTCTGCGCCCGGGGCGGGCGAACCGCTCCGCCGTGCTCGACGAGCTGCCCGTGGAGCACCGCCCGATCGCCGAGCAGGTACTGCGCGGCGGCGTGCCGGCCGTTCGTGAGGCGATCGCCAAGCAGAACGAGCAGGCGAAGAAGGAGAACCGCCCCGAGATCCCGAGCGATCAGCTCGTGGCCCTCGCCGAGGAGCTCCTCCCCCGCCTCCGCGCCGCCGAGTGGCTCGACAAGGCGCAGTCGGCGCTCGCCGACATCGACGTGCTCGACCTGCGTGACCTGCGCTCGGTGGTCGTCGCTGCGGACCGCAACACCCGCGACGACGACTCCAAGGCGCTGCTGGACCAGCTCCAGGCCGGTCTGACCCGTCGCATCGACGAGGAGCAGACCAACTGGGTCTCGGACATCTCGGCCAACCTCGACGCCGGCCGCTTCGTGCGTGCGCTGCGCCTCAGCTCGCGCCCGCCCAAGGCCGGCGCTCCCCTGCCGCCCGAGCTCGCGACCCGGCTGATCAACGCCGTCTCCGAGGGCCTCACGCCCACCGTGAACCAGGATCTCTGGGCCGCGGCGGTCGACGCGCTGGCGTTCTCGCCCGTGCGCAACCAGGTCGAGCCGGCGGGCCGCCCCGCCGAGCCGTCCGAGGCGCTCATCGAGGCCGTCACCCGCGTGGGTGACCGTCTGCCGAAGATGGTCGAGCTGTTCGGTCTCGACCCCGCGGCTGTCGCCGCGGCGGCGAAGAAGCGTGGTCGTGGTGGCCCCCGCGGTGGCCGCGACAAGGCCAAGGGCGGCCGCAAGGCCGACACCCCGAAGGGTCCGAAGGCCCCCAAGGGCGATGCCGAGAAGTCCGACGCTCCCACGGCTGAGGCTCCCACGGCCGAGGCTCCGACGGACCAGACCCCGGGTGACCAGGTCGATGCGACCCCGGCCGATCAGGTCGTGCAGGTCGAGGAGACCGTCGAGGTCGAGGTCGCCGGCGAGGGTCCCGACACCGCCGTGGTCCCCACCGACGCCGAGATCGCGGTCGAGGCCGAGATCGCCGCCGAAGCGCCCGCAGCAGCCGACGAGGCTCCCGCGGACGAGGCTCCCGCAGCCGAGGTCGAGGCTGAGGCGCCCATCGAGGTCGCCTCGGATGAGATCGCTGCGGACGAGAGCGGCGCTGACGAGAGCGGCGCTGCCGAGAGCGGCGCTGACGAGAGCGGCGACGCTCAGGCGTAGAGGTCGAGCAGCTGGGCAGGCCGGTCGAGCACGATGCCGACCGGCCGCTCGGCGGCCACCCGTGGGTTCCAACCGGCCCACACCATGTCGCAGCCGATCTCCTCGGCGCAGCGCGCGTCGCCCTGGCTGTCCCCCACCATCGCCACCCGGGTCGCGTCGAGCCCCATCATCTCGACGACCGGCTCGAGCCGCTTGTGCGCCCAGTCGAAGTGGTCGGCGAACACCGCCACCTCGGGGCTCCAGCCCAAACGGGCCAGCTCGGCGATGCCCGATCGCGGGTGCTTGTTCGAGCACAGCGCCCAGCGCCCCAGCCGGGGGACGACCTCCTCGACACCGGGGAACGGCATCACGACGGACTCGTCGTAGGCGTCCGCATAGGCGTCGAGCGTGAGGCCGAGCCGGTCCAACTCCTCGCCGATCGCGTGGCCGAACGTGATGCCCTCACGGGCGACGCCGAGCTGGACGAAGGCGTCCACCAGGGCTTCGTCGGAGTCGACGAGGGTGCCGTCGAAGTCGAAGATGAGCGCGTCGTAGGTCTGCACGGCGCCCACCATGCCATCCCGTCGGCGCCACGGGCACTTCGGCCCCGGTGCCCGATCGATGGCTTCCGCGAGGAACTAGACCGCGCGGTCAAGTGATCCGCTACATTCCACTGCATGACAGTCGAGTACGAGAAGCAGGGCAACGTCGGCATCATCACGATCAATCGTCCTGATGCCCGCAACGCCGTCAACAGCGACGTGGCACAGGGCATCGAGTCGGCGATCGACCAGATCGAGGCCGATGACGAGGTGTGGGTCGGCATCCTCACGGGCGCCAAGACCGACAAGGGCTACATCTTCTGTGCGGGCGCCGACCTGAAGCAGATGGCGGTCGACCCGGGCGGCATGTCCACCAAGAACGGCGGCTTCGGCGGCTTCGTGCAGCGTGAGCGGTCCAAGCCGATCATCGCCGCGGTCGACGGCCCCGCCCTCGCCGGCGGCACCGAGCTGGTGCTCGCCGCCGACCTGGTCGTCGCATCCCGCACCGCCGTGTTCGGCGTGCCCGAGGTCAAGCGCAACCTGGTCGCCGCCGCCGGTGGTCTGTTCCGCTTGCCCCGCAAGCTGCCCCGCAACGTCGCGATGGAGCTCGTGCTGACCGGCCGCCTCGACTTCCCCGCCGAGCGTGCCTACGACTTCGGTTGGGTCAACCGCCTCTGCGAAGAGGGCGAGGCGCTCGAGACGGCCAAGGGACTGGCTGCCGAGATCACCGAGAACGCTCCCCTCGCCGTGCGCGAGAGCCGCAAGATCGTGCTCGAGGCGACCGACCAGCCCGACGACATCGGCTGGAAGCTCTCGGGCGAGGGCATCATGAAGATGTTCGGCACCGAGGACTTCTCCGAGGGCCTCACCGCCTTCGCCGAGAAGCGTGCGCCGCAGTGGAAGGGCCGCTGAGCCCTCCCGAAAGGGCTGTGTCGTTCCGTCAGACCGCTGAGCTGTCAGACCATGGTGTCGACGATGTCGTGATCCGAGAGGAACTCGGCCAGTCCATCGGCGAGCCGTAGCTCGCACACGTCCCACGTGGGAACCGACCGTTGCTCGGCAACGGTCGGTTCCGCGTCTGCCGGCCGGTCACCGGAAGGCCGGTCGACGGGCGGCAGGTCACCGATCACGATCGCCTCGAAGTACATCTGCAGCTCGTGGCCGTCGTCGTCGAGCGACTCTGTCCAGCCGATGAACGGCCCGCAGAGCACCTCGAGGCCGGTCTGGGCGGCCATCACCCGCACGACGGTCTCGGCGAGCAGCTCGTCGGCGTCGACGAGATCGCCCGGCAGATCCCAGGTACCTGCGGCCGGACCGTGGCCCCGGCGCACCAGGAGCAGCTCGTCGCCGCGCAGGCACACCGCGCCGACCCGGACCGACGGCCGCGCGGTCATGTCGAGCGGAGGTCCCGGTGCACCGTGATCGCCCTGGCCACCAGGCCGAAGGACTCGAAGAAGTTCTTCGTGTGCCGGTCGCCCGGCAGCGCGTGGGCATCGATCCCGACACACCCCCGCTCCCGCGCCCACTCGACGGCGTCGTCCATCAGCGCGCCGCCGACCCCGACGTCCCGTGCCGCCGGCTCGACGAAGATGTCGGACACCTCGGCGACCGTCGACCCGTCGCCGAGCTCGACGAGGCGGGTCACCGCATACCCGACCGGCACGTCACCGATGCAGCCCAGCGAGATCCGAGCCAGCTCGTCGGTCAGGTCGGCCTCGAGGCTGTCGTGGGGTGGCCGCGGTCGGGCCGAACGCAGCAGGTAGACGGGACCGCCACGGTGCTGGTTCAGGTGCTCCCGCGCCGCGGTGTCGAGCCGGACGAGCTCGTCGAGGTCGTCGGGGCCTGCCGCACGGACCGTCGGGCCCAGCGGTGGCGGATCGCTGCGGGTCTCGGAGCCGGTCGCCATGCCCGTGCCCGATCAGCCGGCGAGCAGCTGCGCGACGCGGTTGAGGATCGTCTGGCGGTTGCGGTGCGCCCGCTCGTAGGCCTGCACGGCGAGCAACTCGTCGGTGTCGAGCATCGCGAGCCGCGGCACCACCTGCGACGCGGCGAGGCTGTCGTAGTCCTGGACCGGGAGCTCGTCCTCGGTCGGCGCCGCCGGGGTGGCAGTCGCGACGGCCGGTGCATCGGCGGCGCCTGCATCGGCGGCGCCTGCAGCGGGTGCGCCTGCCTCGGCTGCGGGCGCGATGGCGTCGGCCGCCGGCTCGTCGGTCGGATCCTGGACGAGCGTCAGATCGGGCACGGCGTCGCCGAGGACGGTCAGCACGTCGACCTGCTCGGGCTGCGGAGCGCCTGCGGGCGCCTCGTCGGTGCGAGGCGCCAGGAAGCCGAGACACGGGGCCATGCCGGCGAGCGAACGGGCCAGGGCGGCCTGCTGGCGGGTGCGCTGGATCAACTTGGGCACGGCGCCGACGAGTCCCTCGACGACGTCGAGCGGCAGCGGTCGCTGATCGGTGCGGTCGGTGCTCGTCTCAGTCATGTGCTTCCAGCATGCCTCGCCCGGACCGGTCCGGGTCGTCCGATCTCGCTCGAGATCGCCCTCAGTCGATGCGACGAGGGCTCACTTCTTGGCGGCGCTCTTCAACCGTTGTTCGACGATCTTGATCGACGGGCACGGGTCGTAGCCCTCGGGGCACTCCAGGCGGCCTGCCCGACCGAACTGGCGCGGGTGCACGATCATGAAGCACCCGGTGCAGGTGAACTCCTCGGCGGACTTGGCCGCCACCCGCTCGCCGACGTCGGGATCGGTCGTGCCCTCGGGGACCTCGTCCTCTTCTTCGTCGTCGTCGGTTCCCGCGGCGATGCGGTCCTTCAGGATCGCGTCGAGATCGGCCTCGACGTCGTCGGGGTCGTCGTCCTCTTCGTCGTCGTCATCGTCGTCGCTGGCGGGCTTGCGGCGGGCGGTGGGGACGTCGTCCTCGTCCTCTTCGTCGTCGTCATCGCCGACGACCGCGTCGTCGTCGGTCCCGGGCAGGTCGACGTCCTCGTCGAGCTCGTCGTCGAGGTCCTCCTCGGAGAGCTCGTCCTCGTCTGCGGTGTCGACGTCGTCAGCATCGATGTCGATGTCTTCGTCCAAGGTCTGTCCGTCCATTCGCACGGTCGTCGCCGGTTCCGGCTCAAAGTCGGGCCGCATCATAGACACACATCGGGACCTGCGCTGCCTCGCGCCGCCCAGGCGATGCGCCGCCTCAGCCCGACGGGTGGGGCATCAGGTGACGCCGGCCCTGCGCTCCTCGGCACGGCGCTCGGCCTGGAGACGTTCGAGGTCCGGTTCGGCGCTGTGGTCGACGAAGGTCATCATCTCGGCGATCGCATGGTGGCCCGCCTGCTCGGCGATCAGGCGGTGCATCTCCTGGCCCACCGAGCGGTAGCTGGGGTGGCCCTGCACCGACGTCCGCAGCTCGATGAGGTGCATCGCCTCACGGGCGTTGAACTGCATCACGTAGCGGATCCGGTAGGCCAGCGACACGGCGTACGCGGCGCGCTCGGGGAAGCGCTCCGAGAGGTCGCTCCAGAGGCTCGCCGAGGTGTGCATGGCCTCGTCGAAGCGGTCAGCGAGGCCGGCGTCGTCGATCGCCACCGGGCGGGTGTAGCCGTGGCGTGGCGTGAGCTCCTGCCACTCGATGGTCATCAGGCGGTGGCGCTGCAGGTCGCGGAACGCGCCGTAGTCGGACACGACGTCGAATCGGTAGTCGGTCCGCTCCAGGGCACGCCCGGGCTTGTGGCGGCGGTTGGTCCGCTCCCCCGCGTACGCCCGCACGATCGAGAGGCGGTCCTCGACCGACATCTGGCGGACCCGGTCGAGCAGCTGGGTCTCTGCGAGGCCGGTGTACGGGTAGAGCATGGCGGCGATGGCCTTGACCTCGCCCTCGGGGTCCCAGTCGACCAAGGTGACCGTCGGTGCGGACGGCGAGGTGACCTCGTCGCCGGCGAGCAGCTCGTAGGCGGTGGTCTCCATCGCCTTGCGGTTGGTCGCGACGTACTCCGACCACGCCTGGCCGCGGTCGGGCAGGTCGACCCTGCGCAGGAAGCTCGGGATGACCTTGCGCAGCTCGGTCAGCATGAGGTCCGCGTACTGGCGGGCCTCGGGCAGCGGGTGGGCACGCATCCGCAGCAGCAGCGACTCGAAGCCCTGGCCGGAGCCGTAGATGCCGACGTTCGACAGCGACGCGGCCGGCAGGATGCCGCGGGTGGCGTCGAGCGCCTTGGCCCGGATGGCCTGGCGGTACACGAAGTCGGAGTCGTTCTCGCTCTTGGGGTGGCGCTCCCGGAAGTGGTCCTGCAGCGTGCGGGCGAGGTCTCCGTAGGTGTCGAAGAGCCGGTCCATGTCACCCACGTAGCGGGCGCCGAGGTTCGACGCGAGCACCTCTGGGTCACGGTGGTAGCGGTAGCGGCCGCCCAGGCGCTCGTCGTAGGGGATGTAGCGGGTGGACTGCTCGAGGTAGGACATGAGCCGTCCCCACTCGAGGACCTTGGTCAGCAGGTTCGAGGCCTGCTCGCAGGCCAGGTGCACGCCGCCGAGCTGGGCGACGCTGTCGTCGCCGTACTCGAAGAAGATGCGGTCGTAGAGCTGCTCGGCCCGCTCCAGACCGACGGTCGCGTCGGCGCTCTCGTCGTCGGTGATGTCGAGCTCGCCCACGAACTCGTCGAGGAACAGCCGGCGCAGCGACTTCGCGGACCGGGAGTACCGGGCGAAGAGCGCTCCTTTCACGACCTCGGGCAGGTTCACCAGGGCGAAGACCGGCCCGTCGAGGTTGGAGAAGTACCGACGCAACACGGCACGTTCGTCGTCGGTGAACTGCTCGATCACATACGTCGGGACGGGGGCATTCACGGGGCCGAGACTAGGCCCGGACCGTTGTTCCGCCGGTGATCCCCGACCGGTGGGAGCTCAGGGCAGGGGGTCGAGCCAGCAGTCGACGACCGTCGCCGCGAGCGCCTTCGCGCCGTCGATCACGGCACGGTCCCCGGCGGACCCGCGGGCGTGCTCGGCGAACTCCGGGGTGTGGATCGAGATGCCCGGCGGGGCGACCGCGACCAGCGGGTGGATCGACGGCACCACGTGGCTCACGTTGCCCATGTCGGTGCTGCCCACCACGTGACCGACGACCGCCGGATCGGCGAACGGGCGTCCCAGCGCGGTCGCGTTGCGGTGGTACCGCTCGAGCAGGCGCGGGTCCGGCACCATGTCGTCGTAGGGCGGGTCGACCCAGCGGGCGTCCATGGTGCAGCCCGCCGCCCGGGCACCTGCGTCGAGGCACTCCAGGACCCGCTCCTTGAGCGCCTCGAGCCCGGCGACCGTCGAGGACCGCACGTACCACTCCGCGGCGGCGTGACGGGGCACCACGTTGGGCTGCTCCCCCGCGTCGGTGAAGATGCCGTGCACCCGTTCGTCGTCGCGGATGTGCTGGCGCAGCGCGGCGACGTTGACGTAACCGAGGACCGCGGCGTCGAGCGCGTTGCGGCCCAGGTGCGGTGCCGCCGCCGCGTGCGACGAGACCCCGTGGTACTCGACGATCAGGCGTTGGATCGCCAGGGTGGTCAGCGTCGGCAGGTCGTGGTCGGCCGGATGGATCATCATCGCGACGTCGACATCGTCGAAGGCGCCGTCGCGCAGCATGAAGACCTTCCCGCCGCCGCCCTCCTCGGCCGGCGTGCCCAGGATGCGCAGGCGACCGCCGAGCTGCTCGGCGAGCGCCGCGGCGGCCAGTCCGGCGCCGAGCCCAGCGGCGGCGATGACGTTGTGGCCACAGGCGTGGCCGATGCCCGGCAGGGCGTCGTACTCGCAGATCACCGCGACGGTAGGGCCCTCGGTGCCGATGCGCGCGCTGAACGCCGTGTCGAGCCCGTGCGCGTGGCGCGTCGTCGCGATGCCTTCGGCCTCGAGCACGTCGCAGAGCAGGTCGTGCGCGTGGTGCTCGGCGAAGCACAGCTCCGGGTCGTCGAAGATCCGGTGGGACACGTCGAGCAGGAGCTCGGCGCGGCGGTCGACCTCGGCGAGCACCGCCGCCTTGGCGTCGTGCGGGTCGGTCGTCAGCGCGTCACTCACGCGGGTCAGCGTAGGTGGCCGCTCAGGTCGGATGCTCCAGCACGATCTTGCCGAGCTGGCTCGCCGATCGGAGCCGCTCGAGCGCCCGCGGGTACTCCGACAGGGGTAGCACCTCGTCGATGACGACGGGCAGCCCGTCGGCCATGAGGTCGGTCACGTGGCGGAACTCGGTCTGGCTGCCGCAGCTCGCCCCGATGATGTCGAGCTGCTTGAAGAACAGGCGGGGCAGGTTGAGCTCGACCTTGGGCCCCGAGGTGCCGCCGCAGACGCACATGCGGCCGCCGTGGCGCAGGGTTCGCACGGAGTGCTCCCAGGTCGACGGTCCGACGCTGTCGACCACGATGTCGGCGGTCACCGGGTACGGCTTCGAGGACTCGAACCAGTCGGCCGCACCGAGCTCCACCGCTCGGCGTCCCTTGTCGGCGTCGCGCGAGGTCACATAGACGGTGCAGCCCAGCTGTTTGGCGAGGATGAGCGACCAGGTGGCGACGCCGCCGCCGATGCCGGTGACCAGCACCGTGTCCGACGGTTGGATGCGGGCCCGTCGCAGCAGGCGCCACGCGGTCGTGCCGCACACCGGGTACGACGCGGCCTCGGCCCAGCTGCGATGGGGCGGCTTGCGTTCGAGCTGGTGGGCGCCGACGACGCAGAACTCGCCGTGCCCGCCCCAGCAGTGCTCACCGAGCAGCCGCATCCCGGGATCCAGCACCGAGTCGTCGCCACGATCGAGTGCCGACCTGGGCACGAGTGCGGTGTTGACGACGACCTCGTCGCCGACCTGCCACTCGGTCACACCCTCACCGACGGTCTCGACGACGCCGGCGACGTCGTTGCCCGGCACGTGCGGGAACGCCGGTGGCTTCGGCAGGCCGGTCGTGAGCCACAGGTCCATGTGGTTCAGCGCCGAGGCGCGGACCGCGACGCGGACTTCTCCGGGTCCGGCGACCGGATCGGGGACCTCACCCCAGACGTACTGGCCGGGGGACTCGGGCAGGTGCCATGCGAACATGCGGTCGAGGGTATCCACACGACGCCCGTTCCCGGTCGCGTCCTCACCCCTCCGGGTGGGCCGGTGCTTCGGGGTGACCGGTGCTTCGGGTGACGGGCGGACTCCGGCGTCAGACCACGATGGTGACGGCGTCGGGACGGCAGCTGACCGTCAGCTCGTCGACCCGGCCGACGGGATGCCCGTCGAGCCACACGTGCAGCGGCCGGCCCCGACCCACCTCGGCGCTCACCACGTGCAGCGACCGCACCTGACGGGCACGCAGGTCGGGATGCGGCAGATGGGTCCCGGTGCGGGCCCGGCGTCGACCGGTGCGGCGTTGGCCCCGCGGCAGCGACCCCTCGGTCAGGTCGAGGCGTCCGTCGTTGGGATGCGCCCGTGGCCCGAGGTCCAGCGGACCGACGAACGAGCCGTTGACCAGGATCACCGTGTGGCCGCGCCAGAGCCGCCCCGTGCGGTCCTCGGTGGCGACCAGGTGTGCGACGAAGACGTCGGGGCGTCCGTCGAGCTCGACGACGCCCACGTCGAGGGGGAACCGGGTGCCGTCGCCGGCGCGCAGCGCGTCCGGAGTGTGGCTGGGCGCGCCGAGGGACCGATGGAGGTCACCGCCGGTCAGGCCGATCTCGCCCGGTGGACGGCCGGCCGCGAGATCGGCGGCGACGAGCATCGCCGCCGCACGGTCCTCACCGACGACCGGGGCGTCCTCGTCGAGCGGGCCGGGGCTCCCCCACTGCTCGCCCTTCTCGATCGTCACGGCGCGGCCTCGGCGCTGCCTGCATCGTGGTCGCCGCCACCCTCGGGTGCATCGCTGTCATCGGGTGCATCGCCGTCATCGGGTGCGGTCGATGCGGCGATGACCCCACGGACCAACGCGTCCGAGGCGGACCGGGCCGCGGACCGGGTGTCGGCGACCGGCGCGACCAGCGCGAGCTGGCTGAGCAGGTCGACGAGCTGGCGGACGTTGCGCACGAAGTCGCCGCCGGTCAGGTCCTCGTCCAGGATGTGGTCGAGCGCCTGACCTGACGCCCAGGACCAGGCCGCGGCGGCGAACCCGCCCTCGGGCTCGCGGGTCGGCGTGACGCGGTGCTGGCGCTCCAGTCGGTGCAGGTCCTTCGACATCGCCAGCAGCGCCCGGTGACGATCACGCACCGCCATCGTCGGCAGGACCGGTTCCGGCGGCGGTTCGGCGCTGCGGTGCTCGTAGGTGAGGCAGCTGAGCATCGCAGCGAGCTCCGCCGGCTCCAGCCCGTCGAACAGCCCACCCTCGAGCGCCAGCGAGATCAACAGGTCGCACTCGTGGTAGATTCGCCGCAGCCGCTGGCCCGCGAGGGTCAGGCGCCATCCCTCGACGGGGTCCGTCTCGACGTGACCGGTCTCGCCCAGCACCTCGACCACCGCGTCGAAGCGTGCGACGAGGCCGGCACCGCGACGGGTGATCTCGCGCTCGATGTCGTCGATGTCGCGTTCGAGCCGCACCGTCTCGGCGTGGGCGGCGAGCAGCGCCCTGCGGTCCGGGTGATGGTGCAGCGGGTGCGCCTCGAGCGCGTCCCTCGGATCGCCGAGCGCCGCATCGGTCGCCGGCTTGCCCCCGGCTTCGGCGCCGGGCCCGCCGCCCGATCGTTCGTCGCGGTTCGGTCGGCGCAGCGATGAGCGGTCGACGTTGCGCAGTGCCGCGGCGGCGTGGCGGCGGTACTTCGGGTCCTGGGGCTTGTTCGGGCGTGGCAGGTCCACCCGGCCGACCGCGACGACCGGTTCACCGACGCTGCCGGCATCGAGGGTCACCAGGTTCGCCCGCTGGTTCGTCGCACGGACCCGCACCGCTCCCCCACGGCGGTGCGACACCGCGAGCACCACGAGCAGCTTGTGGCCCTTCGGGGTGCGCCGCTCGACGACGTCCCCCGGGCGCAGGGACCGCAGCGACGACTCGACCGCCGCGCGACCGCCGCTGCGACGACTCCGACGCTGCTCCCGCACCGCCTCCTCGATCGCGGCGTAGCCGGGCACGTCGAACACCTGGTGGCTCACACGTTCGGGCTCGGCCCGCAGCGTCTCGAGCTCGGCACGCAGGCGGTCCTGGCGTGCCCGGAGCCGCACCACCGAACGGTCGGCCTGGAACTGGGCGAAGGACCGTGCGAGCACCTCGTGGGCCTCGTCGGGGTCGTAGCGCTCCACGAGGTTGGCCGACATGTTGTACGTCGGACGGAACGACGACGACAGCGGGAACTCGCGGCTCGCCGCCAGGTTCGCGACCTGCTCGAACGGCGCGAACGGGTTCCACAGCACCACCGCCGAGCCGGTCTCGTCGATCCCACGTCGGCCGGCCCTGCCGGTGAGCTGGGTGAACTGGCCCGGGGTGAGGAACTCGTGGCGCTCGCCGTTGAACTTGCTCAGTCGTTCGATGACGACCGACCTGGCCGGCATGTTGATGCCGACGGCGAGCGTCTCGGTGGCGAAGACGACCTTGAGGATGCCCTGGTTGAAGCACTCCTCGACCGTCTCGCGGAACGCGGGGATCATGCCGGCGTGGTGGGCGGCGACGCCCGCCTCGAGCGTCGCCAGCCAGCGCTCGTAGCCGAGCACGTCCAGGTCGTCGTCGCCGAGCGCCGCGGTGCGGCGTTCCGCGATCGCACGGATGCGGGTCCGTTCCTCGGCGGTCGTCAGACGGACGCCGGCGTCGAGCAGCCCACGGGCGGCCTCGTCGCAGCCGTTGCGGCTGAAGATGAAGTAGATCGCCGGCAGCAGCCCCTCGTCGTCGAGGCGCTCGACGGTCTCGAGGCGGCGTGGGGTGACGAACCGGGAGCGGCGTCGCCGACCGTCGGCCTGCCGCTGGCGGTGCTGGTCGGCGTCGAAGCGGTGACCTTCGGGGTTCGTGCGCCCGTCGACGAGGAGTGGGACCAGGTGGTCGCGCTCCGCGGAGCGGTCACCGACGAGCATCAGCGGGTCGAGGCGGATCGGTCGTCGGTGTTCGACGACGATCTCGGTCGGCCCTCGCAGTGCGGTGATCCACTCACCGAGCTCGACGGCGTTCGACACCGTCGCCGAGAGGCACACGAAGCCGGCGTGGCGCGGCGCGTGGATCAGGACCTCCTCCCAGACCGGTCCGCGGTAGGCGTCCTGGAGGAAGTGCACCTCGTCGAGCACGATCCAGCGCAGCCCCTCGAGCGCCGGGGACTCGGCGTAGACCATGTTCCGCAGGACCTCGGTGGTCATCACCACGACCGGTGCGTCGCCGTTGATGGCGTGGTCGCCGGTCAGCAGTCCGACCCGGTCGTCGCCGAGCACCGCCCGGAGGTCGTTGAACTTCTGGTTCGACAACGCCTTGATCGGCGCGGTGTAGAAGCACTTCAGGCCGTCGCGCAGGGCGAGCTCGACGGCGTGCTCCGCGACGACCGTCTTGCCGGCACCGGTGGGCGCTGCGACGAGCACGTTCAGGCCGGCGTCGAGCGCGTCGAAGGCCGAACGCTGGAACTCGTCGAGGCGGAACCCGTGGTCGAACACCGGGCTCAGGCCGGGGTGCCCGATTCGGAGCTGCGCTTCGTCTCGGCCTTCTGTCGGCGGCGCAACAGGAGTCGACCGATCAGGATCGACAGCTCGTAGAAGAGGTACATCGGCACCGAGAGCGCCGCGAGCGACACCGGGTCACCTGACGGGGTGATCGCCGCGGCGAGCACCACGATGATCAGGACCGTGACGCGCCGCCAGCTCGAGAGCTGCTGGGGTGTCACGACGCCGATCAGCTGCAGGCTGATCAGCAGGATCGGGAACTCGAAGCCCACACCGAACGCCGTCATCATGAACAGCGACAGTCGGACGAACTCCGTGGGTCCGGAGCGGATGTCGATGTCGTCGCCGCCGACACGCACCAGGAAGTCCACCGCCTGGGTCAGCGTGAAGTAGGCGACGACCGCACCGAGCACGAACAGCAGGAACGCCGAACCGGTGAAGAGGATCGCGTAGCGACGCTCACGCTTGTAGAGACCCGGAGCGATGAAGCGCCAGAGCTGCCACAGGATGACCGGCATGGCGAGGAACACGCCGCCGTAGCCGGCGACCTTGAGCCGGAGGCTGAACGGGTCGAGCAGGTTCGTGACCAGGAAGTTGCAGTCGGCGGTGCCGCTGACGCCACGCAGCGCGTCGCAGTAGGGCTGGTTCAGCGTGTCGATCAGGAACGGGTAGAGGAACCACGCCGGGATCATCAGCAGGAACACCGCGCCGGCGCAGATCACCAGGCGGCGTCGGAGCTCGCGGAGGTGGTCGGCGAGGGTCATGTCCGCGCCTTCGCGCTCTGCCCCCTTGAGGATCGTCGGCCGCTTCATCGTTCCGCGCCGGGCTCCGGTTCGGGCGATCCTGTGCTCATGTCAGCCTCGGCGGCCTCGGCGGCCTCGGCGGCCTCGGCAGCCTCGGCGTCGGCGGCGTCGGCGGCTGCGTCAGCGGCGTCTGCCGCGCCCTGGGCGGCGGCCTCCTTGCGGGCGCGTTCCTCGGCTTCGGCCTCGAGGGCGTACTCGGCGAGCTTCTGGCGCGGGCGGGCCGCGAGCTCGCCCAGCTCCTTGAGGGGCTGCATGGCGGGGTCGTCCATGACGCCCTTGACGTCGGCACCCATGCCGTCGGCCATGGTCTTCAGCTTGTGGATCATCCGTCCGGCGCTGCGGGCGAGCTCTGGCAGGCGGTCGGGGCCGAGCACCACGAGCGCGACGATGAGGATGATGATGAACTCACCGCCGGTGAAGTTGCCCATCGAGGTCGCTACTGCCCGAGCCGGTCCCGGATCTCTCGGCGGAGTCCGTCGGTCGACTGGTCGATGACGTCGGCGGCCCGGCGCAGTTCCCCGGTGTCGATCGACACGAGGACGGCGGAGGAGTCCTCCAACGCCCGGACGGCCCTGACGACGAGCGCGCCGGCGACCGCCAGCAACACCAGGGTCGTCACGACGAAGGCCATGGCAGAACGCTACCCCGCTCCCGGCGGCCCGAACGCGCAGGACGCCCCGGCACGAAGGCGGCAGGGCGTCCCAGGAGCGGATCGCGCAGGACGGGCGGTGAAGCCTCGGTCGGCGCGTGCCGGTCGGAATTCAGCGGGCGACAGGCTCGGGGCCGGGGGCCGGCTCAGCGGTCCGTCATGGTGGCGAGGGTCACGAACCAGTCGGGCGTGGTGAGCAGGTCGTGGAAGTCGAGCACGTCGTCGTGCGAGATCGACGCCCCGCCCTTCTGCTCGGCCAGCTCGGCCGGCAGTCGCCACTCCTCGGAAGCGACACCCGCGGCGAGCAGGACGTCGACGACGTGGCTCTCGGCCGGTCGAACCTCGATCATCCGGCACACCGGGCAGCGGAAGAGGTACGTGGCGTCGCCGTTGTCGAGGCAGGTCCGAACCCGGAGATCACGGGATCGCAGTTCCACATCACCACAGTCGCTACAGGTCGCACGGATGAGCGCCATCAGAGTTCTCCTCGTTTCACGTACCACCACTACTTCGGCCCGGATCGGGGGTTGGTTGACCTTTCGCGGCGAATCCGGGCCGTTCGGCCTGTCCCGTGTGGTCCACAACGACCAATGGCGGACCTGACGGCGTCCCGGAGCCCTGGTGCCCAGCTGCGTCGGCTCGGGCGGTCAGCTGCGTCGGCTCTGGCGGTCAGCTGCGTCGGCTCTGGCAACATGGGCGTTGATGTCACCGACCTACGAGTCCCTCGACGGCCCCGCTGTGCTGTTCGCCCATCGGGGCGCTCGGGCCCATGCCCCCGAGAACACCATCGAGGCGTTCACCCTGGGCCTGCGGCTGGGTGCGACCGGGCTCGAGAGCGACGTCTGGCTGACCGCCGACGGGGTGGCGGTGCTCGACCACGACGGGGTCATCGGTGGGCTGCTGCGTCGCAAGCAGATCGGGCAGGTCGACCGGGCTGACCTGCCGGACCACATCCCCTCGCTCGCCGAGCTCTACGAGGCGTGTGGCGCCGACTACGAGCTGTCGCTCGACGTGAAGGACCCGGCGGTGATCGACGAGGTCCTCCGCGTGGCGAACGAAGCCGGTGCCCCCGAGCGACTGTGGCTCTGCCATCCCGACATCGACCTGCTCAGCGAGTGGCGTGAGCGGAACCAGGCGATCAAGCTTGTCAACTCGACCCGCATGGCGGTGCTGGAACACGGTGCGGAACGTCGGGCGGCGCAGTTGCGCGAGCGGGACATCGATGCGCTCAACCTGCACCACTCCGAGTGGAGCGCCGGCACGGTGGCGCTGCTGCATCGCTTCCGGCGGCGCTGCTTCGGCTGGGACGCCCAGCACCTGCGGGTCATCTCGGCCCTCCTCGACATGGGCATCGACGGGGTCTACAGCGACCACGTCGACCGCCTGGTCGACGCCGCAGCCGTCTGACGTGACGCTGCTGACGTGACGGCCTGAGACGTCGCCGACTTGAGCGGAGCGGGCCCCGGTGCCCGGGCGCGACGGAGCGCCTCCCGTCGCAGGGAGGGGCTGATGTCGCCTCGCCGGCAGCTGCTGTGGCCGTACCGGTCAGGCCGTGCGGATCTGCGCCGCGAAGGTGGCGTCAGATGGTTCGCTCGCAGCAGGGCCGCCCGTTCTCGGTCGGTCCTGATCTCGGTCGGTCCTGAGCTCGGTCGGCCCTGTTGCCGGATTGTCGGTGGGTTCAGTCGTCGTCGAGGCCGAGGGTGAGGGGTCGCGCGACGCCGTGACGCTGGCTGCGGAGGATGTCGCCCTCGGGGTTGATGATGATGAACCCCTGATCGAGGTGGTGGGTGTCGGGATCCGGTTGCACGGACCAGCCCTCGGAGTGCCACAGGTCGTGATGGAACGAACAGGCCGGCAGGCCGTTGGGCAGGTCGGTGGGTCCGTCGTGTTTCCAGTGCTCGACGTGGTGGATCTCGCACCACTCCCACGGCAGGGGGCAGCCCGGGTTCCCACAACCCCCGTCGCGGATCATGATCGCCCGCTTCTGGTTCGCGTCGTACAAGCGCTTGGCCAGACCCATGTCGAGCGGTACACCCAGGTTGTCGACCACCACCGGCCTGAAGACCGCATTGCACAACAGCCGTCGGATCGTGCCGTCCTGCAACCGGACACCGTCCGGTGTCCAGCCCTGCAACGGCCCCGATGCCGGGACGATCAGCGTGACGTCGGTGACCGGCATCTTCCCGTTCGCCCGAGCGACCAGGCCCTTGCCGATCAACAACACCGCCGCATCCGCCAACAGCAGCGAGCGTTGCGGATACTCGGCGAACGTCCCGTCATGCTCACAACCCGACCCTGCACTCTCAGCGCCCTCAGCGCCGCCAGCGTTTTCGGCTCCGTCGGAAGCGGCGGAGCCGTCAGCGGTGGCGTCGCTTGCCTCGCTGTCGGCCTGTGGCCGGCGGGTCTGATGCCGCCACTGCCGCTCACCCTCTTTCAGCAGCGACGCGCGGACCTTCGCCGCCGCGGCGCCGTAGAGGTCGATGTCGAGGTGCAGGGCGCCGTCGAGGCCGTCGGTCATCCGCAACCGGTTCTGCGGCTCCCCCAACGGCCCGGGCCCGGGGCCGTCCTGATCCGCCAACGAGACCAGGCCGCGCACGGTGTGGGCCCACTGGTCGAACCGCTCGACCAGTGCGAGCTCAATGAAACGTGGTTGCAGCTCGACCATGACCGCCTCGACCCGAGGCACACACAGTCGTGCGAGCAGCGCCGCGTGATCGAACGAGATCCACCCCAGCTCGAGCGCGTCGGCGATCTCGGGCAGGACACGTAGCTTCTTCGCCGTCGCGACCTGCCGAGCCGACGTCGCCCCCGCAACGTGATGCACATGACCGAGGTACGCCTTCAACCGAAGCCCCGCCTTGCGCTCGGTGACCGCACGATGATGGGTCTCGGCCAGGGCGGCCATACGGCGCGCGTCGAGACGACGTTGTTCGGCCTCGATCGCATCGAGCTCACCGAGCAGCTCGGCGTCGGATGCGAGCAACGGGTCCAGCGGCGGCGCGCCGGACATGGGTGGTGGATGATCGAGCAGCGACACGAGCGCGCCTCCCCCAGGAGAAGAACCAACCAGCAGTGCCACGGAGAGCCGGTGACACGACGATCGGTCGCTCCACACCGCCGACACGACAGCCGGCGAACTGGGGGAAGTGAACGACCTGGCACCAACCCTACGAAGAGGGTGTGACAGCGAAGCTCCCGACGGATCAGGTCGGGCGCATCTCAGCTGCTGTTGCGAGGTTCAGATGCCGCCGATCCGAGTGAGTGGCCATCACCGAGCGACCACACGGGAACGGATGTCGTCGACGGGGACCGGACCGAACGCCCGGGAGTCCGCGGCGCGGGCGCGAGCATCGCCCAGGAGGAACACGTGGCCGTCGGGCACGTCGACCGGGTCGAACCCGTCGGTCGTCGTGCCCTCGGGCAGGTAGGGCTCGTCGACAGGCTCACCGTCGACGACGAGCACCCCGTCCTCGGCGCCGACCTCGTCGCCGCCGAGTGCGACGACCCGGCCGACGACCTCGATGGCGCCGTCGCCGTCGAGAACGCCGGTCTCCCGCGGCGGCCGCGCGACGGCCACCAGGTCCCCGCGTCGGAGATCTCCGTCGCTCACGCTCCGGGTGAGCACTCGGTCACCGGGCTGCAGGGTGGGAGCATTCGCCTCGCTCGGGATCTGGTACCCGTCGAACAGGAGCGCGACCACGATCCACACCGCTGCCACGGCACCGCTGAGCGCGATCGCTCCGATCCCGACTGCTCTCCGCCCTGTCATACGCGTGCAGGGTACCGGGGCGATCCGCTGCTACAGGGCGCCGATGCGGCTGAAGGGCCACATGATCATGAACGCGCGGCCGATCACGGTGTCGACGTCGACGGGTCCGAAGACGCGGCTGTCGCTGGAGTGCCCTCGGTTGTCGCCCATGAGGAACACGGTGCCTTCGGGCACCACGAGTGGTCGGTCGATGTCGTAGGTCATCGTCCCCTCGGGGAGGTAGGGCTCCTCGAGACGTCGGTCGTTCACGTAGATGGCGCCGTCGCGGGTCAGCAGGGTGTCGCCGGGCAGTCCGATGACCCGCTTGATCAGGTCCTTCGGGTCGTTCGGGCCGGCCGGCAGTCCGGGAGGACGGGAGAAGACGACGACGTCACCGCGGTTGAGCTCGTGAGCGTCGTAGCTGAGCTTGTTGACGACCACCCGGTCACCGTTGAGCAGCGTCGGCGCCATGGACTCCGAGGGGATCTTGAACGCCTGGACGACGAAGGTCTTGATGACGAGCGCCACCAGCACGGCGCCGATCACGACGGCGACCCACTCCACGATGTTGCGGGTCGCCGAGTGCTTCCGTCGACCGTGTCGACGGACCGGCGCAGCGGCTGCCGCCGGGTCCGGAGCGGCGGCTGCGACCGTCCCCGAACCGGCAGCGTCCCCCTTCTCTGCGTCGCTGCTCGACAGGTCGGTCATCGATGGCCACGCTACAGGCGGGGTGCCCGATGTGTGCTCACACCTGAGGGCTGTATCGGGCGGCGACCCGGGCCGCTGCGGCGGCGCCCAGCGCGCGCAGATCCTCACCCGTGGCCAGGTCGGTCGCCTCGACGTCCGGGCCCAGACGGAGCAGCAGTCGCTCCAGCCAGGGCAGTGCGGTGACCGGCAGCACGATCCGCAGCCGGTCGCCGTCGAGCTCCTCGAGCTCGTCGTAGGGGTACGTCTCGGTGACCCAGCGTGCCGAGGCGGGCGCGACGAGCTCGACGGTGCGCGGGCTGCTCGACAGGTCGATGATCCCGTCGCCGGCACCCTCGGGTGCCTCGAAGTGCTCGTCGGTGGCGCTGGCCGAGGTGATCCGATCGATGCGGAACAGCCGCTCTCCCCCGGCGGTGTGGCAGCGGCCGAACAGGTACCAGCGCCCTTCGCGAGACACCACCCGGTACGGGTCGACGGTCCGCACCGTCGTCTCGTCGCGGGCGTAGGAGTAGTACTCGATCTCGAGACGGCGACCCTCGGCGAGTGCGCCCTGTACGACGGCGAACACCTCGGCGTCCGCGTCGCCGAGCGCCACCTCGACGGCGCCGCCGGCGTCGGTGCCCAACGCGGCGGACAGCTTCGCGACCGCGCGGTGCAGGGTGCCGTCGGGGTCGGCGCCGGGGCGGTCCTCGAGGGCACGTCCTGCGGCGAGCAGCGTGAGCGCCTCGGCGTGGGTCAGGCGCAGCGGGCGGGTGAAGTAGTCGCCGAGGCGCACCTGGACCCGATCGTCCTCGATGCTGACGTCAGCGAGCATGTCGGGCGTGAACGGGTGCAGCCCGACGTTCACGAACACGAAGTCGAGGTCGGACACGAGGTCGTCGCGCCGCAGCCCGAAACGCTCGCAGATCTCGTCGACGGTGGCGCCCTGGTGCTGCACGATCCACGGCAGCACGGCCAGGATCCGCTGCACACGATCCGTTGCGGTCACCCGGCTCATCGCTGCGCTCCTGCGGTCGTGAACCCGTCGAGCCACCGGACCAGGTCGTCGCGGAACTCGGCCGGTTCGAGGATCTCGGCACGGTCGAGCTGGGTCAGCACGAAGTTGCGCAGCGAGGTCCGGCTCCGGGCGGCGAGCGCGACGACGACGTCGCCGTTCTCGCGCCGCTCGGCGACCTCGAGGCCGGGGTCCTCGGCGAGCACCGATCGCGCGATCTCGGCGTCGAGCAGGACGAGCACACGCGTCGGCTCGTCGTCGCCGAGCTCCCACGGGCGCAGCCGCACGGCGGGCACGACCTCGGGCCGGTCGAACGCACCGGGCGAACCCGTCTCGACGGAGCCCACGATGCGGTCGAGTCGGAAGCTGCGCTGGTCCTCGCGCATGGTGTCGTAGCCGGTCAGGTACCAGCGGCCACGCTCGAACTGGAGCCGGTGCGGCTGCAGGGTGCGACGTGTGTCGCCGTAGTCGAAGGTCGCCTCGCGGCGCTCCAGCACCGCGACGAACAGGTCGAGCAGCGAGTCGGGGGTGGGCAGCGCCCCGACGGGACCCTGGCCGGTCGCCGCGCCGGGACCACCGGGCACCAGACCGCCGAGCTTGCGCAGTCCGTCGGTGGCGTCGTCGGAGTCCACTCCTTCGAGCTGCACCGCTGCGGTCGCGAGATGCAGTGCCGCCAGCTCGTCGGCGTCGAAGCCGGGGTCGGGCAGCTCGTAGCGGTCGCGTTCGATCGTGTACGCCGACTTCGGCTGCTCGTGGTGGCCGACCATGACCGTCTCGACCGGGACGCCGAGCTCGCGCAGGTCGTCCTTGTCACGCTCGAAGGCACGGTGGAACGCGTCGTCGGAGTCCGTCGAGTAGCCCGGGACCCGCTCACGGATCTCCTCGGCGGTCATCGGCACGGTCGTCTCGATCAGCGCGGCGACGAGGTTCAGCAGGCGGTCGAGTTTTGCCACCGCAGGATCCTACCGGTGGCCGTCCGCGGCCCTGCGCGTCACCAGTCGGGCGGTCAGGTGCCCGGCGGCGGCTGCGGCGGCGAAGAACAGCGGGTCCTCGTCGACGGTGCGGCCCATGGTCGTGACGTGCAGCGAGTGGGCGTCGAGCACGGCTGCGGCGTCGGGCCAGTCGGCCGGCTCGGCGACCCGGACACCGGGCAGCTCGGCGGCCTCTGCCGGCACCGGCGCGACCCACGGGCTCGACGTCGTCAGGGCCATGACGTTGCGGGTGTGGTGCGAGATGCCCTGGTGCCTCGGTCGTGGATCGTGGTTCGAGGCGCGCACGCACAGCACCGGGGTGCCGCCGCGGGCGGTGACGGCGTCGAGGATCGGTGCGACCTCGAGCCCGGTGTTGCCCATCGCGGTGCCGGTGCCGACCACCCCGGGGCCCATGCCCACGACGACGGCGTCGGCGCCGAGGGTGTGCACCGCCAGGCCCAGCGCCGAGGGCACCGTGACGGCTTCGAGGTCACCACCGAAGGCATGCCCGGCGGTGACCGTGCCGGCGAGCAGGCCCCGCTCCCCCATCGTCGCGACCAGGTCCGACATGGCGAGGGGCAGGCTCGCCCCGTCGGTCATCACGTAGACCAGGCGCTCGCCGCCGGCCGCGGCGTACGCGGCGGCGACGGTGGCGACCTGGCTGTGCACCGAGCACACCACGACGGGCACGCCGCCGAGTGGCTCGTCGACCTCGGGATGGCCGAGCTCGTCGGTGCCGGCGTCGAACTG